>NZ_JAWLCN010000003.1:0-300000 GCF_041687135.1 Vulgatibacter sp. | reverse complement strand
TCTCACCGGCGTAGAGGATCGGCGCCCCGGTCTCGTCCTCGATCTCGTAGCGGTTGCGGGTCTCCCAGCCGGTGAAGACCTCGGCCAGCTCCCGCTTCTGCCGCACCCGCAGCTGGGTGACGCCCGAGAGGGCGGGCAGGGTGGTCGAAGAAGAGTGTGCGGTATGCATGTTCGCGCTCCGGATTCGCTCGTTCGGGAGCGAATCCTATGCGGGGCGCGCGGACATTGCCCGTTTTCAGTACATCGGTTCGGCGGGCTGGGCGCTGTCGCCCGGGCCCATGCCAGGCTCCGAGGACGGGCTCTCGGGCTCGATCTCGCGGGGCTCCATCGGCCCGCCGATGCCGTTCTCCTCCTCCATGCCGATCGAGCCGGACTCGACCTGCTGGCGGACCTGGTCGGCGTCCTCGCCGGAGAGGACCTCCACCTGTGCCACGCGATCGGGACCGAAGATGCCACGGTCCCAGGTGACCCGCACGGCGTCACCCTCGGAGAGCTCCTCCCAGGCGATCTCGGAGCCGTCCCGCATCACCACCGAGCGGGTGGTGCGCTCGAAGAGTTCCTCGTCGTCACCGGGATCCTCGGCGCTGTCGAGCATCAGCCGCTGCGCGTCCACCGAGGTGAGCACGCCCATCTTGGGAGCGACCGGCTCGACCTCGGCCTGCGCCGCGGTCTCGTCCTCACGCTGGCTCTCCTTGCCACTCGAACACGCGCTCGCGACCAGCCCGAGCGCCGCGATCGCCACGATCGTCCGCTTCATCCGTCATTCCTCCCCGGCCTGCTGGCGCGCAGGACCGCTGCAGCGAAGGTGCGCCCGCTGGGCGAGGGGTGCAGCAGCACCAGCCCCGTTTCGGGGCTCGACGGCGCCGCCCTCGCCCGCCGGGGTAGAGTCGCCGCCAGGGGGTTCCACTTGCAGACGCTCGATCCCGCAGCGCCACGTCCCTTCGATCCGCCGATCCGCTACGGCACCTTCCTCGGCGCCTGCAGGGAGACCGCGTTCGCGCCCACCACCAGCGGTCTCGGGCGGCTGGCCCGCCTCCTGCGCGAGAAGCGCTGGCAATATTTCGCGGTGGCCGACGAGGCGGTGGCGGTGGGTGGGGCCATCGTCGATCTCGGTTACGCCGGGAACGCCTTCCTCTGGGCGGTGGAGCGGGAGACGGGCCTCCTCCACGAGGGGGAGAAGCTGTCGCTGCCCACCGCGGTCCACGTGGGCGACGTGCCCGGCGACGGCCTCGAGGCCCGGATCGGCGGCAGCCTCGCCATCCGCACCGCGGGTGGCAGGACCGAGGTGGTCGGCAGGCTCGGGGCGGTGGAGGTCGCGGTGGCCCTCGAGGCCGCCGGCGAGGCGCTGACCGCGGTGGCGCCGGTGGAGGGCGGCGGGGTCAACGTCACCTGCAAACACGCGGCGCTGCGGGGGAGCGGGTCGGTGGTGCTGGGGGAGCGGCGGCTCGAGCTGGGGCAGGGCGCCAGCGGGATCCTCGACTACAGCCACGGCCTCCTCGCCAGGGAGACGTCCTGGCGCTGGGCTGCAGGGGCGGGGCGCCTGCGGGATGGGAACCCGATCGGCTTCAACCTCGTCGAGGGCTTCAACCAGGGGCTGGAGAACGGGATCTGGGTCCGGGGCAGGCCCCGCCCGGTGGGCGCCGCCCGTTTCACCTGGGATCCGAAGGCGCCGGAGGCTCCATGGCAGGTGACCACCGACGACGGCGTGGTGGACCTCCTCCTCGAGGTGGAGGCGGTGCGGCGCAAGGACCTGCACCTCGGCATCGCCGCCTCCTGGTACCGGCAGCCGGTGGGGCGGTGGACCGGCCAGGTGGACGGGCAGCAGGTCGACGGGATCTTCGGCGTCGCCGAGGACCACAAGGCCCGGTGGTGACTGCCTTTTTTCCGCGGCCCGATGCCAATGTCAGACCCCTCGGGTAGAACGGTGGCCATGGACGAGGTTGACCTGATGCCTCGACCGCAACTACACAAGTGTTTAGATGGCCCACGGGCCTGCAGAGGGGAACGCGATGTCGCAGAATCCGGAACGCGAGAAGGCGATCGACCTGGCCATCGGTGCGATCGAGAAGCAGTTCGGCAAGGGCTCGATCATGCGCCTCGGGAACGAGGAGGCGATGATCAAGGACGTCCAGGTGATCTCCTCCGGCGCCCTCTCCCTCGACATCGCCCTCGGCGTCGGCGGCTTTCCCCGCGGCCGCATCATCGAGATCTTCGGGCCGGAGTCGTCGGGCAAGACGACCCTCACCCTCCACCTCATCGCCGAGGCGCAGCGCCGCGGCGGCGTCTGTGGCTTCGTCGACGCGGAGCACGCCCTCGACGTGGGCTACGCCCGTAAACTCGGCGTTCGCACCGACGACCTCCTGATCTCGCAGCCGGACTGCGGCGAGCAGGCCCTCGAGATCACCGAGATGCTGGTGCGCTCCGGCGCCATCGACGTGCTCGTGGTCGACTCGGTGGCGGCCCTCGTCCCCCGGGCGGAGCTCGAGGGTGAGATGGGCGATTCGCACATGGGCGTGCAGGCCCGCCTGATGAGCCAGGCGCTCCGCAAGCTCACCGGCACCATCGCCAAGAGCAACACCACCGTGGTCTTCATCAACCAGATCCGCATGAAGATCGGCGTGATGTTCGGCAACCCCGAGACCACCACCGGCGGCAACGCGCTCAAGTTCTACGCCTCGCAGCGCCTCGACATCCGCCGCATCGGCGCGATCAAGAACGGCGACAGCGTGGTCGGCAACCGCACCCGCGTGAAGGTGGTGAAGAACAAGGTGGCCCCGCCCTTCCGCGAGGTGGAGTTCGACATCCTCTACGGACAGGGGATCAGCCGCGAGGGCGACATCCTCGATCTGGCGGTGAACGAGAACATCGTCGAGAAGAGCGGCGCCTGGTTCTCCTACGAAGGTGAGCGGATCGGGCAGGGGCGCGAGAACTCGAAGCAGTACCTGGTCGAGCACCCCGAGCTCCTCGAGCGGATCGAGACCAAGGTCCTCGACAAGTTCAACATCAAGCGCGGCCCCGCGCTCCAGGCGGTCCCGCAGCCCGAGGACGAGGGCAAGGGCGGCCGCAAGGGATCGGCCCGCAGCGCATAAGTCGCTGGCCCGCGCGGAGCAAAGCCGCAACGATGTCGGAAGGCTGCGCATGCTGCGCAGCGGACGACGGAGGGTGGCTTGCTGCGCCGGCAGGGAAAATGGATCGCGCTGGGGCTGATCGTGCTGGTGGCGATCGGCTTTCTCGTGGCGCGCCTGCTCGGCGAAGTGGTGCCGGTGGTGGAGGCGAGCCGGCGGGAGCTGGTGCAGAGCCTCGTGGTCACCGGCCGCGTGCTGGCGCCGGCACGGATCGAGGTGGGGCCGCTCACCTCGGGCAACGTGGCGGAGCTCCTCGTCGAGGAGGGGGATCCGGTGGAGCGCGGGCAGCTCCTCCTTCGCCTCGACGACGCGGAGGAGCAGGCCGCGGTGGCGCAGGCCCGGGCGGCGCTGGAACAGGCGCTGGCACGGCAGGCGCAACTCCGCTCGGTGCAGCTCCCGCAGGCGCGGGCCGGGGTGCGCCGCGCCGAGGCGGAGCTGGAGCAGGCCCGCCGGCAATACCAGCGCTACGCCGAGCTGCACCGGGTCGGCGCCCTGGCGCAATCGTCGCTGGACGAAGCGCAGCGGCGCCTCGAGGTGGCGGAGGCGGAAGCGGATGCGGCGCGGCTCTCCCGGCAGAGCGCCGGCGCCGGCGGCGTCGAAGCGCGTCTCGCCGCTGCTGCGGTGGAGAACGCGGAGGCGGCGCTGCAGCTCGCCGAGGCCCGGCTCGCCCGCACCAGGCTCGAGGCCCCGGTGAACGGTGTGGTGCTCGCGCGGGACGTGGAGGTCGGCGACGCGGTGCAGCCGGGGCGGGTGCTGCTCCTTGTCGGCGCCAGCGGCGACACCGAGATCGAGATCGAGCCCGACGAGCGCAACCTCGCCCGGCTCGCCGTAGGGCAGCGGGCGCTGGTCTCCGCCGATGCCTTTCCCGATCGGCAATTTCCTGCGGTGGTGAAGCGGATCGCGCCGGCGGTGGATCCCGCCCGGGGCACCGTCGACGTGCGCCTCGCCGTGCCGGAACCGCCCGCCTACCTGCGGCCGGAGATGACCGTCTCCGCCGACGTCGCCGTGGCCCGCAAGGCGGATGCGCTGGTGCTCCCGGCGGAAGCGCTGCGCGACCTCGGCACCGCTGCGCCCTGGGTGCTGGTGATCGACGAGGGGCGCGCGGCGCGCCGGCAGGTGCAGCTCGGGCTCCGGGGCGAAAGCTACGTCGAGGTGCTCGAAGGCGTCGCGCCGGGCGAGGCGGTGATCCTTCCCGAGGCAGGCGTGGAGGCCGGGGCGCGGGTCCGGGCCGGAGCGAAGGGGAACGAGCCGGCGGCGGCCCGTGCCGGCGACGGGGAGAATCCTGCCGGCGAGGCGCAGGTGCCGATTCCTTTTCCTGCAGGCGAGCGGGGCTGAAGGATGCGCTTCCCCCTCTTCGTCGCGCTCCGCTTCCTGCGGGAGGGTCGCCTCCAGACCGGCTTGATCCTCGCCGGCGTCTCGGTGGGCGTGGCGGTGATCGTCTTCATCTCCGCGCTCATCGACGGCCTCCAATCCTCGCTGGTCGAGCGGACCCTGGGCTCGCAGGCCCACGTGGTGGTGCGGCCGCCGGAGGACCTCCCCCGGCAACTCCGCGACGAGGGCGGCGCAGCGGTGAACGCCCGGATCGAGAAGTCGGTGCAGCGCACCGAGTCGATCGACGCCTGGCAGCAGCTGGCGGCGGCGATCGGGCAGCAGCCCGAGGTGCTCGCGGTGAGCCCGGTGGTGGCGGGGGCCGCCTTCGCGCAGGCGGGCAGGGCGAGCTTCGCGGTGGCCTTGCGGGGCGTGGAGCCCGCGGACTTCAACCGGGTCGTCGCTCTCGAGGACGACATCGTCGCCGGCCGCTTCGACGTCGACGGCAGGCAGGTGGTGATCGGCATCGAGCTGGCGCGCGATCTCGGCCTGCGGGTCGGCGACAAGCTCCGCCTCTCCACCGCGGAGGTCGGGGCCGAGGTGCTCACCGTCGCCGGGATCTTCGACCTCGGCAACGAGGACGTGAACCGCCGCTGGGCGCTGGTCTCGCTGCGGCAGGCGCAATCGCTCCTCGACCTGCCCGGGGCGATCACCTCCCTCGAGCTCAAGATCGACGAGATCTTCGCGGCCCGCGAGGTGGCGGCGCGGATCGCCTCCTCCACCGGGCTCGAGGCGCGGAGCTGGATGGAGACCAACGCCCAGCTCCTCACCGCGCTGCGGGCCCAGACCGCCTCGACCACGATGATCCGGCTCTTCGTGGTGATCGCCGTGGCCCTCGGCATCGCCAGCGTGCTCGTGGTCTCGGTGGTGCAGCGATCCCGGCAGATCGGGATCCTCAAGGCGATGGGCGCCTCCACCGGCGAGGTGATGCTGATCTTCCTCCTCCAGGGCGGGATCCTCGGCCTGCTCGGATCCCTCGTGGGCTGCGGGTTGGGGGCGGGACTCGCCTTCGTCTTCCGGCAGGTGGCGCGGACGCCTGCGGGCGAGCCGCTCTTCGTCATCGACGTCACCTTCGGCCTCGTCGCCTGGGCGGCGCTGGTCGCCACCTTGACCGGCGTCGCCTCCGCGGTGGCGCCGGCGCGCCGGGCGGCGGGGCTCGATCCCGCCGCGGCGATCCACGGGGAGTGACCGGTGTCCGAGGCGCTGCTCCGGCTCGAAGGCCTCCGCAAGAGCTACGGTGTGGGCACCGCGGTGGAAGCCGAGGTGATCCACGGAATCGACCTCGAGGTCCATAGAGGCGCGTTTGCTGCCATCATCGGGCCCTCCGGATCGGGGAAGAGCACCCTCCTCAACCTGCTCGGCCTCCTCGACAGGCCCTCGGCGGGCAGGGTGCTCTTCGAGGGGCGCGATCCCAACGGGCTGCCGGAGCGGGAGCGCACGCGCTTCCGGGGCCGCACCATCGGCTTCGTCTTCCAATTCCACCACCTGCTCCCGGCCTTCACCGCGCTGGAGAACGTGATGATGCCCGCGTGGATCGAGCGCGGGCGCTTCGACCCCGCATCCGAGGAGCGGGCCCTGGCGCTCCTCGACAGGGTGGGGCTCCGGGAGAAGGCGGGGAAGCCCGCCACCGATCTCTCCGGCGGCGAGCAGCAGCGGGTGGCGATCGCCCGGGCGCTCCTCCTGAATCCGCCGCTGCTGCTGGCGGACGAGCCCACCGGCAACCTCGACACCGCCAGCGCCGATCGGATCTTCGAGCTCTTCCGGGAGATGAACCGGGAGCGCGGCACCGCGGTGCTGGTGGTGACCCACGACGTGCGCCTCGCCACCCGCTGCGACCGGATCGTGGAGCTCGTCGACGGCAGGGTCGTGGACGATCGGCGCCAGCCCGCAGGCGGCTGAACCGGAGTGGATCGAGGCGCCGCTCGGATCTAGAGTGCGCGCCCTTCGCTGCGGCCGCGGCCGGAGCAGGCAGGAGCGAGACGATGGTGCGCGTGGCAGTGGTGGGGGTGACCGGATACACGGGCGCGGAGCTGGTGCGGCTGATCGCCGGCCACCCCGGGCTCGAGCTCACCGCGGTGGTCGGCCGCTCGGAGGCGGGCAAGCCCCTCGCCGCCGTCTACCCGCACCTCGCCACCACCCGCTACGGCGCCCTCGTGGTGCAGGCCTTCGATGCGGCTGCCCTCGCCGCCTCAGCCGACGTCGCCTTCCTCGGCCTGCCCCACGGCGCCGCCGCGGAGCACGCGGCGCAGCTCCTCGAGCGCGGGATGCGGGTGGTGGATCTCTCCGCCGACTTCCGCCTGCGCAGCGAGGAGGATTTCCGGGCATTCTACGGCGAGCACCACGCACCTTCGCTGCAGAAGAGCGCGGTCTACGGCATGCCCGAGCTCCACCGGAACGAGCTCCGCGACGCCAGGCTCGTGGCGGCGCCTGGTTGCTACGTCACCGCCACCGTCCTCGGCGCAGCGCCGCTCCTGGCCCTCGGCCTCGCCGACCTGCGGGCCGGCATCCTCGCCGACTGCAAGTCGGGCGTCTCCGGCGCGGGCAGGACCCCCTCGGTGGGCTCGCTCTTCGCCGAGGCGGGCGAGGGCATGAGCCCCTACAAGGTCGACGCCCACCGCCACCGCCCGGAGATCGAGCAGGAGCTCCGCCACGTGGCCGGCGCGCCGGTGCGCCTCACCTTCGTGCCCCACCTGGTGCCGATGACCCGAGGCATCCTCGCCACCATCTACGCCGACCCCACCGACGCCGCCCGGGACCTCGACACCGCCGGCCTGGTGGAGCGGATCGCCGCCCACTACGAGAACGAGCCCTTCGTGCGGGTGCTGCCCCCGGGCCAGCTCCCCTCCACCACCATGGTCCGCGGCAGCAATTTCTGCCTCATCGGCGCCGCGGTGGATCGCCGGGCGGGCAGGCTCATCGTCGCCTCCGTCATCGACAACCTGGTGAAGGGCGCCAGCGGCCAGGCGGTGCAGGCGCTCAACGTGGTCCTCGGCCTGCCGGAGACGGCGGGCCTCGGCCAGGTGCCGCTCTATCCCTGAGGCAACGGCGCTCCGTGCAGGCGACGAAGCAGGCGGGCGCCGGCCGCCTGCTTTTTTTTCGTCCATCCGCTAAACGCTGAAGGCGCTGCGGCCCCTCGCGCGTTAAAGCAGACAGGCGCAGCCCCCGCTCGCTCACCCGACCCCTGATGGAACTCGCTCACGCAGGCTGGCTCACCGATCTCATCGGTCGCATCCTCGCCGGATATCGGCCCGAGGAGGCGTTGTCGCGCCTGCGTGCCGCCATCCGCGGCGACTGCCCCACCCCCGCTGCCCCGCGGGTCCGCGCGCTCCGGCACCTGGAGGAGGAGCTCCGCCGCTCCGGCCTCGTCTACGGCTCGCCCAAGCTGCCCGCCCGCGTCACCCAGGGCCAGCGGCTCGACCGCGCCGAGGCGCTCTTTCTCGCGGTCCTCGCCGGCGAGATCTTCCTCGCCCTCGACATCGCCCGGATCTTCGGCGTGCCCTTCGACCGGCAGCGCACCGAGGCGGAGCTCACCCTGCTCCTCGCTGCTGCGGCGGGCCGCCCGGATCTCGCCGAGGAGGTCCGCAAGCGGGCGCTCGCCCGGTACGGCACGCGGCGGCGCTCGATCGATTCCCTCCAGGAGGCGATCGGCGAGGCGCTCCTCGAGCGGCAGCCGCCGGTGACCGGCGACACCGTCTTCGACCTGCCCCTGCACAACGGCCTCGTCTTCGGCGAGGCCCGTGTCGTCGGCCACCTCGCCATCGAGTGGTACGGCAGGGGCCGCTTCGACCCGGTCTACGCGGAGCGGCTCAACGCCGCGGTGGATCGGGAGCGCGCGGCGCTGATGCAGGCGCTGCTCGCGCTCTCGCTCGCCCACCACCCGCTCACCGACGGCGAGCGCCGCGTGGTGCGCCGCGAGTTGCGCAAGCTCCGCCTCCCCCGCAGCCACGAGCGCCAGGTCCGCGCCGCGCTGGAGAAGCCGCTCTCGCCTGCGGACCTCGCCGAGCGGATCCGCTCGCGCACGATCCGCCGCTTCGTCACCGAGCAGGTCTACCTCGCGGCGATCGTCGACGGCACGGTGGACGACGTGGAGCGCCGCTTCCTCGGCGAGCTGCGCCTGCGCTTCGGCATCGACGAGGACGAGATGCAGGCGATCGCCGCGCAGGTGGGCGACTATTTCTACGATCCCACCGACGTGCACGACGCCTTCGAGGTCCGCGCCGCCGGCGCCTCCACGTCGGAGAAGCTGGTCGACCGGATCGCCCGCGAGATCGAGGAGAACCTCGACCGCATCCTCCTCGAGGCGAGGGAGACCGGCGATCTCTTCCAGCTCCTCGGCCGCGCGGCCCGCGGCGCCAAGCTCAGCCCCGAGGAGCGCGCTCGCGCCCGGGAGCAGCTCATCGATCTCGCCAAGGTGGTCCCCTCGCTGGCGATCATCTCGGCGCCGGGCGGCATGCTCATCTTCGCGGCGCTGCTCAAGGTGCTGCCCTTCAACCTGCTCCCCTCCAGCTTCCAGCGACGGGAGCAGATGCCGCCGCACCTCCGCCCGCCGCGGGTGCCGCTCGCTGCACGCCCCGCCGCCAGGCGCTGAACGGCACATGCTCGCTGTCGAACGAAACCAAACCGGCAGTTGAGCCCGCCCCCGGATCTTTTCTAAGGTCGCCGCCTACCCCGTAAGAGAGAGGACGGACGGGCTGGCAGCCGCACCGCACAACGAAGTCGAATTGGTCAACGGGATCAGCGCGGTCCACACGGTCCTGCGCGTCCTCGCCCGCACCACCGGCCAGCGGATGGCGCTGGTCGCCCGCGTCACCCGGGATTCCTGGACCGCCTGCGCCGTCCTCGACGAGGCGGGGTGGGGACTGCAGCCCGGACTCACCCTGGACGTCGCCACCACCTACTGCCGGGATCTGCTCTCGCGCCCGTCGCTCGTCGTCCAGCACGCGAGCCGGGAGGAGGCCTTCGCCGAGCATCCGGGCTATCGCGTCCACGGGATCGAGAGCTACGTGGCCGTGCCGATCCACCGCGTCGACGGGATGCCCTTCGGCGTCCTCTGCGCGCTCGATCCGGAGCCGCACGTCCACCCGCCCGACGTCATCGAGACCTTCCGGCTCCACGCGCAGCTCATCGCCTTCCTCATCGAGGCGGAGGAGCGCAACGTCGCCAGCGCGGCGGCGCTCAGCGACGCGGCGGCCACCGCCGAGCTCCGGGAGCGTTTCATCGGTGTCCTCGGCCACGACCTGCGCAATCCCCTGAACGCCATCGGCGTCAGCGCCGCCCTCCTCCAGCGCAACGAGGAGCGCCCGCTGGCGCTGCAGCTCCTGCGGCGGATCGGCGAGAGCACCGACCGGATCACGCAGATGGTGGGCGAGTTGCTGGACTTCACCCGCGGCCGCCTCGGCGGCGGGATTCCCATCGAGACCACGCCGGTGAACGTCCGTGAGCTGCTCGGCCAGGTGATCGAGGAGCTGCAGCCGGGCGAAGCGCCGCCGATCATCGAAGTCGACGCGCCCACCGAGGAGATCGCCGATTGGGATCCGAGCCGGATGGCGCAGAGCTTCTCCAACCTGGTGGCGAACGCCGTGCAACACGGGCCGGGCCGCGTGAACATCTCGCTGCGCAGTTCCGCCGACGAGGTGGTCTTCGAGACGCACAACGGCGGGGAGCCGATCCCGCCGGAGCTACTGCCGCACCTCTTCGATCCCTTCCGGCGCGGCCTCGTGGACGAGCCCGGTTCCTCGTCGTCCGGCCTCGGCCTCGGTCTCTACATCGCCCGGGAGATCGTCCACGCCCATGGCGGCCGGATCGAGGTCTGCTCGGATCACGAGCGCGGGACGACCTTCTCGGTGCGCATGCCCCGCAGGGCACGCAGCAGCTGACAGCGAAGCCGAAGGCGAAGCGAACGCAAGAAGGAGCGTTTTTCGCGCGAAGCGCGAGCGAAGAAAGCGGGCCGGCGCGTGCCGGACCGATTCCTTCACACGCTCGGTCGCTCAGGTCCGCTGCTGCGCCGGCGTGCCGGCACCCCGGGGCGTGCGGACCGCGCTGCGCTCCGGCGCCAGCGCCGCGTAGGCCGCGCCCGCGGCGATTCCGCCGACGAGGGGGGCGAGCCAGAAGAGCCAGAGCTGCCCCAGCGCCCAGCCACCGACGATCAGCGCCGGACCCGTGCTCCGCGCGGGATTGACCGAGGTGTTGGTGAAGGGGATCCCCACCAGGTGGACGAGGGTGAGGGCGAGGCCGATCGCCAGCGGCGCGAAGCCTGCCGGCGCCCGCGTGTCCGTGGCGCCGAGCACCACCACGACGAAGAGGAAGGTGAGCAGCGTCTCCGCGAGCAGCGCCGCCCAGAGCCCATAACCCTCTGGCGAGTGGGCGCCGAATCCGTTGGCGCCGAGGCCACTGGCCTGCAGGTCGAAGCCCGGTTTGCCGGTCGCCAGGGCGTAGATCACCAGGGCTGCGAGGATGGCCCCCGCCACCTGCGCGACGACGTAGGGCAGCACCTTGCGCGCGGGGAACCTGCCTGCTGCGGCGAGGCCCACCGTTACCGCCGGATTGAAATGGGCGCCGGAGACGTGGCCGAGCGCATAGGCCATGCAGAGCACGGTGAGGCCGAAGGCGAGCGCGACGCCGAGCATGCCGATTCCGGTGCCGGGCGGCGTGATCACCGCGGCGCCGACGCCGCCAAAGACGAGCGTGAAGGTGCCCAGGAACTCGGAGACCGTGCGACGAAGAAGCGTGGGTTCCATGCGGCAACGTTGGTGCCCATCGCCACCGCCGCAAGGTGCGGCAACACGGCGCCGTGTCCCGCTGCGAGGCGGCGACCGGCAGAGGTGACGGTGCACGGCCGTGATGCAGCTGCATGCAACCATGCGCCGACAGGCATGAAGTCGGTGCCGCAGCCTACCGCTGATGGGGAGGGTTCGCCTCCGAATACTCCCATGAAATCCCATGAAAATCGGTGGTTTGCGGCGGGTGAAATTGACGTCCGCTCGGCGGTGAGGCTACACGTCGCGCATGCGACGCTATTTCGGACCTCCCCCGGCAGTCCTGCCGGTGCTCGGCCTGTTGTGTCTCGGCTCTGCAGCTGCGGCGCAGGCGCCCGCCGCATCGAACGACGTCGCAGCGCAGGGCCCCTTCTGCGCGTCCGGCCGCTGGCAGCTCGACGGCGCCGCAGCCGTCTCCGACACCTCGACCGACGCGGCGCTGCCGGCGGCCTGGTCGCCGCTCCTCGACGAGATCGCCGGCTGCGTCGCGCAGCGGGGCGCCGAGCGGGCGTGCCTCTACGTCGAGGGTCGCCACGACGAGCAGCGTTTCCCGGCAGCGGTGGTGAAGGCCTTCGGCGGGGAGGAAGCGGCGCAGGCTGCCCGTGCCCGGGGCCGGGCCTCGCTGGTGCTCCGGGAGCTCGGCAACCGCGGCGTCGCTGCCGAGCGCCTCCACGAAGCGCCGCCTCCCGCGACGCCCTCCTGGCGCGGCGTCGAGATTCGCCTGGAGAGCGCCTGCCTCCCAGCGCCGCAGGGGCTCTCCGCGGAAGATCGCCGCCTGCTCGAGGAGGCCCGCCTCGTGATCGAGCGCGACCGCGAGCGGCAGGACGCGCCTCCCCCGGCACCCCCGCCGGCGGTGCCGCAGGCGCCCACGCTCGTCCCCTTCGCCGAGCTCTCGCTCCACGGCAGCCTGGGCGTCTCCGACCCCGCCACCGTCGCCTCCCCCGGCCTGCGCCTCGCCGCCGGCGCACGGGCAGGTTGGCTCGGCGCGCGCATCGGCGTCGGCGCCGCTGCTGCCGCGCGCGAGGAACAGCGCAACGCCCTCGAAGCCTTCGCCGCCGCCGAGGTCCACCTGCTTCCCTGGCTCGCAGTGGGCCCCGTCGCCGGCCTGCGCTTCGGCGCACCCGACACCGACGCGCCGTGGCTCGAGCGCTCCTTCTTCGCTGGCCTCGAAGCCTCCGAGCGCCTGCTCACCTTCGGTGGCAACAACCACCTGATCCTCCAGCAGGCCATCCTCCCCTTCGCCAGCCAGGAACGGCGCGGCGAGATCGGTGCAGGCCGCCTGGAACGCATCCCGTCAACGAGCGAGTCGCTGGTCCGCTACGAGCTCGGCTTCTCCCTCCGCCACGACCTCTGAAACGAGACTTCGATGGAACGCCTCGTCCGGTATCTTCCGCTGCTCGTGCTGCTCCTCGGCGCCTGCGGCGACATCTCGAAATACCCGGAGAAGGTCTGCGCCTCCCGGGGCGAATTCGGCTGCGAATGCGGCCCCCGCGACACCTGCAAGCGCGGTCCCGACGGTGAGCTCCTCGCGTGCGTCGCTGGCACCTGCGAGCTCGCCGTCTGCGACGTCGGCACGCCCGGCGGCACCGGCTGCCTCTGCGGCGGGAGCGAGGCCTGCGCGGCGGGCAACGTCTGCAGCAACGGCCGTTGCGAGCCCGACCTCGGCCAGACCCTCGTCCCGCCGGCGGACCCGAAGTGCTACACGCCCTGCCGCGGCGACCTGCTGCGCGACGGCAGGCTGATCGTCTGCGGCGAGGACGGCCTCCTCGAGGGATGCATCGACGACGCGATCTGCCTCGACGGCACCTGCGTCGTACCGCGCGGCGAGGCCGGCACCGCCGGTGACGACGACGGCGACGGCATCGGCACCCAGCGGCAGAACCTCGACGCCGGCGCCTGCTCCACCGACGTCGACTGCCCCGACTTCCAGAGTTGCATCGAAGGGCGCTGCTACTCCGACTGCAGCGCCGACGCAGATTGCCGCGAAGGGCGGATCTGCCACCGCTACGCGTGCAGGCTCCCGTGCACCACCACCAACGACACCTGCCCCGCCGGCAGCGTCTGCACCACCGAGGACGGCGAGGCCGGCGTCTGCCTGCCCGTGGCTCCCGCCGCAGGCGACGCCGCACCCGCCAACGTCGGCGCCTTCTCGCTGGTCGAGAGCAGCGTCACCTTCACCTCGAACGCACCCACCGGCGCCTTCCACATCCGCAACGACGGCGCCGAATACGTCGAGTTCGTGGTGCGGAAGGCGAAGCACCGCGAGTTCGGCGAGGGCGGACCGAAGTCCTTCACCGACGAGCCGCTCTTCTGGCTCGAGATGGCCGCTGGTGACGACGAGCCCGCGGTGGTGCGCGAGCTCACCGTCGGGGTCGGCCCCGGCGAGACGAAGGAGATCCGCCTCGCCGGCGGCGACAACCCTGCGCTCGACCGGTGGGACGGCACCATCGACGTGCAGCACCCCACCTCCGGCGTGCGCTCGCTCTACCTGAGCTTCGCCCGCAGCCCCGAGGGCCAGTGGGCCGGCACGATGTACTACGTCGCCAACTTCCCCGACGGCGGCCTCGACGCCTGGCTCCGCAACCGCGACGACCGCGCCGCGCTGCGCGCCGTGGGCAACGCCTTCATCCGCCGCTGGGGCGCGCTCCGCGAGCAGCGGATCAGCCTCAAGGAGTTCCTGGCTGCGCTGCAGGCGATGCAGACCGAGAGCTGGAAGTGGGACTCGGTGAAGGCGCGCTGCCCCAGCGAGTCGGCGCCCGACGTTAACGTCGGCTGCTACCTCTACGACAACAACCAGGGGATCTCCGTCTTCTCGGACTACCTGCCCGACAACCCGATCCCCACCGGCGTGGTCGACTTCCCCATCGCCATGAACCTGCGGGCGGAGCCCGGCGCCCCCGCGGGCAGCTGGAGCGGCAGGATCCTCTCCAGCGAGACGCTGCACTACGCCGGTGATCCGAAGATCGAGGTGGCCTTCTCCGCGGATCCGAACGGCTGCACCGACACGATGGGCGACGCCTGCCTCAACTTCCTCGAGGCCTTCGACGCCGACATCCTCGTGGGCGGCAGGTACCTCACCGACGAGCGCGACACCCGCTGCGCCGGGGCGGCCCCGGGCACCTTCGAGCTCACCCGCGTGCCCTGGCTGGTGCCGGGCTTCGAGGCGGGCACCAGCCGCGATCCCTCGAGCAACACGCTCTACCGCTACGAGTGCCGCGACAAGCTGCTGCCCTTCGGCGACAGCGCCGCCTTCCACGCGATCAACTCGAGCATGGCCGCCTCCAACCCGATCCCCGACGGGGCGACGCGCCAGCGGAGCCTCGAGCTGGTGGACGGCGCGATGATCGACCAGGAGACGATCTTCGTGATCTTCCGGGAGCGACTCCCCTCCTTCCTCGATCCCGCCGACGAGGAGGGCTTCTCCTCCTACGGCTTCATGATTCTCAACCGCACGGGCGCCCTCCTCCGGGCCGACGACTACGAGGGCTTCGATCCGCAGGACTACCGGCAGCGGCCGGTGCCCCAGGGCCTCGCCTGCGACGCCGGTCTGGTGGACACCGTCCTCGATCCGGTGGGCGGCGGCGGCCTCGACGCCACCACCGCCAGCGCGGTGGGCATCGGCGTGATCCGCGGCGTGGTGCCGAGCCCCCAGCCGCCGCCGGTGATCGGACCCACCAGCGCAGAGAAGGTCCACTACCTCTGCCACGACACCGGCTACTTCGACGGCGGCGCCGATCGGAGCGAGCCGGTGGCCTGCCCCGGCGGCAGCAAGGTGGACTTCTTCACCCTCCAGGGGACCGGCGCCTCCGACGGCGAGATCGCGGCGCTGGCCTGCCAGCAGGGCGGCGCCACCTGCAACGCCGGCGAGCCCTGCGAGCGCGAGGGCTGCGTCGTCGGCGAGGCCTGCCCGACCAAGGGGACCTGCGTCCAGACCCTGCGCCAGTGGCAGGAGCAGGGCAGGGCGAGCTTGCGCCTCGAGCCGATGTGGCGCTGCACCGACGAGGACAGCGTCTACTGCGACGCGGACCGCTTCGACCTGCGCAGCGGCAAGACCTTCTACCGCGAGGATGCGGTGGCCGCCGTCTTCCGTTCCCTCGACGACGAGATCTTCGAGGCCTTCCGCTACAAGACCCGCTTCCGCAACCGCACCGGCCAGAGCGTCGGCTTCGCGCCGCAGGTCTGCCAGGGCGATTCGATCCCCTACTGCTACGACCCGGCGGCGATCGAGGCGATCCGCGAGCGCGTCGACTGCGCCACCCACGTCTACACCGCCTATTACCCGGAGCTCACCGACGAGGCCCGCTCGGTGCTCAAGGCGTTCCTCACCCGGAATTTCTCCTACGCGGAGCAGCAGGTCTTCGGCCTGCCGGCGCCGATCGTGCTCGACGGCTTCGAGCGTCTCTACGCCGAGCTGCTGATCATGATGGGGGACGAGTCCTTCACCTCGGCCTTCGCCTCGCGTTTCGATCTCGCGGGCCAGAAGCTCGCCAACTTCGAGGGCTCGCTCTTCGAGCCGCAGGGGCTCAACCTTTCCGGCGGCGCGGGCTTCGAGATGTACTCGCTCTACCAGGCGGGGCAGTACTACCAGCTCGCCCTCGACCGCTTCTACGGCCAGGCCGCGGAGATCTGGGCCTCGATCGGCGAGCTGCCGCCGGGGCAGGGCTTCATCACCCAGGCCACCACCACCTCCTATTTCGACCGGCTGATCCGCGCCTCCTCGCAGAAGGCCCGGGTGTGGAGCGAGGTGGCCAAGCGCTACCAGGGCTTCAACCGCCCCGACCTCGCCCGCCGCGTGGTCGAGCGCGCCTACGGCCAGGCCTACATGGAGTCGATCCTCCTCTCGCAGATGATGCGGAAGGTGAGCCGGAACGTGGACGCCGCTTCGATGGCGCAGATCACGCGTTCGGTGGAGATGGCGCAGTACACCTACCGCGCCGCCCTCCTCGACATGCGGAGCGTCTACCAGGACATCTCCGACAGCATGACCTTCTACGGCATCCCGCCGGACTACATCCCCTTCCCGGCGCTGGACGCCCTCGACGTGAACGCCTTCGAGAAATCCCTCGCCCGCGCCCGGGAGATGGCTTCGGTCGCGGCGGTGAAGGAGCAGCGGGCCCTCGAGGACAACCGCAGCTTCGAGACCGACACCGTGCTCTTCCAGGCGGAGCTGGGCCGGATCCGCAACGACGCGGAGAACACCCTCGCCGACATCTGCGGCACTTTCGTGGTCGAGGAGGACGGGCAGAGCGCCGTCTACCCGGCGATCCCGCGCTATGCCTACCTGAGCGAGGCGACGCGGCTCTTCCCCGACCCCTGCGGCCTGGTGGGCAACGGCGCCCTCCACGACGCGATGGCGAGCCTCGACGCGGTCCGGCTCGACTTCGAAGGGGTGAAGCTCGCGCAGCGCAACCTCGTCGCTTCGATCGCCGACGCGGAGGAGCAGGTCGACAGGCAGTGCGCCCGGATCGGGTCCTTCAAGGACTACGTGATGAACGCCAACGCCGAGCGGCTGCGTCTCGAGGACGGCATCCGATCCCTGGAGCTGGTGATCGACACCACCACCAACGTGCTCGAGCTCCTCGGCAACCTCACCGAGCTCACCAAATGCGGTCCGCTCACCGGCGAATGCGCCACCGCCGCGGTCTCTGCGTCGGTCTACACCGGCGTCGCCGTCGGCGGGAACGTGCTGATGGCGGTCTCGAAGTCGATCATCGTCGGCCTCGAGCACCGGATCAGCGAGATCGAGAACGGCATCGTCGAGCGCGAGATCCAGGAGGAGTGCGACGCCGCTCGCATCGACGTCGAGTACACCATCCGCGACTTCCTCCGGCAGGCGGCGGAGCTCGAGCTCGAAGCGGTGAAGATGCAGTACGAGCTCAAGCTGGCCATCTCGCAGATCGCCAAGCTCCGCAACGACGCCACCGCCACCATGGCGGAGCAGGCCGAGAACGAGCAGCTCTCGATCAACGTGGAGGCGGCCCGGAACGATCCGAACGTCCGCATCTACCGCAACGACGCGATCTTCACCGCCGACCGCACCTTCTACGCCGCGCTCACCGAGGCCTACCGCGCCACGCAGGTCTTCGAGTACTACACGAGCCAGTCGTACGCGCCGAAGGACAAGCTCTTCATCGTGCGCATGGTCGCCGCCGGCGACGTGACCCTCGAGTCCTACCTCGACGAGCTCGAGAGCGACTACATCGCCTTCGAGGAGCAGTACGGCAACCCCGACACCCGCGTGGCGATCGTCTCGCTCCGGGACGACGTGCTCCGCATCCCGCGCAAGGGCGACGACGGCGTCGCCCTCTCCGAGGTCGCGCGCACCAGGCTCCTGCGCGAGAAGCTCGCCGACCCGAACCTCTTCGATCCCCGCGGCTACCTGCTCATGCCCTTCTCGACTTCGGTCGACGATCTCTCGCCGCTGACGCGCAACCACAAGGTTCGCTACGCGGAGGCGGAGATCGTGGGCGACGCGGTGGGCGACACCCTCGGCCGCGTCTACGTCACCCAGCGCGGCACCGGCGTGGTGAGCGCGGTGGGCGGCGGCACCAACTACTACGCCTTCCCGGTGCGCACGGCGGTCCTGAACCCCTTCTTCAACGGCGTGCGGGCGCTGGCGCCGGAGGTCTACCGCAACGAGCGGCTCCGCGACCGGCCCCTCGTCAACACCGGCTGGGATCTCGTCTTCAACCAGAAGGACGAGAGGGTGAACGAGGACGTCGACCTCGCCTCGCTCACCGACATCCGCCTCTACGTCTACTACACGGACTTCACGGAGATCTGATGAACGCCACCCTTCGTCATTCGTGGCTGGGCGGCCTGCTCCTCGCCGCCTCCCTCGCCGCCTGCAGCAGCGAGCCGGCACCTGCGCCGGAACCCGGATGTGCGGCGGGCGAAGTCCGCGACGAGACCGGCGCCTGCGTCGTCCCGGCGCCGACCTGCATCGCCGACGTGCCCGGCAGCATCCTCGCCACCTGCCGCGCCGAGCACCGGGAGTGCTTCGACGCGGGGCAGGGCGCGAGCTGTACCTTGTGCCTCGGCGGCTACGTCGAGGAGGACGGGGCGTGCAGGCCGGTGAAGGCTTGCGCCGATCTCGACTGCGGCAGCGAATCCCGCAGCTGCGTCGAGGGCGGAAGCCGCGCCGACGCGCAGTGCGGCGGCTGCCTCCCCGGCGCCGCCATCGGCGAGAACGGCTGCGTCCTGCGCACCTGTGAGGACGGCGTCCCGGGCAGCATCGCCGGCACCTGCGCCGAGCAGATGCGCAACTGCGTCGACACGGCCGAGACCGAGGCGAGCTGCGGCGGCTGCTGGTCGGGCTTCGTCGAGCGCGCTGGCAGCTGCCAGCCGGTCCGCACCTGCGCCGACCTCGGCTGCGTGGCAGCGGGCCGGAGCTGCATCCCCGCGAGCGCCGGCCAGGACGCGAGCTGCGGCGCCTGCAGGGCGGGCTTCGAGGAGATCGGCGGAAGCTGCGCGCCGATCCCCGACGCGAGCTGCACGGCAGGCGCCGGCACCGACATCAGCGCCGCCTGCGAGGACGAGTCGCGCAGCTGCGACGGCGCCGTGTCGCCCGCCCGCTGTGGCGACTGCCAGGGCGAGACCGCGCTCGATCCGGAGCGGGGCACCTGCGTGGAGCGGGTGGCCTGCGCCGAGCTCGGCTGCGCCGTCGAGAACCGCGGCTGCGAGGAGCTGCCCAACGGCCATTGCACCGGCTGCCTGCCGGGCTTCACCGAGGATCCGTCCACCGGAAATTGCCGGGCGGTCCGCACCTGCGGCCAGGTGCGCTGCGGCAGCGGCGAGATCTGCGTCGCCGCAGGCGACCACACCGACGCCAGGTGCCAGCAGGATTGCGGCGCCGACGGCATCTGGAGCGGCAGCCGCTGCGAGCCGTGCCCGCCTTGCGACGACGCAGGCGAAGACGGCCGCTGGACCGCGCCGACCGACGCGGGCTCGTGCATCTGCCGCACCCAGCCCGGCTACTTCTACTCGACGGCCGGCGACGTGGGCAGCTTCGCCTGCGACGCGGACGGCGACGGCTGGCTCCGCGAGAGCGCGCGCCTCGCCCTCGACTCCGCCGACCCGGCGATCCACGAGAACGCCCGCTGCCAGCTCCGCACCATCGACCGCGTGGTACTGGTCAACGAGGCGGGGCAGCGGAAGACGGTGCCGCTGCCTGCGCCGCTGCCGCTCTTCGAGAGCGATCGCAACGACGACGACACGCTCCTCTCGATCAGCTGGCAGGTGAAGGGGCTCCCCGCCTACGGCGCTGCCGGCGCGATCCCCGGCGCCCGTGAGCTCAACCGCTTCACCAAGCTCTGCCACGACCCCCGCGCCGACTACAACGACAACGGCGTGCCGGACGTGAACGAGTGGAACGGCCACGCCCGCTCCCCCACCGTGCGTCCGGAGCAGACGCCCTTCAACGAGTTCAGCTATTTCGCCGAGCTCCACACCGGCCGCTTCGTCGAGCCCGGGCCCGGCGATCTCCACGGCGCCTGGGAGATCGCGGAGAAGTCGCGCCTCGCCTTCACCTCCGAGGCAGAGCGCCCCGACCACGTGGCTCTCTCCTACCCGGCGGAAGACGGCACCCATTGGCGGAGCTGCGACGTCGATCGCGATCCGCGCTTCGGCGTCATCGCCACGCCGGTGGGCCTCGACTACGCGGTCCACTCCGATCCGGCCGCCGGCTGGAGCGGCATGAACCACCACAGCCAGTTCAAATGCCTGGTCTTCGAGAACGAGCCGGTGGCGGGGCTGCCCCAGCAGATCACGCCGACGCAGGCGGAGGCCCGGGGCTACCGCCTCAACCACTGCCGTGCAGCGGGTCCTGCCCGCTTGCCGGACGAGGTCAACCCCGCCGACACCGACGTCGCCTGCTCCCTCGTCCAGGCGAGCGCGGTCCGCCCGGGCGACGTGGCGTGGGCGGCGATCCCCTACGTCGACTACGGCCCGCAGCTCCCCGGCAGCAGCTACCAGGGCGGCTGCGTCAACGACTGCATCATCCAGTACCCCTCGTGCCCCGGCTACGACGTGAATCCGGCGGGCGTCACCTGCTCGCACGACGCCGACGACTTCGGCCGCTTCCTCGGCTGCGACGCCTTCGAGGTCTGCGACGGCTTCGACAACGACTTCGACACCGTCGTGGACAACGGCAACCCCGGCGGCGGCCTCGATTGCGACACCGGCGAGCTCGGCGTCTGTGCCCCCGGCACCACCATCTGCCGCGCCGGCAGCGTGCAGTGCGATCGCGACGTGCAGTCGTCGGCTGAGCGCTGCAACGGCCTCGACGACGACTGCAACGGCAGCGTGGACGAGACCTACCCGGAGGAGAACGGCGCCTGCACGGTTCCCGGCAAGCTCGGCGAGTGTGCCAAGGGCGTCTACAGCTGCACCAACGGCGCGCTGGTCTGCAACCAGACCATCCAGCCCACCAACGAGATCTGCGACGGCCTCGACAACAATTGCGATGGCCAGATCGACGAGGGCGAGGACAACGGCCAGTGCACCGACTACTACCTCGACGAGGACGGTGACGGCTGGGGCACGCAGCTGGCGAAGAAATGCCTCTGCGCCGCCAGCCCCTCGGACAACTACGACGCCCGCGCGAAGCACCGCGACGGCACGGTGAACAAGCAGCCCTTCGCCTTCGATTGCTGCGACCGCGACAACCGCGCCCATCCTGCTGCGTTCCACTGGTACACGTCGGCCAACGCCTGCGGCTCGTTCGACTACAACTGCGACGGCACCGAGAGCAAATCGAGCAACACCGCGGTCGCCGCGGGCTGCAGCACCTGCTGCTCGGGCTTCTGCTGCTGCGACCCCCGTGTCGGCTGGGCCAACAGCGTCCCCGCCTGTGGCCAGAACGCCACCTGGTACATCGACGATTGCAGCAACTGGTCGTCCTGCACCCAGGAAGGCGAGCAGCGCACGCTCTCCTGCCGCTGATCCCGTAGGCGGGTCTCCTCCTCGATGGGGAGGAGGCCCGCGAGAGTCTCTGGAGCTTCCCGTGAAATCGATCGCCACCCTCGCGGCCCTGGCCGCGTTCCTCCTCTCCGCCTGCGGCGCCGAGCAGGAGGCCTGCACCGTCGCCGAGGAAAACGGCGTGCGGACGATGCGCTGTCCCGACGGCACCAGCGCCGAGATCCCCGGCCCTGTCGCTGGCGGCGGCTGCACCGTCGAGGAGAACGGCGACGGCACCCGCACCGTGCGCTGCGCCGACGGCACCGAGACCGTGATCGAGGACGGCGCCCCGGGCAACGACGGCAAGGACGGAACGGACGGCACTGACGGCAGGCCCGGCCGCGACGGGACCGACGGCACCAACGGCAGGCCCGGAACCGACGGCACCGACGGCATCGACGGCGAGGATGGCGCCGAGGCGCTGGTGCGCACCGAGCCCGAGCCCGCTGGCAGCACCTGCCCCACCGGCGGCACCAGGATCATCGCCGGCGTCGATCGCGATCGCGACGGCGTCCTCGACCCCGAGGAGGAGACCGATCGCACGGTGATCTGCAACGGCCGCAATGGCACCGACGGTACCAACGGCAGCGACGGGCAGGACGGCGAGGATGGCCAGGACGGGCAGGACGGGAGCGACGGCTCCGACGGCGCCACCGCGCTGGTCGACATGGTCGACGAGCCCGCCGGCGCCAACTGCGGCTTCGGCGGAATCAAGATCGTCGCCGGCCTCGATCTCGACGCCGACGGCGTGCTCTCCGCCAACGAGGTGACCTCCACCCGCTTCGTCTGCAACGCGCCGACCTGGACCTTCGGCCTTCGCTACGACGCCGAGTGGGACGCGATGGGCGCAGGGGTCGCCAACCTCGTGGGCTTCCGGGCGCAGATCGTCGGCGCCTACGATCCCTTCGCCAGGCTGCGCTGGCGGGTGCGCTTCACCGACGCGACCGGCGCGCCCGTCGCCGGCATCGCCCTCGCCACCGGCGCCGATCCGATCGAGTGGCGGAGCTGGACCGAGGAGAGCTTCTCCGACGCGCAGGGCGAGGTGATCCTCGGCGGCTCGGGCTTCGAGGCGGGTGCAGCGGGGCTCCTCGCCGCGGGCGGCGCCCACGTGCAGTGGCGGATCACGCCGCCCGCCGCAGGCACCATCAACGCGACAGTCGAGCTCCTCTCCCTCGGCAACACCGTCGTCGGCAGCGGGACCGCCGAGGTGCAGGTCGCGCCGGTGCTCACCGGCATCACCCTCTGGGGCTTCGGCGAGCACCCGGCCACCGTGCGCAACCTCGCGGTGATCAACTCGCGGGTGGCGCCCACCGTCGATCCCGACGAGCTGGTCTCGTGGCGCTATACCGTGCTCGACGGCGCCGGCGCGCCGGTGCAGGGCGTCGCCTTCCACTACGACCTCGACGCGGTGGACGGCTTCGATCACGCGCACTGGACCGACGCCCTCGTCACCGACGCGAGCGGCGTCGCGGTGCGCAGCCCGGCGGGGATCGCCGCACGGGAGCTGCAGCTCTTCCGCGGCGCCAACTTCCCGGTCTCCTTCGCGCTCACGCCGGGGACCTACACGCTGCAGGTGGAGCTGCTCGAGGTGGCGGGCGGCACGGTGCTCGCCACCGACACCGAGACGCTCACCGTGGCGCACCTTCCCGCGCTGGCGAACTTCCTCCACTTCGATGCGGTGCAGGCGGACGCGCGTTCGTTCGTGGCGATCCAGGCGCGGCACGCGACCACCGCCACGCCCACCGAGACGGTGCAGTGGCGGGTGACGCTCTCGTCGGTGGGCGCCACGGCCAACACGCCGATCGACGGGGAGGAGCTCTTCGTCGGTGATGCGGCGGATCACCTCTACCACGCGTGGTGGACCGACTCGGTGACCACCGATGCGAGCGGCATGGCGCTGGTCGGCGATCCCTTCCCCGCCGTGGAGGCGATGGGGCTCGAGGGCGTGATCCTGCCCTTCAGCCTGCGCCTTCCCACCGGCAGCTACGAGCTGCGCCTGCAACTCGTCGAGACCGCCGGCGGCACCGCGGTCTGGGACCACGTGACGACCTTCACCGTGCCGGTGCCGTAGCGAAAAAGCTCCGAATTCCCACATTGCGAGCGGCAAGACGAAATGCTCGGATCCGCCCCGTTTCGAATGGGGGGAAACGACATGAAGAAGCTGCTGCTCGCCTGTGCCGCTCTCGTCCTCGCCGCCTGTGGTGGCGGGGACGCGTCGTCTTCGGGATCCGGTGGCGCTGGTGGCGGCGGTGGTGCGGGGGGAAGCGGCGGCACCGGCGGCACCGGTGGTGACCCGACCTGCCCCGCGCTGCCGGCCCACCAGCCCACGCTCTGCGACGCGCAGGGATGGTGCGCCGAGAACGCCGAGGCGAACCTCGCGGTGGAGGCGATCGCCGCCACCGAGGACGGCTTCTGGCTCGCCAGCACCACCGCCCTCGTCCACCGCGGCGCCGCGGGCTGGAGCCAGCAGGAGGCGCTTCCCATCGCCTTCGTCGCTGCGGCGGACGGCGCGCTCTTCGCCACGGGTTGGGAGGGGATCTACGAGCGCAGCACCTGCGGCGGCTTCCTCCTCCACCCCATCGACGGCGCCGCCGACTTCCGCAGCGGCTGGGCGGCTTCCGCCAACGACGCCTGGTTCGCCGCCACCGCGAAGGATCTCGCCGGCACCCGGGTGCTCGTCCATTGGGACGGCAGCGACGCCACCACCTGGCCGGTGCCCGACGGGCTTTCCATCCGCTCGCTCTGGGGCGCAGCGCCGGACGACGTCTGGGGTGCCGGGCCGCAGGGCCTCGTGCATTGGGACGGGAGCAGCTGGACGGTGGCGGAGGGCCCCGCCATCGAGGTCGCCGCGATCTGGGGCAGCGCCGCCGACGATCTCTGGGCGGTGGGACGGGACGGCGGCATCGCGCGCTGGGACGGCGCGGCGTGGGCCACCGTCGCTTCGCCCACGACTGGCGATTTCGTGGCCGTCACCGGCAGCGGCCCCGACGACGTGTGGATCGCCTCGGACTTCGTCGCAGGAGAGGCAGGGCTGCTCCACTGGAACGGCGCCACCCTCGCCGCCGTCGACGGCAGCGAGGCGCACGGCTTCCACGCCATCGCCGCCACCGGGCACGGCACGCTCTGGGCGGCGAGCACCTCCACCGTCGAGCCGCTGCGCCAGCTGATCCACTGGAGCCCCGCAGGCCCCGGCGACGCGCCGCTGCGGCGCTTCATCGATGCCGCCGGGATCAGCGCCGCTGGCGAGGTGGTCTGGGTCCTCGGCGCCGACGGCAGCACCGCCCGCTTCGCCGGTGGCGGGGTGGAGCGCTTCACCACCGGCGCCGACCGCGCCATCTACGATCTCGAGGCGGTGGCAGACGGCACCGCCTGGGCGGTGGGCGAGCAGGGGCTGGTGCTCCGCTTCGGCGCCGCAGGCTGGGAAGAGGTTTCGGGCGTGCCCGCCACCTGGGCGCTCCTCGACGTGGAGGCGGACGGCGACGAGGTCTGGATCGCCGGCGCCTCGTCGCAGGTGCTGCGCGGCGGCGACGACGGCTTCGCCACGGTGGAGACCGGGCTCTCCTTCGCCGCCGAGATCGCTGTGCGGGACGGCGCGGTATGGGCAGCGGGGGAGGGCGGCGCCGCCGCCGCCTGGAACGGCAGCGTCTTCGAGGCCCGGGGCAGCGCCGGGCGCGAGCCGAGCGATCTCGCCATCGGTCCCGGCGGCGACGTATGGCTCCTGGCGGATGGGGGCCTCTTCGCCTGGGACGACGGCAGCTGGGCGCTGCGCGAGGACGATCTCTTCAACGCCGGCCACCTCGCTCACGACGACGCCGGAACGCTCTGGGTGAGCGGCCCGATGCTCAAGCGCTGGACCGGCGGGGCGATCGACTGGATCGCCGGCGGCGACGCGCAGGGCGGCATCGCCCCGGCAGGTGGGTCGATTTGGACCGTGGGCTACGGCAACGCCGTGCTCCGCTGGGCGCCCTGAAAAGCGCCCGCCCATGAAAAACGCCCGGGCCGCTCGTGGCGGCGCCGGGCGTTTTCGTGAGCCAGGCCCTGCGGATCAGCGCACCGCTTCGAGCGCCCCGCGGATCCCGCGCACCGTGTGCTCGATCTCCGCGTCGCCGTGGGCGAGCGACACGAAGCACGACTCGAACTGCGAGGGCGAGAGGTAGACGCCGCGCTCGATGCACTCCCAATAGAAGCGGCCGAACTTCGCCGTGTCCGCCTTCTTCGCCGAGTCGTAGTCGTAGACCTCGTCCGGCGTGAAGTAGAGCGTCCACATGCTGCCGATGCGATTGAGCCGCGCCGGCACGCCGGTGTCGCGGAGCGCCTCCTCGATGCCGGCGTAGAGCTTCTCGCACTGGGTCTCGAGCCTGGCGAACGCAGCCTCGTCGAGGGCACCGAGCATCTTCATGCCCGCAGCCACCGCCAGCGGATTTCCCGAGAGCGTGCCCGCCTGGTAGACCGGCCCCTCCGGCGCGATCAGCTTCATCAGCTCGTTCTTGCCGCCATAGGCACCCACCGGCAGGCCGCCGCCGATCACCTTGCCGAAGGTGGAGAGGTCCGGCGTCATCCCCAAGCGGCCCTGCGCGCCAGAGCGAGAGAGGCGGAAGCCGGTCATCACCTCGTCCCAGATGAGCACGGTGCCGTGCGCCTGCGTCACCTCGCGCAGCGCCTCGTGGAAGCCGGGCTTCGGCAGCAAGACGCCCATGTTGCCGACCACCGGCTCGATGATCGCGCAGGCGATGGTGTCGCCGTGCTGCTCGAAGAACGCCCGCAGCCGCTTCTCGTCGTTGAAGGGCAGGGTGAGGGTGTGCTTCGCCAGATCCGCCGGCACACCCGGCGAGTCGGGGAGGCCCAGGGTCTCGACGCCGGAGCCGGCCTTCACCAGCAGCGAGTCGGAGGCACCGTGGTAGCAGCCCTCGAATTTGAGGATGCGATCGCGGCCGGTGGCGGCGCGGGCGAGGCGGATCGCCGCGGAGGTGGCCTCGGTGCCGGAGGAGACGAGGCGGACCTTCTCCACCGAGGGGACCATGCTGCAGATGAGCTGGGCGAAGTCGACCTCGCCGGCGTGCGGCGCGCCGAAGGAGGTGCCCTTCTTCGCCGCGTCGCAGACCGCATCGACCACCGGCTGCCAGGCGTGGCCGAAGAGGAGCGGGCCCCAGGAGCCGACGTAATCGACATAGCGGTTGCCGTCGACGTCGACGAGCCACGCGCCCTCGCCGCGGTCGAAGAAGAGCGGCTGTCCGCCCACGCCCCGGAAGGCGCGGACCGGCGAGTTGACGCCGCCGGGGATCTGGCGCTGTGCACGCTGGAAGAGGTCGGCGCTGCGGCTGTGGTCCATGCTTCGCTCCTTGCGGCCTCGAGGTGGCCGTGAAGGGCTTGGCATAGATCCCCGCGCCACCCTGGGCAACGCCGAAAGTCAGTGGGCGAGCGCTTCGTTGCGGGTCAGCGGACGCATCTTGCGGAGCTCGGCGAGGTGCTTGCGCACCCGGGCGAGATCCGCCTGCACCCGCCAAGGATCGGGGTGGGTCTCGAGCGCCGCGAGGAGCGCCGCCTGTGCCCCTTCCCAATCGCGCTGTGATGCCTTGGACTGGCCGATCTGGTAGCGCGAACGCGCCGCCACTGCCGTGTCCGGGTAGCGCGACTCGACCACCTCGAAGGCGGCGACCGCCTCGTCGTGGCGGTTCTCCATTTGGAAGGCGGTGGCGAGGAGGAAGAGCGCGTCCGCGGTCCAGCGGCCGCCGGGCGATCGCTCCGCCAGCGCCTGCGCCTCCTGCCTGCACTGCTCGTAGTCGCCCAGGGAGAAATAGGCCCGCGCGATCTTGAGCGCGAAGCGGTCGGCGTTCGGCCTGCCGGAGCGGGCGAGCGCCTCCCACTGCGCGATGGCGTCGTGCACGTCGTCGAGCTCGCCCCTGGCGATTTCGGCGAGGCGCTCGCGGGCGGTCCAGCTCTCCTCCGCCTGCGGCGCGGTGGCGATCAGCCTGCGGTAGATCTCCGCCGCCCGGCGGGGCTCGGAGAGCTCGAGGTAGGTGATCTCGCCCAGGCGCGCGTGGGCCTCGACCCAGCCCTCCCGATCCTCGTCGGGATCGAGGCCCGCCACGATCGCCCGGTAGGCGGCGACCGCCTCCTCGTATTTGCGCTCGAAGACGAGCTCGGAGGCCCGCTCGAGGCGGGCGCCCACCGAGTTGTAGTGGACGCCCCAGGCCAGCCCGCCTGCTGCGAGCGCGGCGAGAGCGAAGACGCCGATGCGGGAACGCTCCACCGATCAGGCCTCGGTCTCGGGCTCGCCGCCACCCTCGGAGCCACCCTCGGTCTCTGCCTCGGCGGCGGCCTCGGCCTCGCCGGCACCTTCCGGTGCTGCTGCGCCGAGCTCCTCGCCGAGGTCTTCGCCGAGCACTTCTTCTTCGGCCTTGCCCACGTCGGCGAGGCGGGCCACGGAGACCACCTTCTCGCCCTTGCCCACGGTGATGAGGCGCACGCCCTGGGTGTTGCGGCCGATCATGCTGATCTCGTTCACCGCCATGCGGATGAGCGTGCCGGCGTTGGTGATCAGCATCGCCTCGTCGTCGTCGTGCACCTGGCTGACGCCCGCCACCTTGCCGTTGCGGTCGGTGGTCTTGATCGTGATCAGACCCTTGCCGCCGCGGCCCTGCGTCCGGTACTCGCTCTCCTCGGTGCGCTTGCCGAAGCCGTTCTCGGTGATGGTGAGGATCGCGGTGCCCGACGCCACCAGATCGGCGCCCACCACCACGTCGTCGTCCTCGAGGGAGATGGCCTTCACGCCGTAGGCGGCGCGGCCCATGGCGCGGACCTCGCTCTCCTCGAAGCGGATCGCCATGCCGTTGGCGGTGGTGATCAGAATGTGGGAGGAGCCGTCGGTGAGCATCACCTGGACGAGCTCGTCGCCCTCGTCGATGCCCAGCGCGATGATCCCGTTGGCGCGCACGTTCGAGTAGGCCATCAGGTCGGTCTTCTTGATGATGCCCTTGCGGGTCACCGAGATGACGTACTTGCCTTCCTCGAAGCGGCGGACCGGCAGCACCTTGGCGAGGGTCTCGCCCTCCTGGAACTGCACCAGGTTCACGATCGGCTTGCCGAGCGCGGTGCGTCCCGCCTGCGGGATCTCGTGGACCTTGAGCCAGTAGAGCTTGCCCTTGGTGGTGAAGACCAGCAGGTAGGCGTGGGTGCTCGCCACGAAGAGCGACTCGATGAAGTCCTCTTCGCGGGTGGAAGCGCCGCTCTTGCCGCGGCCACCGCGCTTCTGCGCCTTGTAGAGGCTGACCGAGTTGCGCTTCACGTAGCCGCGGTGGCTCATGGTCACGACCATGTCCTCCTCGGCGATGAGGTCCTCGCGGGTGATGACGCCGGCCTCGCCGTGGATCTCGGTGCGGCGGGGATCGGCGAAGAGGTCGCGGATCTCCTTGAGCTCGCCCTTGATCACGCCGAGGAGCGTCGCCTCGTTCGAGAGGATCTCCTTGTACCAGACGATGCTGCGGATCAGCCCGACCAGCTCGTTGACCAGCTCCTCCCGCTCCATGTTGGTGAGGCGGGCGAGGCGCATGTCGAGAATCGCCTTGGCCTGCAGCTCGGAGAAGCCCGCGCCCATGTACTGGCGGGAGAGGCCGGCGTAGCGCGGCTCGTCGCGCTGCACGCGCTCGACCACGCGGGCGAGGCCCGCCTCGGCGATCTTCGGATCGAGCCGGGGCAGGTGGGTGAAGCGCTCGTGCTTGTAGAGCTCGTCCGAGAGGATGTTCTCGAGGCCCCAGCGGGCTTCCTCGGGATCCTTCGAGGCGCGGATCAGCGCCACCACGAGATCGATGAGGTCCTGCGCGACGACGAGGCCCTCGACGATGTGCTGGCGATCCTCGGCCTTGCGCAGATCGTAGCGGGTGCGCCTGGTGACGACGTCGCGCCGGTGCGCGATGAAGCGCTCCAGCATCTCCTTGAGGGTGAGGACCTTGGGCACGCCGCCGTCGATGGCGAGCATGGTGACGCCGAAGGTGGTCTCGAGCGACGTCTGCTGGAAGAGGTTGTTCACCACGACCTGGGCCATGGCGTCGCGCTTCACCTCGACGACGATGCGGACCTTCTCTTCGCGATCCGACTCGTCGCGGATGTCGGAGATCCCCTCGATCTTCTTGTCCTTGACCAGCTCGGCGATGCGCTCGATCAGGCGCGCCTTGTTCACCTGGTAGGGCAGCTCGCGGACGATGATCCGCTCGCGGTTGCCCTTGTCGTACTCCTCGATCTCGTAGACCGCCCGGAGGCGGATCGAGCCGCGGCCGGAGAGGTAGGCCTCGAGGATCCCGCCGCGGCCGTTGATGATGCCGCCGGTGGGGAAGTCCGGACCCGGCACGTACTCCATCAGGTCCTGGATGGTGCACTTCGGGTTGTCGATGAGGTGCAGCGACGCGTCGAGGACCTCGCCCATGTTGTGGGGCGGGACGTTGGTCGCCATGCCCACCGCGATGCCCGCCGAGCCGTTGACCAGCAGGTTGGGGAAGCGGGTGGGCATCACCAGCGGCTCGGTGGTCGAATCGTCGAAGTTCGGACCGTGGTCGACCGTGTCCTTCTCGATGTCGGCGAGCAGCATCTCGGCGAGCTTGGTGAGCCGCGCCTCGGTGTAACGGTAGGCCGCCGCGGAGTCGCCGTCGATCGAGCCGAAGTTGCCCTGCCCGTCGACGAGCAGGTAGCGGAGGTTCCACTCCTGCGCGAGGCGCACCAGCGCGTCGTAGACCGACGCGTCGCCGTGCGGGTGATACTTCTTGAGCACCTCGCCCACCACGCCGGCGCACTTCGAGAACTTCCGGTTGTGGAGCAGCCCCTCGTCGAACATCGCGTAGAGGATGCGCCGGTGCACGGGCTTCAGGCCGTCGCGCACGTCGGGGAGCGCGCGGCCGATGATCACCGACATCGAGTAGTCGAGATACGACTTGCGCATCTCGTCTTCGATGTTGATCGGCAGGGTGTTCGCAGAGGGCGCGCGCGGCGGCGGGGTGGTCGGCGTGTCGCTGGACATCGGTCCTCACTGGCTGCATCGAGCCGAGGCGTGCCCCGGAAAGACCCGGGGGACTCGGCCTTGACCACGAAAAACACGTAGAAATAACCGGCTCTTCCACGCCGGGTCAACCAATCTTCCGGCCTGCCCACAGGGCCGCCGCCGCAGGCGTGCACCCGCCTGGCCGGCTGGGTGGTGCGGGAACGGCCCGTTCTCACTCGGTGTGATGGGCGGTCAGCGTGGCGGAGCGCACGGGGCGGTCGCGGCGGCGCAGGCGACGAAGCGGTCGACCAGCGCCGCGGCGCCGTCTGGCGCCGTGGCGAGGAGGTGGATCGGCCTGCCGCCGGCGGTGTGGCGCAGGGTGATCGTGCGGGGGGCGAGGGTGAGGGTGGGGTCGTCCACGAGGGCCCGGACCCGCTCCATTGCGTCCCCTTCCGCCGGATCGAAGAGCACCACCGCCGGCAGCTGGCGCCAGCGGCCGAGCAGGGCCGGCGCCTCGTCCAGCGTCGCCTCCCAGCCGTTGCTGGCGCGGAGCAGGCCGAAGAGGCGCAGGGCGTGGGGCCGCAGCGCGGGGTCGCGGACGAGGGCGACCTGCCGCAGCTGCAGCGCCGGCGTGTCGAGCTGCGCGCCGAGGGCGGCCTCCACCGCAGCCCGATAGCGTTCGAGGAAGGCCCCGTCGTGCACCGTGCCGCCAGCTGCGATCTGCTCGCGCACCAGGGTGAGGATCGCCCGGGCCGCGCCGTCGATCGCCGGGTCGCCGTAGAGCGGGGCGGCCAGCCGACGCTCCCGCGTGGCCTCGTCGTAGAGCAGCGCCGCGCCGAGGCCATTGCCCGCAGCCGTGGCCACCGCCTCGTCGAGGAGCGCCCAGGCGGCCATCGCGCGCTGATCACCGACCGACACGAAGGAGGCGAGCGCCTCGCGCCGGGCGGCTGGCGGCGCATGGGCGAGGAAGCGGTGGCAGAGCTCGTGGATCGCCACCTCGAGCCGTGAGGCGGGCCTGTCGCCGGGGCGCATCTCGAGGAGCGCGTGGTCGCCGAGCTGCGTGGCGTAGCTGGGCCCCTGGGCCTCCGCCGGGATCACGGCGAGGTGCAGGGTGAAGCCCTCCGCAGCGCCGGCACCATAGAAGCGGCGCAGCTCGTCCACCCAACGCGCCAGCGCCGGATCGTCGAGCGCCGTCTCGAGGGCCGCCGCCGCGTCGCGCGCCGCTGCGGCACCGTGGGCCTGCCACCACGCAGCGAAGCGCGGGTGGAAGTGCGCCAGCACCCCGAGCCCCGCCTCCACCTGCGCCGGCTCGAGCAGCGCCGCCGCCCGCCGCTTCCACGCCGCAGCGTCGGACGCGAGGCTGCCGGCGACGCGGAGCTGCTCTGCGGCGTCCGGCGTCGCGTGGGGCAGCGGATGGAGGCCACCTTCGTCCTCGGCCGGCGCGTCGATCGCCGCCGACCGGACCACTGCCGCCCAGCGCTGCAGGATCCCCTCGTCTGCCTCGCTCCAGCCGTTCGCCCAGAGCGCACGCAGCGCCTCCCGGCTGCAATGGACCTCCGGCAACGCCAGGCAATCGAGCTGGTAGATCAAGTTGGCGAAGCCGTCCGCCCGCACCGTGAGCACCGGCTGCTCGAACGCATCCGGCGCCGGCACCTGCGCGGCGGCACATCCGCCCAGCGACGACACGGCCAGAAGAGCTGCCGCAATCCGCTTCATCGTCTCCCCCTCGCGCCGCGAGCAAGCGGCATCGCGCGCAGGTACGCGGGAGGCGCGCAGGCGGTTCACCTCGCGCGGCACATGCGCGCGGGCCCCGCACCACACCGCTTCAGACGTTGAGGTGGATCCGCTCCGCCGGTAGCCCGCAGCGGCAGAGCGCCTCGGTCACCCCGTCGATCATCCCCTGCAGCCCGCAGAGGAAGGCCACCGCGTTCTCCACCCGCGGCAGCTCCGCGCGGAAGCGCTCCTGCACGTAGCGGGCGTGCCCCGCCTGCGGCCCCTGCTGCGAGATCACCCGGTGGACCTTCACGCCCTGCGCGGCGAGCCCATCGAGCTCGGCGCCGTAGGGGAAATCCTCCGGCGTGCGCACGCCGAAGAAGAGCTCCACCGCGCCCCACCGATCCCGCTCGCCGAGGATCTCCTGGAGCGCTGCCCGGATCGGCGCGATGCCGGAGCCGGTGGCGAAGAGGAGCACGTCCCGCCCCCGGTTCTCCTCGAGGGGAAAGCCGCTCCCCATCGCCAGGGTGGTCTCGACCTCCGCCCCGACCGGCAGCGCGACCAGCTCGTCGGGAAGCCCCTCGCCCTGCTTCACCAGCAGCTCGACGGTGTCGCCGCCGGGCCCGCTGGCGATGGCGAAGAAGGCGCCGTCCGTCTCCCCGGGGCGGCGCACCTTGAGGAATTGCCCGGCATGCCGGTAGCTCGCCGCTACCCCCGGCGCGACCTGCAGGCGCAGGCCCCGGAGGAGCGGCGCCTCGGGCCAGCTCGCCACGATGCGGGCGGGATGAAAGGGCGTGGACATCGCTGGGCAACCTAACGGCGCCCCCCGGCCCGCTCAACCGTCGTTTCACCTGCAGCCGCAGAAAAGGAGCAGGAATGCGGCAGGAACGACGAAGGCCCGGCGCCTTCGGGGCACCGGGCCTTCGCGCTACGCGAGATGCCTCCGGCCTACTGGCCGCAGCCGCTCGGATCCTGGTCGCAGCGCACGTCGGAGCAGGCGACGCCTTCCTCCGGCGCGCAGTTGCGGCCGATCTTGCAGTAGCCCACGTTGCCGTTGTTCACGCAGAAGATCTGGCCGCGGCACTGCTCGTCCGAGGCGCAGCGCTCCCGGGTGATCTCGCAGTAGCCATCCGACTCGCAGACCTGCTGCGGGCAATCCGAGTCCTGCACGCAGGAGCAGAAGCCGCGCTGGCCACCCTCGCCGACGGCGCAGCGGCCCGCGCACTTGCCGTTGGCGCAGCGGGCGCCTGCGGGGCAGTCCGCATCCTCGCTGCAGCTCGGGGCGTTGACCGCGGCGCTGCAGCTGTTGTCGCTGGTGCAGGTGTCCTCGGTGAGGATGAGCACGTCGCGGCAGGCGAGTCCGTTGGGGCAGGCCTGGCCCTCCGAGCAATCGACGCCGCAGTAGCTCGCCTGGCCGGCGGGGTCGGTGGCGTCGACGAGGCAGAAGTTCGGGCCTGCGCTGCCGCAGCGCTTCGACTCACCGGGGCTCGCCGTGCAGTTGCGGCAGTAGGGCCGCGTCTCGGTGATCCCCGATTCGCAGGCGGCGAGCTGGGTGGGATCTTCGGGCTCCACGCAGAAGTCGCCGTAGCGGCAGAACGAGTCGTCGGCGCAGGTGTCCGAGGTGCAGCTGCCCACGTCGCAGAGGCTCCGGTCCTCCTCGTCGCAGGTGGGGCAGGGGATCGGGTTCCCCTGGTCGTCCTCGCACATGCAGACGTCGTTCAGGTTGCAGTCGCCGTGGCTCCTGCAACCGGGAACGCAGGTGAGGTTGATCGGGTCGCAGACCTCGCCGAGGTCGCACTGCAGATCGTTGTTGCAGCCGGTGGTCCGGCAGATGCGCTGCTGGACGTCGCAGAAGGCGCGGCCCTCGCAGTCCTGGTTCCACTCGCAGGCCTTGTCCGGGTGGCAACGGCCGTCACCCCCAGGGTAGAGCTCGCAATGTTCCGCCTCGCCGACGCAGGCCGCGTCGCCGGTGCAGACGCAGTCGCCGAGGTCGACTTCGCAGCGCCAGTTCGGATTCCCGTCGTGCTGATCGACGCACTGCTGGTCCGACGAGCAGAGCGCCCGGAACTTCGTCTCCTCCGAACACGAGGCGCCGGAGACGAGGATCGCGCCCAGGGCGGCGGCGATACCGATGAGAGAGAGATGGCGCACGGGCTTCCTCACAGGGGCAGCAGCTGCACGTCGTAGGTGAAGCTGGAGAAGGCGTCGAGGCTGAGGTTGCTGTAGTTCCACTGGTCGAAGCTGAAACGCGGCTCCCTGCCGGTGATGATGGTGAGCTGGAGCGCGGTGCCGGGCGGGTATTTGTCGCGGAGCCGCTGCAGCACCGCAGGCGGCACCGAGACGCGCCGCTCGCTACCCGGCAGCACCATGTTCCACTGCGGGATCGGTCCGGCCATGGTCGGCTCGTCGATGCTCACCACCGCCACCTCGGGGGTGGGGCCCGCCTCGGCCGTCCACTCGATCACGCCGTTGAAGCGCACGGTCGGCTGGACGAGGCGGGTGAGGCCCATGAGCGGCCCCATGGTGATGCCGGTGGAGATGTCGCCGTCCTGCCGCCGGAAGGTGGCGGTGAGCGGCAGCTGCTGGCTCGCGGCGACGCCGCCCCAGAGCTGGAAGATGAAGCTCTCGCCCGAGAGCGCCGGCAGGTTCTCGAGCATGGTGGAGCCCGGCGTCGCGCCGGTGCTCGCCTGGCCCACGGGGATGATCCCCTCGAGGCCGAGGTTCATGTAGGCGAAGACCTGCGACGAGCCCTGGGTGCCGAACCAGGAGGGCGGGTTGTCGATGGTCACCGGCACGTCGAGCGAGAGGTGCATGTCGAGGACGATGTCCGCGTCGGTGATGTCGCGGCCCGGGGTCGGGCTCACGTTGCGGCGCACGCCCATGAGCAGCGGCTCGAACTCGTTCGTGTCGACGTTGAGGATGCCGTAGACGGCGTAGATCGCCATGTAGCGGGTCGAGGCGAACTCGTAGGCGAAGGCGCCGCCCTCCTTGGTGATCAGGATGCCGCCCTGCGGACTGCGGAAGGGCGGGGCGTCGTAGACGGTGGGCACCGAGATCCGGACGAAGGCGGCCTCCTGCTCGTTGCCCGCCAGCTGCCTGCCGCCGGGGAGCTTGAAGCCCCAGACCTTGCCGGCGACGATCACGCCGCGCTCGTCGTTGTCGCCCCCGCTAGCGCAGCCGCTGTCGGACGGGCCGTTCATGTTGAAGAAGTCGATTCCGCCGTCGCCGTCGTCGTCGATGCAGTTCGAGCACTGGGCGAGGGGGCCCTCGGAGGAGCCGCCCGAGCACTGGCAGTCTGGATCCTCGGCGTCGATGAGGCCGTCGCCGTCGTTGTCCTCGCCGTCGCAGCAGGTCCCTGCCTCCTGGGGCTGCATCGGGCACATGCAGAGGTCCGGCATCGGCGAGTTGCTGGGGCCGCACTGGCAGCCGTCGAGATCGGCCTTGGTCGGGTCGCCGTCGCCGTCCCAGTCGATGAGGCCGTCGCCGTCGTCGTCGAGGCCGTTGTCACACTCGACCGGTTCAAAATTTGCGGTCAGATAGACGGTGAGGTTCTCGGAGTTCTGGTTCACGACCGTGGCGCTCTCGTAGGCATCGAGGGCGACCGAGACGATCTGCGCCTTGACCAGCGTGGGGTCGGAGAAGGTGATCTGCCCGCGGTCGTCGGTGAGGCCCTGCAGGTGCGTGGAGTCGTCGGTGCCGAGGATCACGAAGGCGTTCGGAAGCGGCACGCCGAGTCGGGAGCGGTTTCGCGGGTGCCCCCCGTCGAGGACGGTGACGTTCAGGGTGCCGTTGAGGGGACCGCCGGAGGCGCCGCCCGTGGCGTTGGTGGGATCGAAGTAGGTGAAGGCGCCGACCAGCGTGACCTGGTCGCCGGCGCCAGAGTCGACGGTGAGGTCGACGGTGCCCACGTTGCCGCGGGGCGCGACGAGCGCCGCGGTGTGGGAGTCGATCACCTGCACCTCGGTGGCTGCGGCGGCGCCGAAGCTGCCGCCGAGGCCGGGGCGGAAGCCCTTGCCGCGGACCGTGACCCGGGTGCCACCGGCGCGCGCGCCGGCGGAGGGCTCGGAGCGCATCACCTCGAAATCACCCTCGTAGACGAAGGCTGCGGCGAGGCGGCCGACGTTGGTCGCGTCGGCGGGATCGACCACGCGCACCGGCACCGGGCCGTCGCTGCCCATCGGCGTCACCGCGCGGAGGTGGGTGGAGGAGAGCCGCTCGACGTTCGTCGCCTCGAGGGCGCCGACGAAGACCCGGGCGCCGACGGGGAAGCCGGCGCCGGTGATGTCGATCGAGGTGCCGCCTGCCTCGGGGCCGCTGCCCGGAACCACGGTGGCGACGGAGATGGTGTCGACGTAGCGGTAGCCGCCGGCGAGGGTGTCGCCGCCGGCGGTGACGCGAACTTCCACGTCCACCAACCCCGGCGCTGCGGCGGCGGGCACGGTGGCGGTGACGAAATTCGACGAGAGGGCGGTCGCATCTGCGGCGAGCACGCCGTCGAAGCGGACGGTGAGGTTGCCGCCGTCGAGGTTGCTGCCGACAAGGGTCACCTGCTCGCCGCCGGCGAGGCTGCCGGTGGGGAGCGAGACCGCGTAGAGCTGCACCGTCGTCTCGGCGGGATCGTAGTAGGCGTAGGCGCTGGTGGTGCTGCCCGCCGCGGTGCGCACCTCGAGCTCGACCAGACCGGCGGCGGCGCCGGCCGGCACGGTCACCCGGAGGCTGCCGTCGTCCTGGAGGGTCGAGGTGGCGAGTGCGCCGCCGACGAAGACCTCGGCATCGCCCGCGAAGCCTGCACCCTCCACGTGGATCACGTTGCCGCCGGCGACGGGGCCGCCGGGCGGATCGACGAGGGTGATCTCGAGCGGGGCCTCGTAGCTGAAGGCCTTGCGCAGCGAGGCCTGGCCGTCTTCGTCGAAGACGCGCACGTCGACGGCGCCGGCGACGTCACCGGGCGGAAGGATGCCGGTGAGCGAGCCGTCGGCCTGCTGCTGCACGTCGATGGCAGCCCGGTTGCCGATGAGCACGATCATCGAGGGGCGGAGGTTCTCGCCCCGGACGGTGATCAGGGTGCCGCCGTCGATCGAGCCGGTGGGCGGCTCGACACCGTCGAGGTCCACCGGCGCCTGGTAACGGAAGCAGGCGGTGCAGGTCGACTCGCCGCTGGTGTTGACCACGCGGATGTCCGCGTCGCCTTCGAGGCCCGGCGGCGTGGTGACGAGGATGGTGTCGTCGTCGATGACCCGCGCCCCGACGGCGCGGTTCTCGCCCACGTAGACCTCGGTCACCTCGTCGGGCCTGACGCCGTCGTCGACGGAGAGGACGAAGCCCGCGCCGCTGACGATGATCGTCTCGCCGCCCAGCATCGTGCCGCGGGGCGGGCGGGCGTTGTCGACCCGGAGGTCGGCCAGGGGCGTACCGCCGCTGCCGCCAGCGCCACCTGCACCGCCGACACCACCGGTGCCACCGTCACCACCGGAGCCGCCGGTACCCGGCTTCACCACCGGCGGCTTGTTGCCGCCGGTGCCCCCGGTGGGCGGCGGCGTCTCGCCGCCACAGCCCACCGCCACGGTGGCGCCGGCAACAACCAGCCAGGGAATGACCGCGCCGAGCAGCGCGAATCCACGCGTCTTCCGAACGAGCCTGCGCATACCAATGACTCCTACTGCGCCGTGATCGAGAGATCGTAGGCGTTCTGCGTGCGGTCGTTGCTGGGAATGACCAACACGTAGGCCCTGCCGCCAGAGACCCCTGCCACCGCGACCTGCTCCACCTGATCGGTGGTGCGGGACGAGGCGAGCTGCGTGGTTCCATCGCTGCCGAACAAAATGAGGTCGAGGTCGCCCTTGAGCGGATCGTGGGTGAGGCGAACCGAGAGGCCGCTGCCGCTCGGCACCTCCACCACGTACCAGTCCGGATCGCCCGGACATGCCTGCAGGTTGCTCCGCGTCCCCGTGGTCAGCGGGCTGGCCTGCGTCGAATCGTCGTTCTCCTCGAAGGAGTCGTCGTCGCAGGGCACGCCACGGACCACGATCGAGTGGAGCGCGTAGCGGGTCTGCTTGTCCTGCGTGCGAACCCGGAGGAAATAGTCGCCGTCCGCCGAGACCGTGGCGTCGACCAGGAAGGGATTGCGGTCGAGCTCGCGGCCTGCGGCGTCGCGGAGCTGCACGTCGAGGCCACCCGAGGCGAGCGGATCGGCGTCGATGTTGACGTTGATGCGGTCGCCCCGCTGCAGGGTGAAGCGGTACCAGTCTTCCTCGGCGCCGCAGACCGTCAGGTTCTCGCGGTGTCCCGCGCTGATCGGCGTGGCGTTCGCCTGATCGTCGTTGGGCTCGTCGAGGTCGGGCTGGCAGGCAGCCAGCACGCAGCGGCCCAGCTGCAGGTCGCAGCGCTCGTCCTCGAGGCAATCGTCGTTGGCGTCGCAGGGCGGCGGCGGCTCCGTGCAGGTGGAGGTCGCGCGGTTGCAGATGGTGCCCGCCTCGCAGTCGCGATCGCTGAAGCAGGTGTTGGCGCCGGCGCAGCGGCCAGCGGCGATGTTGCAGACGAGGCCGGGGCCGCAGTCGACGTCCTCGGTGCACTCGACGCAGCGGCCTTCGATGCATTCCTCGCGGGCCTGGCAGACGTCGATCTCCGTCTCCGGCGTGCAGCGCTGCTCGCAGCTGCCGGTGCCCGGGTTGCAGACCTCCTCCTCGAGGCAGTCCGCGTTGTCGAAGCAGCCGAGGTCCTCCTCGCATACGTTCAAGGCGCGGTTGCAGCGCTGGCCTTCGGGGCACTGCCCGAGGGCGCCGCAGCGGACCGCCACCTCGCCGGGGACACAGAGCCCCTGCGTGCAGAACATGCCGAGGGGGCAGGTCTCGTGGGCCTCGCACTCGTCACCCCATCCGTCGCGGAAGAGGCAGGAGTAGGAGGCCGCGTCGCAGCGCTGCGCCCTGCCGCAATCGCCGTCGGTGGCGCACTGCACGCAGGTGCCCAGCGGGCTGCAGACCTGGCCGTCGGAACAGTCGGCGGTTTCGGTGCACCCGCCGCCGCCGCCGCCGCTGCCGCCGGAGTTGCTGTCGCCGCCATCGTCGCCACAGGCGACGGGGAGCACGCCGACGAGGGCGAAAATCAGACCGAGCAATACGGAGAGACGGCTCAAGACTACGGCTCCTGCACGGTGTCGATGGGGGTGATCACCGCGGACGGCCACTCGATCGAGAGGACGTCCCAGCGCTGATCGCGGGTCTCGAGGACGGTCGACATCTCCGCCTCCAGGACGCCGTAGACGTAGACGCGGAGAATGGCGGTGGTGGCGGGCTCGAGGGCGCCGTTGGTCTTGGCGAAGACCACCGCCACGTCGAACTTCCCGCCATCCGACGGCTTCGAGAAGACGATTCGCTCCGGGCCGAAGCCGCGGAGATCGTCGCGGGTGAGCCGCGGGTCGTCGGTGGTGTCGCCGAAGGTGCCGAAGTCCGGCGCGACGTTGCCGTAGTAGCAATCTTTCGCCGAGTAGAGCGGTGCGCCGTCGTCCAGCAGGTGGATGTCGAGATCGGTGTCCGGGTGATCCCAGACGAGCTCGAAGTAGAGGTCGTCCGCCGGCTTCACCTCGATGGTGATCGTCTCGCACGGCACCGCGGGGTTGTCGTCCGGGTGGAGGCAGGAGAGGCCGGTGCTGTCGGCGACGTCGAGGCCCACCACGTAGGTGCCCGGGAGGTCGGTGAGCAGGTTCGGCGTCGCTGCTGCAGGATCGTCGATCCGCGCCTCGGAGCCGAGGGGCTTGCGGTGGATCCGCCAGAGGTATTCCACCGGATCGTCGCCGTCCACGTCGTGGGACTCGCTGCCGTCCAGCGCCACCGGATCGCCGGGGGCGGGGACGCCGCTCACGTCGCCGATGACGGCGACGGGGGCGCGGTTCACCGTGGCGCCGAGGGTCACCACGATCTCCCGGTTCTCGGGATCGGTGGTGCCGATGGTGAGGGTGCCCTCGAGGGGCTCGTCCGGGCTCGCCTCGGTCGGCGAGCAGGCGACGAGCAGATCCACCGCGCCACCGGGCATCCCGTCCTCCGGAGGCGGCAGGCGTGCCGGGGTGCTGGCGGAGCCGAGAAGCGAGAACTCCGGCGCGCCGGCGAGCACGATGCTCTCGACGATGAGCGGGCCGGTGCCCACGGAGCGGATGGTCACCGTGCGCACTTCCTGGGTGCGCTCACCGACGCGTCCGAAGTCGAGGGAGCGCGGATCGATCTCGACCCGGCCCACGGTCGAGCCGCTGCCCTTCAGCACCACCACCACCGGCTGCTCGCGCTGGTCGTCGTGCTCGAGGGTGAGCGTCCCGTCGAATTCCGCCTGTGCAGGGGGCTGGAACTCGACCTCGACCACTTCCTCGTTGCCCGACTCGATCCGCAGGCCGTCGGGGCCGAGCGGCACCTTCACGCGGAAGGCGTCGTCGGAGCCCTCGATCACTGCCGTCCGCACGGTGAGGGGCGCAAGGCCCCCGTTCCGCACGAGCAGCTCGAGGACGACCTTGTCGAGGACGGGAACGGGGCCGTAGTCGAGGAGCTTCCGGCCGTCCTCGGTGACGTGGGTGGCGACCACGTCGATCGCCGGACCGACGTTGGTGACCTTGTCGTCGCCGCAGGCGGCGAGGACGAGCAGGGTGAGGCAGGCGGCTGCGAGCCGCAGGACTTCGCGTCTCACGGATCCCTCGGGAAATACTTGGCCTCGATGGTACTACCGGGCCCGGGCACGGCGTCGCCTTCGAAGACGAGTGAATTTTCGCGGCTGTCGAAGCTCATGCCGTTGCGGTCGGCGAACCAGGGGCTACAAGTCACCCGTCCCTGGCCACCGTCGCAGCTGCGCGTCACTTCGGAGCAGACCTCGGCGGAGAGGTGCGGCGAGCCCTCTTCGTAGTCACACGGGTAGTGGACCTGGACGGAGAGGAAATCCTCGGCGCCGATGCCGTCCGGATCGTCGCGATCGCGGGGCGGCGTGGAGAGCTGGAAGCGCTTGCGCAGACCGATGCCGGTGACCGCCAGATCCTCGAGGGTGGCGCCCCAGTCGTCGGTGCAGATCGAGCCGTGCACACCGCCGGTGAGATCGGCGATGGCCCTGTAGCGCAGGCCGGGCTCGGCGTCGTCGCCGCAGCCGTCGGGGACGGGGCCGGCGATCGCCGAGATGGCGACCGTGTTCTCGTTGCCGATCCCCTTGAGGCCTTCGAACTTCCGATGGAAATAGCGGATCTCACCGAAGGAGGAATCGTCCTCGTCGGAGACGATGATCACGTAGAGGTAGGCGCCCTGCCGCAGGAACATCGGCTCGTTGCTCGCGTCCTTGAGCGAAGCGGCGTTCTCGATGCCCAGCAGCGCCGACTCGAAGCCGGCCTCGAGGGCGCCGCCCTCCTGGATCCCGCCGATCGTCTGCTGGAATTTCTCGAGGGGGCTGTAGCCCATCCCGGGCTGCAGCACGAGGGGCGATCCGATCAGCCGACCGTTGCTGCGGTTGGCGTCGGTGGTGGTCACCCCGATGCGGTAGTCGACCTCGCCCGGCTCGCCGGCCCGGGACGGATCCGGGTCGATGAACTCGAGGAAGCGCGAGAAGTTGGCGGAAAGGGCAGCCTGCTCCTCGGCCATCGAACGGGAGTTGTCGATGACGAAGAGGATGTCGATCGACGAGGCCTTGAGCTGCTCGAAGCGGTCGACGACCGCCTCTTCCGGCGGCCGGTCGATGAGCCTCTCCCCGCCACAGGCGGAGAGGAGGAGAGCTGCGAGAGATGCGGAAATCTGGCGAGACATGGGACTCCAGCCTGGACGACGAGCAAGCGTCGGAGTCTAGGAATCGTGGCAAAAGGGTGTCAAACACCGCTAAAGACAGCGTCCCACCCCTTGGGCATCCTGTCCTAGTGCGCCTTTCTGCACCACCCCCCTTTGGCGAGGTTTCAGAAGGATTCAAATCGGTGTGCCTGCTTTTTGGGCAGTGCTGCCTTCCATGTGGGCAGCTGATCCGCCGGATCACCGGGCGATCGGCCTCCGAGCGCCGATCCGCCGGGCCAGGGGCGCTGGCCCGGTGCTTGCTCTAGAGCCAGGACGAACGGCGGCGCCCCGGCGCCTGCCGGAGTAGCAGGCGGCCGCGGCAGCGCGGCAGGGAAGGAAGGACGAGATGGCCGAGATGACTCCGAAGGACGTGATCGCCTACGCGAAGGACAAGCGCGTCCAGATGATCGACTTCAAGTTCATGGATTTCATCGGGATCTGGCAGCACTTCTCGATCCCGATGTCCGAGCTCGAGGAGGCGATCTTCGAAGAGGGCCTGGGCTTCGACGGGTCGTCGATCCGCGGCTGGGCCTCGATCCACGCCTCGGACATGCTGGTGGTCCCCGACGTCACCACCGCGGTGATGGACCCCTGCATCACCGACCCGACGCTGTCGCTGATCTGCAACATCGTCGATCCGATCACCAAGGAAGCCTACAGCCGCGACCCGCGCAACATCTGCCAGAAGGCGGAGCGCTACCTGAAGAGCACCGGCATCGCCGACACGGCCTTCTACGGACCGGAGCCGGAGTTCTTCATCTTCGACGAGGTCCGCTACGACACCGGCGCGAACCACTCGTTCTACAAGCTCGACTCGGACGAGGGGCAGTGGAACACCGGCCGTGAGGAGCCCGGCGGCAACCTCGGCTACAAGCCCCGCTACAAGGGCGGCTACTTCCCGGTGGGCCCCACCGACAAGCAGCAGGACATCCGCACCGAGATGTGCCGCCTCCTCGAGGCCGTGGGCATCCGGGTCGAGCGCCAGCACCACGAGGTCGCCACCGCAGGCCAGGCCGAGATCGACGTGCGCTTCAACAGCATGTTGAAGATGGCCGACCAGCTGATGTGGTTCAAGTACATCATCCGCAACGTCGCCTACCGCAACGGCAAGACCGTGACCTTCATGCCGAAGCCGCTCTACGGCGACAACGGCAGCGGCATGCACACCCACATGTCGCTCTGGAAGGACGGCCGCCCGCTCTTCGCCGGCGACGGCTACGCGGGCATGAGCGAGATGGCGATGTGGTACATCGGCGGCATCCTCAAGCACGGCCCCGCCCTCGCCGCGCTCTGCAACCCCACCACCAACTCCTACAAGCGGCTGGTGCCGGGCTTCGAGGCGCCGGTGAACCTCGCCTACTCGGCGCGCAACCGCTCCGCCGCGGTCCGCATCCCGATGTACTCGCCCTCGCCGAAGGCCAAGCGCATGGAGTTCCGTTCGCCGGATCCGTCCTGCAACGGCTACCTCGCCTTCGCGGCGATGCTGATGGCGGGCCTCGACGGCATCGAGAACCGCATCGATCCCGGCCAGCCCCTCGACAAGGACATCTACGGGATGAGCCCCGAGGAGCTGAAGGACATCCCGAAGATGCCCGAGTCCCTCGAGGGCGCCCTCGAGGCCCTGAAGAACGACCATGAGTTCCTGCTCAAGGGCGACGTCTTCACCGAGGACGTGATCCGCACCTGGATCGACACCAAGATGGAGAAGGAAGTGAACCCGGTCCGGATGCGTCCGTCGCCGATGGAGTTCGCGCTCTACTTCGACATCTAACGTCTCGTATCGGACGGAAGCCTCGTCCCTGGAAGGCCCGCCTCGCCCCTCTTTGGGGTGGCGGGCCTTCCGCGTATGCGCCCGGTGGACAACCCTACGCTCCACGGGGCACCTGCATCAGGAGGCCCCGGGGGGTACGGAGCCATGGCACAGCCGACGGTGCTGCTCGTCGAGGACGACGCGGTCCTCCGCAGCACGCTACGGGACCTGCTCGAAGCAGCGGGGCACCGGGTGATCGCAGCGCGCAATGGTGTCGAGGCCCACGCGCTCGCCGAGGTCCACCGGCCGGAGGCGATCGTCCTCGACCTGATGATGCCGGTGGCGGGCGGGTTCGACTTCGTGCAGCGGATCCGCGCGCAGGGGATCGACACCGTGCCCCTCGTCCTCTTCTCGGGGAGCGCCGACCTGGAGTTGGAGGCCCGGCGCATCGGCGCCGCGCGCTGGGTCCGCAAGCCCTGCCCGCCGGCGGAGCTCCTCGCGGCGGTGCACGCGGTCCTCGCCTGATCTGGCAGGTGCCGGGGAGGCGCATGGTCGGAGGGCTGTGGTAGCGTTCCTGCCATGCGTCTCCTCCGCCTGCTCCTCCTCCTGGTCGTCCCGGTCGTCTTCGTCGCCTGTGGCGACGAAGAGCCCGCCGAGGACCCCTGTCGCGGTGTCACCTGTCCGGAAGGCTTCAGCTGCCAGGCCGGCCAGTGTGTCGAGCGCCCCGTCGAACCGATCGAGAACCCCGGCTGCGAGGCCAACTCCGACTGCTTCCAGGATCCGCGCGGCGAGTTCTGCGACAGGAGCAGCGGCGACTGCGTCTCGTGCCTGAACGACACCCACTGCAGGGGCCGGAGCTGCACCGGCGGGATCTGCATGGGCTCGGTCTGCACCACCGACGCCGATTGCGCCGCGCCCACGCCGCGCTGCAACGAGGCGGGCGACGCGTGTGTGGCCTGCCTCGAGAGCGATGACTGCGCCGCTGGCGAGGCCTGCGAAGCGGGGAGCTGCGTGGCGGTGCCGGTGGAGTGCACCTCCGACGTCGAGTGCGAGGAGGCGGCGCCGGGCCGTCCGCTCTGCCTGGTCGAGGATGGCCGCGGCCTCTGTGTCGAGTGCCGGGGCGGCGCCGATTGCGGCGAGGGCATCGACTGCCTCGGCGGCGCCTGCGTCGACGTGCGCTGCGAGAGCGATCTCGACTGCGAAGCCTTCCCCGACCTGCCGGTCTGCAGCGACGAGGGACGCTGCGTCGGGTGCACCGGCGACGAGGATTGCGCCGAGGGCGAGAGCTGCAGCGAGGCCGGGATCTGCGAGCCGCCCTTCCGCTGCGGCAGCAACCAGGACTGCGCCGGCAATCCCGCCGGTGAAGTCTGCGATCCCGCCTCGGGCGCCTGCGTCGTCTGCACGGGTGACGCCGACTGCGCCATCGGCCAGCGCTGCGAGGAGCGCGCCGCCTGCGTGGCGATCGCCTGCGACACCGTGAACGACTGCCCGGTGGGCGCGCGCTGCGAGGCCGGCTCCTGCAGCGCCGCCGGCCCCTGCGGCAGCGGCGCCGACTGCGCCTTCGATCCGCGGGCGCCCGCCTGCAACGCCGAGGGCCAGTGCGTGGAGTGCACCGTCGACGCCGGCTGCGGCACCGGCGAGCGCTGCATCGACGAGGTCTGCACCGTCCCGCAGGAATGCGTCACCGACTCCGAATGCAGGGGCGGTTACGTCTGCGCCGGCGGCCTCTGCGGTGCCTGCCGCACCGACGACCAGTGCCCCCGCGGCATCTGCAGCGCAGGCGCCTGTATCGACGCGGCGACCTGCACCTCCGACGCCGATTGCGCCGACGGCGTCTGCTCGGGTGACGTCTGCAGCGACTGCGCCACCACCCTCGATTGCGCGCCGGGGCTCTGGTGCGCAGCAGGCCAGTGCGTGCAGCCGCCTTCCTGCACGGCAGATGTCGAGTGCGGCCCCGGCAGCATCTGCAACGGCGGGAGCTGCGTCGCCGCCAACTGCGCCGGCGACGTGGAGCCGGATCAGGGGCCCGCGCAGGCCCGGCCCTTCGCCCCCGGCGCCCCTGTTGCCGGCACCATCTGCAGCAACGACGAGGATTGGTACGTCTTCAACGCCGCGCCGGGGGCAGGCCTCTCCGCGCAGCTCCTCGCGCCGCCGCCCGGCACCACCCTCACCCTCGCCTGGTACGATCCCGCCACCAACGAGCTCCTGCAGCAGACGGGCATCGAGGGCAAGGTCCTGCGCCGCAGCCTCCCCGCCGCAGCGGTGGGTCGCTACTACCTCCGCGTCCACTCGGCCGGCGGGATGGTGGGGTCCTACAGCCTCCTCGCTTCGGTCGTTGCCGGCGGCGGCGCCTGCACCGACGCCCTCGAGCCCAACAACAACCGCACCAGCCCGCGCCCCGTCCCGGCCGATACGTGGCTGGAGGGGCTCGTGCTCTGCCCCGAGGTCGACCGCGCCGACGACGACTTCTTCTCGGTGGAGGTGCCCGCGGGCCGCTGGCTCCAGGCCTTCGTCTTCCCCGAGGCGAACGGCGAGGCGAGCCTCGAGATCTTCGACACCGCCGGTTCGCGGCTCTCCTCCGGCACCAACGTCGACTTCCTCGGCGGCGGCAAGACGGCTGCTGCAGCACCGGATGCTGCGGCGGACCGCACCCTGCTGGTGAAGGTGGCGGCGCCGGCGCCGGCACAGCGGCCGTACGCGCTCTACCTCTCGACCGCCGAGGATCCCGCCTGCGCCGCGGCGCCGCTGCTCATCACCAGCGGCGATCGCGCGCGGCTGGTGGGGGCGACGCTCGGCGGCGCGGTCGATCAGGGCGGCAGCGCCTGCGGCGGTGGCGGTCCCGATCTCGCCTACCGCGTGACCCTCGCCGAGAGCAGCCGCTTCCGGGCGGAGATCCGGGCGCCCTTCCCGGCGCGGCTCTCGCTCCGCGACGCCAGCTGCAGCGGCGAGCTCGCCTGCAGCGCGGCGCTCGCCACCGGCGAGGGGATCCTCGACGTGCCCCAGCTCGCTGCGGGCGACTACACACTGGTCGTCGGCGGGACGCCGCAGCGCGCTGGTCCCTTCACCCTGGCCGCCCAGGTGCTGCCGCCCCTCGTGCCTCCCGCCAACGACGTCTGCGGCGATGCGACGGCGCTCAACCTCGGCGGCGGCAGCGCCACCGTGCGCGGCAGCACCGCCGGCGCCAGCGCCGACGGCGCCTTGAGCTGCGGGCCCGGTGCACCCGAGGTGTACTACGAGATCCAGGTGCCGGCGGGCCGGCTCGTGATCGACCTGGCGGCGAACGGCCCTGCCTCGCTGGCGCTCCTCGACGCGGCCACCTGCGGCACCGAGCAGGCCTGCGTCGGGCCGCAGCAGCGCGCGCGCATCGACCAGCAGGTCGGCGCCGGGCGTTATGCGGTGGCGGTCGCCTCCACCTCCGGCACGGCGGTCGACTTCGACCTGACCGTGACCCTGCCGGCGACGGTGCTCAACGACGTCTGCGCCAACGCGTCGCCGCTGCCGCTCACCGGCACCATCGCCGGCGACAACACCTGGGCCGCCGACGATCTCTCGTTCCCGCTGGCGTCGAGCTGCACCGGTTACTTCACCACCGGCAACGACTCCTTCTACGAGTTCCAGCTCACCCAGGGGCAGACCGTGACCATCACCGTCACGCCGGAGCAGGGCTACGACGCAGCGGTCTACGTGCTCGGCGACGATTGCTCCGCGGCGACGCAATGCCTCGGCGGCGTCGACGCCGCCTTCGCCGGCGGCGCGGAGACGCTGGTCTTCACCGCGCCGGCTGCGGGGACCTACCGGGTGGTCGTCGACGGCGCCAGCGGCGGCGGGGCGTTCACGCTGCAGGCCCGGTAGGCTGCCGGGCACGGCAAGGCTGCTGCATGGTGCGTTTCGGCGGAGCGAGACACGAGGTCACGGTGGAGGGCGGCACCTTCGCCTACCTCGACGCCGGCGAGCGGGGCGCGCCGGTGGCGCTCTGCCTGCACGGCTTCCCCGATCACCCGCGGAGCTTCGAGCCGATCCTCGGCGCGCTGCTCAGTGCGGGCTACCGTGTAGTGGCGCCATGGATCCGTGGCTACCGCCCCAGCGTCTGCACCGGCCCCTACGATCCGGCGCGCCTCGGCAGGGACGCGGTGGAGCTCGCCGCTGCCTTCGCCGACGGGGGCAAGGTGCTCCTCGTCGGGCACGACTGGGGCGCCGTCGCCGGCTGGTACGCTGCGGCCCGGGCGCCGGATCGGATCGCGGCGCTGGTGGCGCTCGCGGTGCCCCATCCCCACGCCTTCCTGCGCAACCTGCGACGCCACCCCCAGCAGCTGATGCGGAGCTGGTACGTCGGCTTCTTCCAGCTGCCGTGGCTGCCGGAGCGGCTCCTCGCCGCCCACGACTTCGCCGCCGTCGACAGGCTCTACCGGGCGAGCACCGTGCCCCCGGGCAGGCCGCTGCCCTACCTGGACGAGCTGGTGGAGACGCTGCGCAGGAGCATGCCCGGGCCGCTCGGACCCTACCGCGCGCTGCCCCGCGGCAAGGCGCCGCGGGCGCTGGTGGTGCGGGTGCCCACGCTCTACCTGGCAGGTGGCCACGACCCGGCGGTGGCGGTGGAGATGGCGGAGGGGCAGGCGCGCTACGTCGAGGCGACGTTCGAGAGCCAGGTCTTCGAGAACGCCGGGCACTTCCTCCACCACGACCTGCCGGCGGAGGTGGGCGAGCGGATCGTGCGCTTCGCGCGGCGCTGGGCACGGTAGGTGCTTGGAGGCCGATCGAGCCGGATGCCCGACGACGTTGCCGGCGTGCGCTACCTCGTGGTGCGGAACTACTCGCCGAGGTAGGCCTTGCGGATCTCCGGGGCGTGGAGGAGGTCGCGGCCCGCGCCCTCCATCACCACCTCGCCGGTCTCGAGCACGTAGGCGCGGTGGGCGAGCTGCAGCGCCTTGGCGGCGTTCTGCTCGACGAGAAGGATCGAGACGCCCTCCTCGTTGATCGAGCGGAGGATGCCGAAAATCGTCTCCACGATCTGCGGCGCCAGGCCCAGCGACGGCTCGTCGAGGAGCAGCAGCTTCGGCCGCGACATCAGCGCCCGGGCCACGGCGAGCATCTGCTGCTCGCCGCCGGAGAGCGTGCCCGCCACCTGGCTGCGCCGCTCTTTGAGCCGGGGAAAGAGGGCGAAGCCCTTCTCCTTGTCGGCGGCGATCCCCGCCGTATCCCTGCGCAGGAAGGCACCGAGATCGAGGTTCTCCTCGACGGTGAGGTTGAGGAAGATCCCGCGGCCCTCGGGTGCGTGGGCCATGCCCCGCGGCACCAGCTTGTGGGCCTTCAGGGCGGTGACGTCCTCGCCGCCGAAGATCACCTGGCCGCTCGAGGGCTGGAGCATGCCGCTCACCGCCCGCAGCGTCGTCGTCTTGCCGGCGCCGTTGGCGCCGATGAGCGCGACCACCTCGCCTGCCCGCACCTGCAGCGAGACGCCGTGCAGCGCGTGGATCGCGCCGTAGTGCACGTGCACGTCGCGGAGCTCGAGGATCGACTCCGCCGCCAGCGCGGTGGGCGCCTGCATCTTCGCGGTGACCATCAATTCGCCTCCGCCGCTGCGGCGGCACCTGCGGGCGCCGCCTCTTCCGGCGCCTGCCCGAGATAGGCCTCGATCACCTTCGGATTGCGCCGCACCTGCTCCGGCGAGCCCTCGGCGATCATCACGCCGTGGTCGAGCACGTGGATCCGCTCGCAGACGCCCATCACCAGCTTCATGTCGTGCTCGATGAGCAGGATCGCCAGGTCGAACTCGTCGCGGATCCGGCGGATCAGCTCCATGAGATCGACCTTCTCCCTGCTGTTCATGCCGGCGGCGGGCTCGTCGAGGAGCAGCACCTTCGGCCCCGTGGCCAGCGCCCGCGCGATCTCGAGGCGCCGCTGCTCGCCGTAGGGCAGGTTCTTCGCCAGCTCCTCCCGCCGGTGGCCCAGCCCCATCACCTCGAGGAAGCCGTCGGCCCGCTCGGTGATCGCCCGTTCCTCGCGGAGGAACGCAGGCGTGCGCACCAGGCACTGCAGCCAGGAGGCCTTCGTGGTGTGGTGGCAGGCGATCCGCACGTTGTCGAGGGCGGAGAGCTCCTTGAAGAGCCGGATGTTCTGGAAGGTGCGGGCGAGGCCCCTGGCGGCGATCTTGTGGGGCCGGAGGCCGTTCACCACGCTCCCGTCGACCACCACCTCACCCGAGGTGGGCTGGTAGACCCCGGTGAGCACGTTGAAGGCGGTGGTCTTGCCCGCGCCGTTGGGACCGATGAGCCCGACGAGCTCACCGGCGCCGATCGCCAGCTCGAACTCGCACAAGGCCTTGAGGCCGCCGAATTGGATCGAGACCTGCCGAGCGTGGAGGATCGCGCTCACGACGCCGCCCCCTTCCGCGTGACGGCAGGGGCGCGGCGCCCGAGGCCGAAGAGCTCGCGGGAGCCGAAGAGGCCCTGCGGCCGCAGCAGCATCAGGGCGATGAGCAGCCCCGCGTAGATCACCATGCGGAAGTCGACGCCGGTCCAATCCTGCAGCGGCCGCAGCACCTCGGGGAGGATGGTGAGCAGCAGCGCCGCCACCAGCGCCCCGGAGATCGATCCGATGCCGCCCAGCACCACCATCGCCACGATCTCGATCGAGCGGACGAAGGTGAAGTCCTTGGGCGTGAGGATCTGCAGGTAGTGGCCGAGGAGGGAACCGGCCACGCCGGCGAAGAAGGCCGAGATCGCAAACGCCCGCACCTTGTAGCCGGTGGTGTCGACGCCCATCGACTCTGCGGCGATCTCGTCCTCCCGCACCGCGAGGAGCGCGCGGCCGTGGCTCGAGCCGAGGAGCCGCTGCGAGACGAGCACCACCACGCCCACCCAGAAGAGCACCCAGAAGATCGAGGTGGTCGGCGGGATCCCGACGAGGCCGGTGGCGCCGCCGAAGAAGACGGTGTTCTCGATCACCACCCGGATGATCTCGCCGAAGCCTAAGGTCACGATGGCCAGGTAGTCGCCGCGGAGCCGCAGCGAGGGGATGCCCACCAGCAGCCCGGCGACGGCGGCGAAGAGCCCGCCCACCAGCGTGGCGATCACGAAGAGGAGCTGGTCCGAGAACCAGGTGGGCACGCCGCTCAGCTGGTATTTGTTGCCGAAGGTGACGGTGATCGCCGCGGCGACGTAGCCGCCCACCGCCATGAAGCCCGCGTGCCCCAGCGAGAACTGGCCGGTGAAGCCGTTCACGATGTTGAGCGAGATGGCGAGGACCGCGTTGATGCCGGCCAGCCCCGCGATGTAGACGAGGTAGGAGTCGCCCTTCGTCGGCAGCAGCCAGCTCGCCACCAGGAGCAGCGGCACGCCGACGAAGGCGGGAACGAAGCTGCGCAGCCAGATGCGCCCGCTGCTCATACCTTCTCCGCCGCCATGCGGCCGAAGAGGCCCGCCGGCTTGAAGACCAGGATCAGGATGAGGATCCCGAAGGCCACCGCGTCGCGGTAGCTCGAGGCGCCATAGCCCACCACCAGCGCCTCGGTGAGGCCGATGACGATGCCGCCCACCATCGCGCCGCGGATGTTGCCGATGCCGCCGAGCACCGCGGCGACGAAGGCCTTGAGACCGAGCATCACACCCATCGTCGGCTCGATCCGCGGGTAGCCGAGGCCGACGAGGATGCCGGCTGCAGCGGCGAGCGCGGAACCCAGGGCGAAGGTGAAGCCGACCACGAAGTCGGGGTTGATCCCCATCAGGCTCGCGGTGCGCCCGTCGAAGGAGACCGCCCGCATCGCCGCGCCCATCTTCGAGTGGAAGATGAGCCGGTGCAGGCCGAACATCAGCGCCACCGTGGAGCCGAAGGTCACCGCCTGCAGGCTGGTGAGCGAGACGCCGGCGATGGCCACCAGCGGCACGTTGGGGATGAGGCTGGGGAAGAACTGCGGCGAGGGGCCCATGAACCAGGGCAGCTGCCCCACCGCCTGGATGAACATCGAGACGCCGATGGCGGTGATGAGGGCGTTGAGCCGCGGCTTGTCGCGCAGGGGCCGGTAGGCCACGCGCTCGATGATCAGGCCGAGCAGCGCGCAGACCACCATCGCCACGAGGAGGATGAGGAGGAAGCGCGGCTCCTCGCGGAACTTCGGGATGAAGCGCGTCGCGTAGAAGCCGGCGAAGGACCCCAGCATGAAGACTTCGGCGTGGGCGAAGTTGATCAGCTGGAGGACGCCGTAGACCATCGTGTAGCCCAGGGCGACGAGAGCGTAGACGGCGCCGAGGGAGAGGCCGTTGATCAGGTGCTGCAGCAGCTCGGTCACGAAGAAGGCCCTTACAGCGGTGCCCGACGCGGTCCCGAGAAGGACCGCGCTGGGCGTGAACGGCAGTGGTCGGAGATCCTACGGCTTGATGGTGGTGGCGTAGACGGCCTTGCCGTCCTCGACCTTGAGCACCACCGCGGGCTTCACCGCGTTGCGATCGCCGTCGATGGTGATCGCGCCGGTGACGCCTTCGTAGCCCTTCGTCCGCGCGAGCGCGTCGCGGATCTTCGCGCCGTCGAGGCTGCCGGCCCGGCGGATGGCGTCGGCGGCGATGTAGGCGGCGTCGTAGCCGAGGGCCGACATCGCGTCCGGCACCGTCTCCTCCTCGAAATGCTCTTTGTAGGAGGCGATGAACTTCTGGATCCGCGGCGCCGGATCGTCGAGCGAGTAGTGGTTCGAGAAGTAGGAGCCCTGCAACGCCTCGCCGCCGATCTCGTAGAGCTTCGAGGAATCCCAGCCGTCCCCGCCGAGCAGCGGCACGTCGATGCCGAGCTCGCGGGCCTGCCGGGCGATGAGGCCCACGTCGGTGTAATAGCCGGGCACGAAGATCGCCTGGGGCTCGAGGCCGCGGAGCGCGGTGAGCTGCGCCTTGAAGTCGATGTCCTGCGCCGAGTAGCTCTGGTCGCCGACCACCTTGCCGCCGAGCCTGGTGAAGCTCTCGACGAAGAAGTTGGCGAGGCCCACCGAGTAGTCGTTCCGCACGTCGCGGAGGATCGCCACCTTCTCGAGCTTCAGCTCCTCGCGGGCGAACTTCGCCATCACCGTGCCCTGGAAGGGATCGATGAAGCAGATGCGGAAGACGTAGTCCTTGCCCTCGGTGACCCGGGGGTTGGTGGAGGCGTGGGTGATCATCGGCACGCCGTTGGCCTGCGCGATCGGCGCCATCGCCAGTGAGCGGGCCGAGGCCACCTCGCCAAGGAGCACGTGCACCTTGTCCTGCACGATGAGGCGGGTGGCGGCAGCTGCCGCCTCCGTGGGTTTGCCCTGGTCGTCGTAGGTGATGACCCGGATCTTCTTGCCCAGCACGCCGCCGGCCTCGTTGATCTCCTTCACCGCCAGGGCGATGCCCTTCTTCGTCGAGGTGCCGAAGGTGGCTTCCTGGCCCGTGAGCGAGCTCACTTCACCGAAGAGGATTTCATCGCCGCCGCTGCGTTCCTGCGCTGCTGCCGCGCCCGCGGGGGCGGCTGCCTTCTTCTCTTCACAGCCGGTGAGGGAAGCGAGAAGTACGGCGGCGACGGCGAAGAGCGGCGCGATGGAGAGCCCGCGGGCGTGCATTCCTACCCCCAAGGAAAACGTGCGGTTGAGAAGGGAGAATTCGAGCACGGCTTCTCACGGACGGTCAACCTGCCGCAGGGCGGAAGCGGCTCCTTCTCACAGGCCGTTTGACACGCCAGGGAGGTGGGGATAGCCAGATGGAACCTATGCACCGCCCCCTGATCCTCCTCGTCGACGACAACCGCGAGCTGGCCGACCTGCTGTCGCAGGTCTTCCAGGAGGCGGGCTATCGCACCCGGGTCTGCTACCGCGGCAGGGCCGCCCTCGAAGCGATCGACGCCGAGGCGCCGGACGCCGCGGTGGTCGACATGCTCCTGCCCGACGTGATGGGCACCGAGGTCGGCAAGGTCCTCGCGCAGCGCGCGATCCCCTTCGTCTTCGCCACCGGCGTCTTCAAGGGGCGCCAGCACGCCCGGGACGCGGAGGAGAAGTACGGCGCCCGGGCCCACTTCGAGAAGCCCTTCGCCGCGGGATCGCTCCTCGCGGCGATGAAGGAGATCGTGGCGCCGCCGCCGCCAGCCGAGGCCGCTTCCGACGAGTCGATGGAGGTCGAGCTCGACATCGACGTGGAGACCGAGCCGGACGCCACGCCGATGGCGCCGCTGGAGATGACCGGCCAGGTCGCGCTCCGGGGCCCGATGGTGCAGGCGGTCCTGCGGGGCGACGACTTCCGCCTCGAGGCGCCGCTTCGTGGTCAGACCCTGGTGCGCACGGGGCCGATTCCGACGCAGCCGCAGCAGCGCGTGCAGCGGGGCGCGCTCCGCGACAACCTGCCCCAGCTCGTCACCGCCTTCTGGCTCCTCCAGGAGACCGGCGAGCTCTGGCTGCAGCGGGGCAAGGTGAAGAAGGCGATCTGGTTCGAGAAGGGGGCGCCGGTCTTCGCGCTCTCCAACCTCGCGGCGGACCGCTTCGGCACCTTCCTCGTGCGCCTCGGTCGCATCACCCCCGAGCAGCTGCGGGAGGCGACCGCGCGCGCCGTCGCCGAGAAGCGCCGCACCGGCGACGTACTCGTCGCGATGGGCGTGCTCCAGGACGCCGAGCGGCTCTACTACGTGGCGCAGCAGGTGAAGGCGATCCTCTACTCGCTCTTCGCCTGGTCGGACGGCGAGTACGTGATGACCTTCCAATCCCGGGCGGCGATGGAGCCGCTGCGCCTCGGGCTCCATCCCGCGCAGCTGATCAGCCGGGGGATCAAGAAGCTCTACGGTGTCGACCGGCTGCAGCGGCTGCTCCTCCTCGAGGACCGGCTCGCGCCTTCGCCGGAGCCGGCCTACCAGCTGGCGGACGCGGGCCTCGAGCCGTGGGAGGAGCAGCTCCTCGCGCGGATCGACGGCGAACGCACCGTGGCGGAGCTCCTCGCCATGTCGGGGAAGCCCCGCGAGGTGGTCTATGCCGCCCTCGCGGTGCTGCTGGCGCTTCGCTTCGTCGAGAAGAGTTAGACCTCGGTCGGATCGCGGCCGGTCGTGCTCGCGAGCAGCGGGCTCGCGGCGCGCACCCGCTCGATCACCGCGCGGTGCTCGGCGCAGCCGACGACGTTGCGAAACGCCTCCGCTGCTGCGGCGGGCCGCACGTAGCGCTGCACCAGGGCGTCGACCCGGCGCCGCGCCTCCTGCACCCGGGCGAGCGGCACGTCGCCCCGCGCCACCGCAGCGGCGAGCAGATCGATCGCCCGGTGCTGCACGTCCGCGTGGTGGCAGACCAGGAAGAGGTCGACGCCGGCGTTGATGCCGCGGACCACCGCCTCCTCGAGGCCGTAATGCTCCGCGATCGCCTTCATTTCGAGATCGTCGGAGATGACCACGCCGTCGAAGCCCATCCGGTCGCGGAGGATGCCGTCGAGGGCGGGCCGGCTCATCGTCGCCGGGTAGCGGGCGTCGAGGGGCTCGAAGATCACGTGGGCCGTCATGATCGAGGCGACGCCGGCGCGGATCGCCATCTCGAAGGGTGGTAGCTCCACCGACTCGAGGCGCTCGAGGGAGTGGGGCAGGCGGGGCAGGTCGACGTGGCTGTCCTGGGAGGTGTCGCCGTGGCCGGGGAAGTGCTTGCCGCAGGCGGCGACGCCGGCGCGCTGCAGGCCGCGGATCAGCGCGGCACCCAGCCGGCCCACCGCCTCCGGGCTCCGGGCGAAGGAGCGGTCGCCGATCACCGGGTTGGCCGGATTGGTGTCCACGTCGAGCACCGGGGCGTAATCGAGATCGACGTTCACCGCCCGGAGCTCCCGCCCCAGGACCGCGCCCACCGCCTCGGCGAGGCTCTCGTCGCCGGCGGCGCCGAGGGCGCGCATCGCCGGGATCTCGGAGAAGGGATCGCGCAGGCGCATCACCCGCCCGCCCTCCTGATCGACCGAGGTGAGGAAGGGCCTGCCTGCGCTCGATTTCAGCTCCGCGCAGAGAGATGCAAATTGTATCGGATTTTCCACGTTGCGGCGGAAGAGGATCGCGCCGGCCACGCCGAGCTCCTGGAGCTCCCTGACCTCCGAAGGCACGGAAAGCCCCGGAAACCCTACGCAAAAAAGCCCGGCAACCAATCTCTTTACATCACCCGTGGCGTTCATCGATAACACACTCTGGCTACGCTTTTTGACCGGCGGTGCGTGCTCCCATGTTCGTGGGAGGCAAAAGCGAGCCGTATCGTGGCAGAGATGGGCACCGCTTCCTAGTGAAGCCGGCGGTCCAAGGGGGCTGAGGATGGGATGGTGGAGCGGGCTGGCCCGCACGAAGCGCGTCGGCGCTGCCTGGTACCGTGAGAACGGGCGGATCGGCACCTGTGTCCGCTGGGACGGGGTGGTCGCCGCCCGGATCAAGGGGCGGCACGGCACCTACGTCGTCTTCGGCAGCCCCCGCGCCCTCGACTGCACCTGCAGGGCGCGCCACATGCCCTGCCCGCACGTGGCGGCGGTCGGCGCCGAGTACGAGGAGCGCCCGGAGCGCTTCGACGAGCTGCGATCGAGCCTGGAGTCGCTGCCCGCGGCGCACGCCTTCGGCGAGTCGGTGGAGCGGCTGCTCCTCACCAACCCGGCCCCCCTCCTCGAGGCGGTAGAGCGGGGCGAGCTGGGCTCGCTTCCGGCGCTGCTGGCGCAGCAGCACGGCAGCGTGGCCTGAGACCGGGCCGCCGACGCCGCCATAACGAAAAGGCCGGGGCTTCCACCCCGGCCGTTTCTCTTTTCACGAGCGGCGATGCGCTACCGGAGGACCTCTTCCTCGTCCTCTTCCTCGTCCGCTTCACACGAGGTGTTCCAATCCTCGAGCTGCTCCTGCAGCGCCGAAGCATCGGTGCTGTGGACGTTCGACGAGTTCGCATCGCAGCGCCAGCCGGTCGGAAGCTCGCCACCAGATGCGATCATCGTGTCGGCGGCGCTGATCAGCGCATGGATGTCGACCGAGTAGTCGCCGTAGCCCGCAGCGACGTTGAGCTTTGCAGCGATGAGCTGCTGGGCCAGCTGGATGTACTGGCCGGGCGAGTTGTCGCGCTCGAGGCAATCGTCCGCTTCGATGGCGGTGTAGTACTCGGTTCCCAGATCGAGTCCGGTGGGCAGCCACGCCTCGGGGTGGTTGTCCCAGTAGCCCCTGCCCATCGGGCAGTCGTAGCCGGCACAAGCGACCGAGCACGCGTACGACGTACCGTCGGTGTAGTAGCTCTCCGGGCTCCGAAGGTAGTGGATGCCGTTCTGGCCCCCGGTGTTGATGTTCCGGGCCCAGCCCTCGACCGCGTATTCCGTGCCACAGGTCGGCGCGCCGGTGCAGGTCACGGAGACGCCGTTGTGCGAGTTGCCGGCGAGGTGCTCCGCGACGTACCACTCGACCGAGAAGACGCGGGTTTCGCCAGGCGCCATGGCCCAGCTGTTGTTGCCGTTGGAGGTGAAGCTCACCTCGCAGACGTCCGGGCTGTTCCAATCGATGCTGCCGTCCGCTGCAGGTGTGACCAGCGCGAGGCGGATGCCGCCAGGGGCGCCGTACGTCGCGCCAGCGGTCACGGCGACGGCGAAGCCGCCGTTCTCGTCGGTGGCGCAGGCATAGCTCGGCGCCTCGAGGGTCACCGTCGTCTGGTGGTTCGAGTTCTGGTGGAGGGAGCCGGCGCCGCCTCCATCACCGTCGAGCCCGCCGCAGCCGGCAAGCATGCCGACGCCGGCGAGAAGCGCGAGACCATTCCGAGCAGGAGCCAAACGCATATCCCCCTCCGTCATATTTGGGGCCTTCATTGCCACGAAGGACGAGTGGGGAACCTGCGGGTTACGTATGGGAAGCGCTTACATTGGCCCCCGCCGGCCTCGACTACCAACCCAGCGGGATTGATTGGGAGTGCCCGTCGAGGACCGTTGCAGGCCTCCCATACGGTCAGCCCGCCAGCGGCAGCTTGAGCGCGAAGCGCGCGCCGCGGCCGTTGCCCGGATCGACGGTGACGTCGCCGTGGTGCAGCCGTGCCAGGTTCCGGGCGAGGAAGAGCCCGAGGCCCAGGCCGTCCCCCTTTGCCGAAGCGCCGCGGGCCAGCCGCTCGAAGAGCCGCGGCACGAATTCGGGCGGGACGCCCTCGCCCTCGTCGGCGACCTCGACGATCGCCAGGTTGCTCTCCCGCCGCGCCGAGATTCGCACCGGCTTTCCCGGCGGCCCGTGCCGCAGGGCGTTGGAGAGCAGGTTGCCGATCACCTGGTCGAGCCGGACCGGATCGCCGTCGAGGAGCAGCGGCGCCTCCACCTGCACGGAGATCGTCCGCCCCTCGGCCAGGTAGCGCCGGAAGCGCTCCTCCACGTCGAGCACGATCCGCGCGAGATCACATCGCTCGGTCTGCAGCCGCAGCCTGCCGGTCTCGAGGCGCGCGGTGTCGAGCATGTCGGCGATGAGCCGCTGCATTCGATAGGTGCCGTGGACGGCGCTCTGGATCAGCTCGCCGACCTTGGGATCCGCCGCGCCGCGTCGCTGGGCCAGCTGGAGATAGGCGCGCACCGCGGTGAGCGGCGTCTTCAGCTCGTGGGCGGCGATGTTGAGGAACTCGTCCTTGGCCCGCTCGAGCCGGCGTAGGTCGGTGACGTCGATCGAGATCACCAGCCCGGCCACGACCCGCCCGTCCTTCATCACCGGGCCGCTGTGGATGATGCACTCGCGCCGCTCGCCGAGGAGCCGGTCGCGGGCGCTGCCGCGCATCTCGATCGTCTCACCGACCAGGGCCTTGGCGATCTCCACGGAGCGGACCGTCACCGGCTCGCCCTGCTCGTTGCGGAGGTCGGAGGCGACGAGGATGTCGTCGCCGCGCTGGCCGATCTCCACGCCGAACCGGGTGCGGGCCTTGTTGTTGGCCCGGAGCACACGACCGATGCGGTTCAGCACGACCACCGGATGCGGGATCTGCTCGAGCACCTGATCGCCGAAGTCGAGCTCGCCTGCATTCGCAGGCGCCAGGCGCCGCAGCTCGGCCTGCACCTGGAGCACGACGCGCCCTGCGTGCGGCTGGGCGACGCCGCTGAGGAGCACCTCGCCCTGCGCGCCATGGACGTGGAGGTCGTGGAAGGGCTGCGCCTCGTTGCTCGAGAGGGCGCGGCGACAGAGGGCGAGGAGCTCGCCCTCCCCCTCGGGAAGAACGCTGCCGAGGGACTTGCCGAGGACGCCCGCGGGATCCATCTGTCCCGGGAGCCTCTCGACCCAGCGCCGGTTGGCCCACCGGTGGAGCAGCTGGCTGCCCTCCAGCACCGCCACGGCCATGGGCGTGTGGGCGAAGAGGGAGGCCAGGCCCGGGACGGGGTCGGTCCGTCCCTGATCCCCGGAAACGATCAGGGGCAACAGCGGATCTTTCTGGGCACCGGTCATGGCGCGGCACTTTGGATCGGGTCGGTCCGCGTCACAATGGCGCCGCCGGATCGTTGCCGGGGGGCCGAGGGCAGTCCCGTCAGCTGGCCAACGATCCACACTGCCGGTGCAATGCCGCTTCTCTTGCAGCCGCGCGGCGATCAGCGCCGGATCAGCGCTCCCTCGGCACAAAAGGCGAGAACGGCGAGGGCGGCGAGCACGCTCCAGATCGGCGTCTCCTGCTTGCGCTCGGCGAGCGGCGCCTGTTCGACGGCAGACCGCTCGCCACCGAGATGGGCCTTGAGCTCGTCCGGTAGCAGACGCCGGGTGTCCGACTCGATCGGGTCCACCCGCACGGCGAAGGAGAGCTCGGCGATCTCCCGCCCGTCGGGCGCCTTCACCCGGTAGGCCCCGGGCACGTCGAGGGCTGCCACCTGCAGCGTTCCCTCGTGGGTCTCGACGGGCCTTTCCTTTCCGTCGGGGCCGACCACCGCATCGATCTGCTGGCCGTCCTTCGGCGCGAGCGCGTGGACCGCGCCCACCACCAGATCCGCAGGCTGCCGCTCCTCGAGCGCACGGGCCAGCCAGGCCGATGCCTGCTGCATCGTCGGCAGGAAGGAGGCCTGGATCGCCCAGTCCCCCCAATCACGATCGACGGTGGAGGTGTAGAGCAGCACCCGACCGTCGCCGATCTGCCGCTCGACCAGCGCCGGCGCGCCGTCGTCCCAGGTGGCGAGCACATGGCTGCCGTCCCCCTCGACGCCCGGCTGGAGCAGGTAGTAGCGCCAGGTCCGCGCGGCGAGGAAGCCGTCCTGCGCGCTGCCGGAGAAGACCCGCAGCACCGGATGGCGGAGGTCGAGGTCGCCGAAGCGGGCCGGCCGCTGGTCCTCGCGGCCCCGCTCCGCAGCGGTCTTCACCAGGTGGAGCTGCCGGGGCAGCAGCTGCCCCAGCCTCGTGTTCCAGGCCTCGGACTCGACGTTGTCCCCGAGGCCGACGAAGAGCCCGCCGCCCTTCTCCACGAAGGCGCGGAGCCGCTCGGCCACCGCCGGATCCGGCGCCCGCACGTTGAGCAGCAGCACCAGATCGTAGCCACCGATCTCCTCGCCCGGCAGCGACTCCGCGTCCACGGTCCGCACGCTCAAGGGCGAGGCGCCGCCCATCCGCAGCGCCGCCTCGACGAAGAAGGCCTCGTCGCGGTAGCGCACCGGGGAGGGGTCGCCGTCGACGACGAGCGCGCGCAGATCGCGCGGCACCTGCACCACGAAATCGCGCGCGTCGTCGAAACCGAGCGCGTCGGATCCGAGGCGCACCGCGCCGGTGAAGGAGCCGCCGCGGGGAAAGCGGAAGGCGAGCTTCTTCGACGCGGCGCCGTGGGCGGGCACCTCGACGAAGCCCTTGGCCACCACGCCGTCCTCGACGACGAGCTGCGCCTCGAGATCGGCGACGGGTTCCTCGCTGAAATTGCGAACGGTGAAGACGAAGGCCTGCCCCCGCGGGCCCACCTCCGGCGCTGGCTCCACCTTCAGATCGGTGATCGCCACGTTGGGCATCGGCTTGCCGCGGGCCGCGTCGAGGACCGTCACCTCCGGCAGCACCTCGCCGGTCTCGGTGGGCACCGTCGCCGGCGGCGCGTCGAGGCGCCAGCCAGCAGCGGTGAGATCGGTGGCCACGTAGATCCGCTTGCCCGGCACCTGCGACTCGCCCAGCGCCCGGGCTGCAGCGGCGACGCAGGCGGAGAGGTCCGCAGGCCGGTAGGCGAGGGTGGCGTCGTCGATCGTCCGGCGGGCGGCGGCGCGATCGAAGGAGGGCGCAGCTGCCACCGGCGGGCCGCCGTCGCAGCGCACCACCGTCACCGGCTCCTCGCCGGAGAGGCCGGCGAGCACCTCGCGGGCATCCTTGCGGGCAGCGTCGAGGAGCGTGTCGCCGCCCTCCTTCCACCCCATCGACATCGAGGTGTCGAGGACGATGGCGGTGGCGGCAGGCCCCTGCGGCGCCGCTGCGGCTGCGGCGGCGGTGCTCTCGAAGCGCGGCTTGGCCAGCGCCAGCGGCACGAGGAGCAGGAGCAGCGTGCGCATCGCGAGGAGGAGCAGGCGCTTCAGGCGCAGCCGGCGCACGTTCCGCTTCTGCGAACGCAGCACCAGCTCGATCGCCGCGAAGGGATGGGACCGGGGGCGGCGCCGCTGGATCAGGTGCACGATCACCGGGATCGCTGCAGCGAGCGCGCCCCAGGCGAGCAGCGGGTTGGCGAAGGAGATCCCCACCTATGCCGCTCCCCGCTCGCGGCGCGCGAGGAAGCGCAGCAGCAGCCTGTCGAGGGGCGCGTCGGTGCGAACCAGCTCGTACTCCACGTCGGCGTCCCTGCAGGCGCGCTTGGAGCGGTCGGTGAGCTGCCCGATCTCCTCGAGATACGACTCGCGGATCGCCCGCGGATCGACCTCGAGCTCACCTTCACCCTCCATGCCGAGGAAGCGCGTGGCGTCCTCGAAGGGGAACTCGAGCTCCCAGGGGTCGAGGATCTGGAAGACGGTGACCTCGTTCTTCATCCGCCGCAGATCGGTGAGGCGCTTCAGGGCCCCGGGGGAGAAGTCGAAGAGATCGGAGAGGACGAAGATCGCCGCCCGGCGCCGCGCCTTCTCCGCGATCCAGTCGGCGGCGGCGGCGAGATCGGTGGGCCCCTCGCCCTGGAGCTCCTCGAGGTGGTGGAGGATCGCGGGGAAATGGCCCATCGCCGCGCGGGGCGGCAGGTAGCGCGTCTCCTTGCCCCTGGCGATGACGAGGCCCACCGCGTCCTGCTGCCGCACGAGCAGGTAGGAGAGCGAGGCGGCGAGCACCGCGGCGTACTCGAGCTTCGAGAGCCCCTCGGCGCCGCGGTAGGCCATCGAGCCCGAGGCGTCGACGAGGAAGAACGCCCGCAGGTTGGTCTCGTGCTCGAATTGCTTCACGTAGTAGCGATCGACCTTGCCGTAGGCCTTCCAGTCGATGTGGCGGAGCTCGTCGCCGGGGGCGTACTCCTTGTGCTCGGCGAACTCCACGCTCTGCCCCTGGTGCGGCGAGCGGTGGAGGCCGGAGAGGATCCCCTCCACCACCGCGCGGGCGCGGAGCTGCGTGGTTCCCAGCTTGGCCAGGAGCTTCGGATCGAGCAGGTGGGCAGCCACGTTATTTCGCCATCTCCAGCAGGCGGTCGATGATCTGGGCGCTGTCGACGCCCTCGGCTTCCGCGGTGAAATTCGGGAGCATCCGGTGGCGGAGCACGGGCTTCGCCAGCGCCTTCACGTCCTCGCGCTCGGCGGCGTAGCGGCCGTGCAGCACCGCCCGCGCCTTGGCTGCGAGGATGAGGTATTGCGACGCACGGGGGCCCGCGCCCCACGACAGGTAGTGCTGCACGAAGTCGGGGGCGTCGGCCTCCTTCGGGCGGCTCTTGCGCACGAGGTTCACCGCGTAGCGCACCGTGTCCTCGGCGACCGGGACGCGCAGCACCAGCTCCTGCAGCGCGAGGATCTCCTCGGGGCCGAGGACCTTCGACGGCAAGGCGCCGGCGGCGCCGGTGGTGCGCAAGACCACCTCGACCTCCTCGTCCTCGGAGGGGTACCCAACGTCCACCATGAACATGAAGCGATCGAGCTGCGCCTCGGGCAGCGGGTAGGTGCCCTCCTGCTCGATCGGGTTCTGGGTGGCGAAGACGAGGAAGGGCGGCGCGAGGGGATAGGTGCGGCCACCGGCGGTGACGCGCTTCTCCTGCATCGCCTGCAGCAGCGCCGCCTGGGTCTTCGGCGGCGTGCGGTTGATCTCGTCGGCGAGGACGATGTTCGCGAAGAGCGGCCCCTTGACGAAGCGGAGCTCGCGCCTGCCGGTGGTGCGATCCTCCTCGAGGATGTCGGTGCCGGTGATGTCCGAGGGCATCAGATCCGGCGTGAACTGCACCCGGTTGAAGGAGAGGTCGAGCACCTCCGCCAGCGTGCTGATGAGCAGGGTCTTGGCGAGGCCCGGCACGCCGACGAAGAGGCAATGGCCCTTGGCGAAGAGCGAGACGAGGAGGTGCTCGACCACCTCGCGCTGGCCCACCACGCGCTTTTCGATCTCGCCCAGGATCCGTTCCCGCGCCTGGCCGAGCTGCTGCACCGCCTGGAGATCGCTACCCGCTTCCATTCTCAAGGTCTCTGCTCCGTGGACTGCTGGCCGGGAACCGCTCCGGTGAGGAGGGCGAGGGCCCGGGACGAACGCTGGAGGAGGTCCGCGTCGCCCGTCTCCTTCGCCACCGCGAGGAGCCGGCCGTGGACTTCCGGATCGAAGGGATTCACCGAGACCGCGGTGCGGAGGAAGGGCTCGGCGTCGCGCACCTTGCCGCTCTGCATCTTGGCCCGGGCGAGGTTCAGGTTGGTGAAGACGTCGTTGGGAAAGTAGTCGCGCGTGGACTCGAGGACCCGCACGGCGCTGCCGTGTTCGCCCAGCTCGAGGAGCGCCAGCGCGTATTTGTTGGAGAGGTTGGGGAATTGCGCGCCAGCGCGGGCCACCGCCTCCTCGTATTTCGCTGCGGCGGCTGCGAATTTGCCGCGGGCCCGCAGCAGCTCGCCGAGGTGCGCCGCCTTCCGGGCCCGGGCGTCCTTGATCGCGCGGAACTCGGAGAGCTCGGTGAGGTCCCGGTAGGCGTTCTTCTTCTCCGGCTCCTGCGGCGCCTCCGGCTGCTCGTCGGCGAAATGCTTCTCGAGCAGCGCCACCGACGCGTTCTCCTGTGGGTAGGGCCGCTTCTGCAGGTAGTGCCGCCAGGACCGTTCGAAGACGGCGAAGGGCTTGCCGTAGACCTTCGCCACCGCGTCGCGGTCGGAGAGGCCAGCGCCGAGGTGCGAGAGGATCCGCTCGACGCTGGTGGCGTCCGCGCCGTGCAGGTACTCGATCGCCGAGAAGACCTCGGCGAAGGCGAGGGCCGCGTCGCGGGCGGTGGGCAGGAGCGCGATCGAGGGGTGCATCTGCTCGAAGGTGATCAGCTTCTCGGCCTTCACCGCGTCGCGGAGCAGCGCCTCCGAGGGGAGCTCGAGGGCCTTGCCCGGCGGGCCGCGCCACGCGGTCTCCAGGTATTTGGCCATCCCCTCGTGCAGCCAGATCGGCGTCTGGTTGCGGCTCTTCTTCGTGATCACCAGGTGCACGTACTCGTGGGCGAGGGTGTCGCGCCACTCGTAGCCGCGCAGCAGCGCCTTGGGGCTGGTGATCATCAGCTTGTTGAATTTGCAGACGGCGATGGTGCCGGTGGTCTTGATCGCCTCGATGCCGAGGGTGGAGACGGCGGAGAGCTCCTCCGCGTCCGCCACCACCTCGACGAGGATCTTCCCGTCGGCGGGGCTCGGCTTGAAGCCCACCACGTCGCCGATCTGCTCGTAGGAGGCCTCGAGGGTCTCGAGGGCCCAGGGGGCGAGGATCTCGTCCTTCCCCGCCGGGTAGCGGAAGACGAAATTCTTCGACTCCACCTGCTGGTAGTTCGCGGTGATCGCCTGGGTCCTGCGGGCCACGTCGAGGTAGCCGCCCGGCGTGCCGGGGGCGCCGGCGTCCTCGAGGAGGCGCGCCGCGCCCTCGTAGTCGCCGGTGTGGAGCTTCACCCTGCCGAGGAGGAAGGCGCTGCGCGGATCGCTCGGGTTCTCGCCGTAGAGCGCCTCGGCGAGGGAGACCGCCTTCGGCATGTCCCAGGCGGAGAGGGCCTCCTCCGCTGCAGCCATGCGCTCGTCGGCGGCGGCCCACGCCTGTGCAGGCAGGACGAAGAGCAGGGTGAGGAGCAGCGTCCGCGCTGCTGCTCGCGCGGCGGCGGGGAAGGCGCTCATTTGACGATCTCCTCGTAGTACTCGCGCACGTGCTCCTTGAAGGGCGCCGGCGCGTCCTGCTTCATCGCGTCGAGGATGTCCTTCCGGAATTCCTCGGGCGCCTTGTACTGATCGGCTCCGGGGATCGCGACCTTCTCCTTGTCGTCGAAGTCGCCGTCCATCCCCGACTCGCCGCGGCCACCGCCAGCTGCGAGCGGCAGGGGAAAGCCGCCGCCGCCGCGGTTGTTGCGGGCCTGCTGCTTCGCCTTCTCGAGCCCCTGCTGCAGCGACTGGAGCTGCTCCTGCGCCTGGCGCTCGGAGGCGAGGGCGCCGCCGGGGTTCCTGCCGCGGAGCTTCTGGCCCGCCTCGGACATCGACTGCTGCGCGCCCTGCATCGCGCCCTGCGCCGACTCGTCGAAGATCGGCGCCTGCTGCCCGATCTTCTGCGCCTGCTGCTGCAGCTGCCGCATCTGCTCCTCGAGCTCGCCCTGCCGCTGCGCCATCCGCTCCATCTGCTGGCGCTGCTCGGGGCTCATCTGCCGCGCCGGGTTGGCGAACATCTCCTCGAGCTTCTGCTTCACCTCGCGCACCAGCGGCGTCGCTGCAGCTGCCGGCTGCCGCGCCTCCTCGATCGCGTCGCGATCGGGCAGGTTGAACTGCCGCGCGTAGCCGAGCTCGCGCTCCAGCGTGCGCTCGAGGCTCTCGGTATGGGCCAGCGCCTGCGCCGCGCTCTCCATCGCCGCATCGAAGTCCTTCACCGAGAGGGCGTTCTCGAGATCCTGCAGGCGCTCCTGCGCACCGCCGAGATCCTCGGTGAGCCTGGGCGGAACGTCGGCGCTCGGCACCTCCGCGAGACGATCCTGCGCGCGCTCCACCTTCGCCTTGAGCTCGTCGATGAGCTTCTCGCCGTTCTGCGCCAGCTGCTCCTCGAGCTTCTTCGCCTGCTCGCGCTTGAGCTGCTCGGTGGCGTCGGCGAGCTCCGCCTGATCCTGCTGGAGCTGCTGCAGCTGCTCCTCGTACTGCTGCAGATCCTTCTGCAGCTCGGCGAGGGCCGGATCGTTCTCCGCCTGGGAGTCGGCAGCGTCGGAGAGGGCCTGCGCCATCTCGTCCATCTGCATGCCGAGCTCCTGCAGCTTCGCCATCGCCTCGTCGATCTTCCCCTCGCCGAGGAGCTTCTCGATCTCGTCGAGGCCGCTCGCCAGGTTGCGCTCCTCCGCCATCGCCTTCATCGCCTCGGCGTTGAGGTGCTCGTCCTGGATCCCCTTGGAGAGCTCGGCCATGCGGCGCATCAGCTCGTTCATGCGGTCCTTGAGCCGCGCGAGCTCGCGGAGGATCTCCTGCTTCGCCGCGTCCGAGGGCGCCTCGCGGTATTGCTCCATCAGGTTGGCGAGCTCGCGGCGGCTGCCCGCCATCTCCCGGGCGAGCTCCTCGATCTGCTGGATCCGCTGCCGGTCGAGGAGCGCCTCGAGGTAGAGCACGCTCCTCTCGAGCTCCTGTTGCTCCGCCGCTTCGGCGCGGTCGAGGGCTGCGAGCTGCGCGCCCGGCGCCGTCCGGGCGCGGGCCCTGGCGGAGCGGGTGAAGCGGCCCTTCTCCAGCACGCCCTGCGAGATGTTGATCAGCGCGGCGGAGAGCTCCTGCGGCGCCTTCTCGTCCTTGCGCAGCTCGCCGGCGACGTCCGAGAGCGTGGTGCCGACCTGCAGCACCTGCTCGTCGGCGGGGGCGCCTGCGTCGATGCGCTTCTCGCCGCGGACGGCGCGGGGGCCTTCGCGCGGCGCGATGCGATCGCCCAGGGCGAGGACCATGCCCTCCCAGGCCTCCTCCACCTTCGCGATCAGCTCGCGGAGGTGCTCCGCCTCGGAGAAGACCTTCAAGGTCTGGGTGCGGCTCTGGCCCTGCTTCGCCCCGCCGACCGCGTCGTTGTCGGTGGCGCGCAGATAGTAGGTGACCACGTCGCCGGGACGGAGCTTCAGGGTGGCGAGCTCCCAGACCCAGCTGCCGTCGGCACGCCGCCGCGGCGTGCCGTAGGAGGAGACGGAGACCTGCTGCTCCGGCGTGCCGCCGACCTGGTAGACGAGCTCCACCTTCGCCACGCCGTAGTCGTCGGCTGCCTCGAATTGCAGCTGCACCGGATCGCGCTCGGTGACGGTGAGCTCCGCCACCGGGGCGAGGATGTCGATGGTGGGCGCGCCGTCGAGAGCGGCGGTGATCGGGATCTCCGGCCCCACGGCGAGGTTGCGGTTCCGGTCGTCGGCGAAGCGGAAGCGGTAGGCGCCCGACTTCTGCACCAGCAGCGTGCCGGTGAGCTGGCGGCCCTTCACCTCCATCGGCAGCGAGGCGCCGTCGACGTCGACGTAGGCCCTGGCGAGATCGCGGTCGGCGCGGGTCTCGATCCGGACCTGGGTGCCGATGGGCGCGGTGATCTCGCCGTTGGTCCCCTCGACCGTCTTCGGCGGCAGGCCGGTGTGGGCGGGGTAGAGGTAGGTGAGCGCGATGTCGCCGGTGATCGGCGCCGCGCGGGGGAGCTCGCCGTCGTTCTCCGCCGGGGCGTCGCCGAAGGCGAGGCGGCCGAGGCCCGGGGTCACGGCCTCGGCGAGGAAGGCGGCGACGGCGAGGAGCGCGAGCGAGAGGGCCGCAGCGGCGCCGGACCAGCGCAGCGGCCTGTCGTCGAAGGCCTCGCGGGGGCCGGCCTGCCGCACCGTGCGGGCGGTGGCCTCGACGTGGGCGCGGGCGAGCTCCGCCGAGAAGGGCTTGTCGATGAGATCGTCGCGCTCGGCCAGGGGCAGGAGGCCGGCGAGCTCGACGGCGGTGGTGAGGCCGGCGGCCCTGGGGTCGCGGGACTCGAGCAGCCGGGCGAGCTCGATGTCGGTGGGCTGGCCGGCGCGGCGCCAGGCGAAGATCGCTGCAGCCGTGGCGGCGAGGGCGAGGAGGCCGAGGGCGATCGGCCGGACGAGAGGCGTCGCGCCGGCGCCGAGGGCCACCGCTGCGAGGAGGGCGACGAGACCGGCGGTGCCGACGAAGGCGAGGAGGGCCGTTCCACCGTGGACCTGCCACGCGCGGCGGCGGAGCGCGGCGCTCACCCGGGCGAGGGCGGCGATGGCGTCGTCGGAGCGGGGCGGCGGCGGCAGGGGCTCGGGCTTGCGGGCGGCGCTGCCGTCGGTGGGGAGGAGGGGCGGCGGCTGGGGGCCGGGGGCGGTCGGGCCAGAGCCGGTACCGAGGCCGGTACCGGGGCCGGGCCCGGGCGTCCACCCGTAGGGGGCGTCATGGGGCAGGGGCACCACCTCCGCCGGCTCCACCGGGCCTGCAGGCGCCTCGGGCTGCTGGCGCAGGTCGGCAGCCTCCTCCACCCGGCGAGCCCAGGCGGGGTCGCTGGTCGAAGACGCGGGGCTATCACCCACGCGGGGCGGCTTGGGAGGGGTGGGGCGGTCGGTCATGGATCCTGCGTGGCGGCGGTAGCAGAAGGCCGGAGCGGCAACCATGGCCTCCGGCGGGGCATTCCCCCGCAATATAGCCCGCCGGTGCGCCAGGTGCTCTCCCTGCCGGACGAGCGCGGAGCACGAGGAAAACCGGGGTTTTGGGGCCGTTCGGGGCGGCGGTTTCGTTGGCGGCGCAGGTCCTGCGTGCTAGGGTCGGTGCGACCTCACGCCCGGCCCGCCCGGGAACCGAGCGCGCCATTGAATGCGACGCGACTTCGATCGTCTGACACCTCGAGCGGAGACGACAGGGTGGAAATCGATGACCTGACCCTGGTCAGCCGCTGCAAGGAGGGCGATCAGCAGGCGTTCCGGCTGCTGGTGAAGCGGTACGAGCGGAAGGTGTTCTCGCTTGCGTTCGGCATGCTGAAGGACCGGGAGGAAGCGATGGACGTCTCCCAGGAGGCCTTCATCAAGGTCCACCGGTACCTGGCCGACTTCAAGGGTGACTCCTCCTTCTATACGTGGCTCTACCGGATCACCCGCAACCTGGCCGTCGACCGGATCCGGTCGCGGCGCGGCGAGGGCGTGGCCTTCGACGAAAAGGTGGGGCAGGACGAGGCGGAGTTGTCGGACGCCGGATTCCTGTCGACGCGGCTCGGGACCAACCCGCAGAAGAGCGCCTTGCGGCGGGAGCTGGCCGAGACGATGGCGGAAGCCTTGCAGCAGATCCCCGAGAAGCACCGGGAGATCCTGCTGCTTCGCGAAGTGGACGGATTGAGCTACGAGGACATTGCCCGGGTGCTGGAGATCCCGAAGGGAACGGTGATGAGCCGTCTCTTCCACGCCCGGGCCAAGATGCAGAAGCTGCTCGAGGGCTACCTCGGCGGTGACCGGCCCGAGTTCGGGGTCGGAGAGGAAGAGGGCTGAAACCCATGGACGGGCGCCGCGACATCGAGATGGAGATGCTCCTCTCCGCGTACCGCGACGGCGAGCTTTCGCCGGACGAGCGGGCCGTGGTCGAGGAGGCGCTGCGCGAGGATCCCGGGCTGCAGGCGCGGCTCGACGATCACGCGGCGCTCTCTTCCTGGCTGCAGGCCTCCGTGGAGAAGGAGGCCGACCTGGTCGACTTCTCCGGCTTCGCCGACCGGGTGATGGCGGGGCTGCCGCCGCCGGTGGAGGAGCGGGCGTCGCTGTGGGCGCGCTTCACCGTGTGGCTCGACGAGACCCTCACCTTCCACAAATGGCAGGCTGCCTCGGCGCTCGGCGCGGCGGTGGTGCTGCTGGTGGCGGGGCCGCTGGTGTGGAACGCCACCCACCGGGCTTCCGATGCAGGGCGGATGCAGGGCCCGCTGCTCGCCGGCGGCCCCGGCCTCTCCCAGGTGATTTCGGTGCAGACCGCCGAGGACACGGACGCGATGCTCTTCAAGACCGAGTCCGGAACCACGGTCATCTACGTGCAGGGAAATTGAGATGAACGCTTCGCGCCGCACGCTGCTCGCCGCCCTCGGCATCGCCCTCCTCGCCGTCTTCGCGCCGCTGCACGCGATGGCCGAGGGAGAGAAGGCCGACGTCACCGTCCACGTGGTCCTCGCCAGCAAGCAGAAGGGCGAGAACGATCCGCGGCTCGAGCGCTTCCGCAAGGCGCTGGGCGACTTCGCCTACAAGAACTACAAGCTGCTCGCGATGAAGAAGGCCAGCGTCGAGATGGGCAAGAGCGAGACGGTGGAGCTCGCCGGCGGCAAGACGCTCACCTTGAACTTCCGCTCGATCGACAAGGACGGGCGGGCGCGGATGAAGCTGACCATCCCCGGTGTGGTCGAGACCACGGTGGCGGTGCGGCCCGGCGGCGACGTGGTGCTGGGCGGGCCGGCGATGCCCCACGGCGACGGCGTGCTCTTCGTGCCGGTGACGCTGAACAAGGTGGCGAAGTAGGCGGCTCGCCTTTCGTTCGCACCGATGCGGCCCCTGCAGGCTCATTGCCGGCAGGGGCCGTTGCGTTCCTACTCGGCGGCGACCGGGCTGCTGGCGCTGGCGCGGGGGGCGCGGCGGACGGCGGCGACGCCCTCGAGGACCACCCAGATCTGCAGGGCGAGGATGGTGCCGCCGCAGAGGGCGAGGACGTAGTTGCCGGCCTCGAGGTATTGGGCGAGGTTCAGGCCCATCGCGGTGCCGGAGATGGCGAGGACCAGCAGCATCGGGATGCCGGTGTAGAGCCAGGGCCTGCCGGTGACGTAGAGCCACACCGTGACCACCACCAGCGAGAGGCCGGCGAGGAGCTGGTTCGACGAGCCGAAGAGCGGCCAGAGGGCCTGCTCGCGGCCGGCGAGGTAGAGCAGGAGCGGCGTGCCCACCGCGACGAAGCTGGCGACGTAGCGGTTCTGCAGGGCTTTGAGGCCGTAGATCTGGCCGAGCTCCTCGAGGATGTAGCGCTGGATCCGCACGCCGGTGTCGAGGCTGGTGGCAGCAAAGGAGATCACCAGCACCGCGACCACGACTTCCGCGGGACCGCGGGGGATCGCGAGTGCGGTGAGGAAGGTGGCGGCGCCTTCGACGAAGGCGGCGAGGCCGCCCGTCGTCGCCGCGGCGAACGAGTGGTAGTGCCCGGCCCAGTCGGCGAGGCCCGCGCTCACCGCGAGGGTGGCGACGAGGGCCAGCGTCGCCTCGCCGAGCATGCCACCGAAGCCGACCATGCGCGCGTCGGGGGCGCGGGCGATCTGCTTGCTGCTCGTGCCCGAGGAGACGAGGCCGTGGAAGCCGCTGATCGCGCCGCAGGCGATGGTGACGAAGAGGAAGGGCAGCACGTTCGGCGTGTCGGCGGGCACGACGTTGAGCGCCGGAGCGGTGATCTGCGGCTGGGCGATCAGGAGGCCGAGGATGAGCGCGCCGAGGCCGACGAAGAGCTGGTGGCTGTTGATGTAGTCGCGGGGCTGGAGGAGCACCCAGACCGGCAGCACGCTCGCCACGAAGGAGTAGGCGAGGAGGGCGACCACCCAGGCCGTCATCTGGTGCGCGCCGAAGAGGCTCTCGATCGAGATGGGGTTGCGGATGCCGATCCAGACCGAGGCGTAGAGGAGGAGGAGCGCCGCGATCGAGGGCCAGAGGAGCGGGATCTTCTTGCGGTAGCAGAGCCAGCCGATGGCGACGGCGACGAGGATCTCGAAGTTGATCGGGATCACCGTGCCCGGCTTGGCGACGAAGAGCGCGGCGATCGATTTGGCGAAGACCGCGATCACCAGGAAGATCAGGAAGAAGATCACCAGCAGGAAGAGCGTGCGGGTGCGCGGTCCGAGGACGGAGGCGGTGATCTGTCCCACGCTCTGGCCGTTGTGGCGGAGCGAGAGGACGAGCGTCGAGAAGTCGTGCACCGCGCCGAGGAAGACCGAGCCGAAGACCACCCACACGATCGCCGGCACCCAGCCCCAGATCACCGCGATGGCGGGGCCGATGATCGGCGCCGCGCCGGCGATCGAGGAGAAGTGGTGGCCGAAGAGGACGTGCTTGTGGGTGGGCACGTAGTCCTGCCCGTCCTCGTGGACGCGGGCGGGAACGGGGTCGTCGTCCCGCAGGCCGAAGACGTGCTGGGCGAGGTGGCGCGAGTAGAAGCGGTAGCCGAGTGCGAAGACGGCGAGGCCGCCCACGCAGACGAGCGCGGCGTTCATGTGCAATCCCCCGGTTGAGCGGGGGATCGTAGCGCAGGTCAGCGGCGCCGGGTGATGCGGGTATGCCAGGTGGCCGGTTGCCGTGGCCTCGCAGGAGGTGGGGTTGAGCGGTGCTCACGCCTGATGGGGCGCCCCGCTCGACGTGAACACCGCTCAACCCCTGTCCCAGGGAGTCGGTCAGGGGGTGGTGCCGAGGAGGCGCTGCTCGAGCAGCTCCATCTCGCGCTGGCGTTTGGAGTCCACCAGCTGGGCGAGGCGCTTGCGGGCGCCGTCGGCGCGGTCCCAGTCGGCGAGGGGCTCGAGGGTGGTGGCGGCCTCGTCGAGCTGGCCCAGATCGAGGAGCACGTCGACGAGGGTGAGGCGGTACCACTGGTTGTCGGGGACGCGGCCCACCAGCAGGCGCAGCTCGTCGCGGGCCTTGAGCAAGCTCTTGTCGGCGCGGAAGGCGCGGGAGCGGAGCCAGTGGCGGGTATTCTGCGCACCGGCATGGGCGGCGACGGGGATGCGCTCGAGGGTCTCGATCGCTTCGGCGTAGCGCTTCTGCTCGATCTCCAGCTCGGCGAGGCCGAAGAGCGCGTCGGTGCTGCGGCGGTCGAGACCAAGCGCCTCCTCGTAGCGCGCGCGGGCGTCGTCGGGGCGCTGCAGCGCACGCAGTGCGAGGGCCTGCAGCGCGAGGGCGCGTGCCGGCTGCTCTTCGAGGGGCCGGAGCCGCTCGGCGAGGGCGAGGGCGGCTTCGTGATCACCTTCTGCCCGACGCAGCCAGAAGAGCCGCCCGAGCACGCGCAGATCCGGCTCCTCGATCCGCTCGAGGAGCTCGATGGCGAGCGCCCGCTGGCCGCTCTTCTCCACCGGCCCAGCTGCGACGAGCGCTGCCTGCGACGCGGCGGGCACCCCGGCGCGCACCGCCTCGGCATCGTCCGGCCACCAGGCGAGAACGCGCTCGATCGAAGGCCGGCCGAGCGATGCGGCGGTGCGGAATTCGGCGAGTGCCTGGCCCTTTGCGCCCAGCCTGGCGAGGGTCTCGCCTGCGAGGAGGTGGCCGCTGCCTGCCTGCGGGTTGAGGCGCAGCAGCTGGTTCACCCAGGGCAGGGCGCGCTTTGCACCGTCCTCTTCCGCGGCGGCACGGGCAGCGGCGATCTCGGCGGGCAGGTACCACGCCGGCCGCTCGGCCCACGCAGCCCGCAGCTCGGCCTCCACGTGATCGAAGGGGATCGCCTGGTCGGCGCCAAACGCGACGAGCGTCTCACCCACCCTGTCGATCTCGGGCCACGCGCGCGCACCGGCCAAGCCGACGAGGAGCGGCGCCGCCACCGCGCAGGCGAGCACCGGGGCGAAGCGCACGCGGACCTCACGCCGCACGTGGTGGGCGAAGAGCGCGAGGAGCGCGAGGCCCGCCGCCGACTGGAGCGAGAAATCGACGAGGTTCTGCAGGAGGAGCGCGAACGCGCCCGCGGCGGCGCCGGCCTCCGCCCAGGAGAGCCGCCCGCGGCGGACCAGCCCGAGCCAGGCAGCGGCGAAGCCGAGCACCAGAAGCGCGCCCACCGGCAGGCCGAGCTCGGCGAGGGCCTGGAGTGGCTCGTTCTCCGCGTGGGTGAAGGTCACGCGCCAGGGCTGGGAGAGGTAGAGCGCCTGCACGCTGTGGAAGGCGCCGCGGCCGATGCCGAAGAAGGGATGGGCGAGGGCCGCGTCCCAAGCGATCTTGTAGGCCTCGAGCTTGCCCTGCTCGTCGGCGACGTTGAAGTCGAGGAGCGAGGCCACTTCGCGCAAGAGCCGCGGAAATTCGCTGTAGAGCCACCACGCGATCGCCGAGGCCACCGCGGTGGCGCCGCCGATGGTGGCCCAGCTCCGCCAGCTCTCCGCGCTCCCCTCGCTCTTCCGGGCCCGGGATCCCCAGCCGAGGATCGGCAGGAGCAAAAGCCCTGCGAGCAGCGCCATCGCGCCGCCGCGCGAAGCGGTGAGGATCGAGCCGCCGACGCAGGCGAGGAAGACCGCGCCCCAGGCGACCCGCCACTGGATCCGGTCGGCCTGCGCCGCGAGGCCGAGCGCGAGGAGCCCGCCGAGGTTCAAGAAGCCGGAGAGGTTGTTGGTATTGCCGAAGGTGGAGAGGAAGGGCTTCGTGCCGGAGAACTCGTAGAGCCCGAGGAGGGACTGCTTCTCGCCCACCACCCAATTGCCGAGTCCGACGAGCGCCACCAGCGCTGCGGCGCCGGCCACGTAGGCGAAGATTCGCTTGCGCGCGCGCTTCGACTCCCCGGCGCGGTGCTGCAGCACGACGAAGAGGCAGAGCCAGCCGATCCCCTTCGCCACCTCCGCAGCGGTCGCCGCGGCGTCGAGGGAGAGCGGATGCCAGCCCTTCACCCCCGCCGCCTGGTAGAGCGCAGCGGTCTCCGGGGCGAGGAGGCCGACGAGCCCGGGCGGCAGCGGCAGGAGCTGCAGCGCCGCCACCACGTTCACCAGGAGGAGCAGCGGCGCGAGCCAGCCCACGTGGAGCCGGCGGCCGCGCAGCGAGAGCGCGAGCAGGAGGAACGAGAGGCAGCCGAACGCCGCCACCACGAGCGAAACGGAGAGATGCACCGCCCCAAGCGCGAGCGGCGCCCCGACGAGCACCGCTGCTGCCACCGCTTCTGCCGCCGTCCCGAGGTTCTTCTGCTGCGCTTCCACGGCTACCCCAAGCGGCCAGCCGGCCGCCTGCTCGTTCGCTTCCGACGAGAGACGCCGGACCGCCGCATCGCTACCACGGCGGGCGCAGGAGCCAAAGAGGCGAGGGAGCGTGGTTCAGCCGCAGGCTTCGGGGCCGACATTCACTCGTCGAGCCGTTCCTCTGGCTTCTTGTTCCGCTTCTTCTTCTCCTCGACCAGGTCGAGGTCCGCGTCGGGCCCGCCCTCGGCCCTGGGGCGGGGCGGCTTGCGCACGAAGCGGTAGGCCACGAGCATCGTGCCGAAGGAGAGCAGCTTGTTGTCCGAGAGGCCCAGCGGCACGAAGATCTGCTGCAGATCGCCCAGGTCCGGTCGCGCCTCCGGCGGCGGCAGCCCCTCCACCTCGGCGATCTTGCGGGGCACGGCCACCCACAGCGAGGAGACCTCCGCCAGCTCGTGGGCATAGGCGGCCAGCGCCGGCACGTCGTCCTTGGAGAGGGCGAGGACGATGGTGAGCGACGCGCTTCCCACCGGCTCCCGGGCGGAGACGACGCGGCATCCGGAGATGCGCAACGGCCCAGCGAGCAGGAAGAGCTCGGGCGCCAGCGCAACCTTGCAGCCGGGACCGACGCCCAGCTTCGGCACCAGCTCCGATGGATCCCTGTCGATCAAGCAGCCCTCCGCAAGCGGCCCCGAGGGGCACGCAAGAGGTGTGAAGCTTGCACATCTTCGCGAAAGCGCAAGGGGCCGCTGGCATCGCCTGCCCGGATGCGTTGGCTTCAGAGCACGGCGTCACCAACCCGAGCAGCGGAGCGTGATTGCGGCGGCGGGAGACCCGGCCGACGGTGGTCGGATCACTTCGGGCGCGGGGCCTTCGTCGGGGTGGCGGTGGTCTCGCCGCTCTCGGCCTTGGCGGGCGTCGCCTCCAAAGGCGCCGTCGTCGTCTCGGCGGTAGCTGCGGTCGAACTGGCGGGCTTCTTCCGCTTCTTCTTCGTCGCCTTCTTCTTCGACTTGAGCCCCAGCTCCTCCGCAGCGCGATCGGCGGCGCCGTCGAGGGTGCGATCGGCGGCGTCGTCCAGGACCTCGCCCGCCTTGCCCCGGGCCTTGTCGGCGAGGCCGTCGAGGCCGCTGGCGCCGGCGGTCGGCGCAACGAAGAGAACGGCGGCGAGAACGAGACCGAAGGGGCGGGGCATGGCTTGGCGCTCCGGGTAGCGGGAGAGCCCAGCCTGCGACGGCCAGCGGCGGCTGGCAAGCGGTTGCGCTACGGCGATGGCGCCCAGAGGTGGCGGAGCTGGAGCTCGAGATCCGTGAAGGGAGCCGCCCGAACGGTCTCGTTCTGCTCCCAGGCACCCAGCCTGTTCCAGCCCGATCCCTCCCGCCGATAGGCCTCGAGGGTCCGCGCCGCCGGGTCGACCAACCAGATGAACTCCACGCCGTTCGCAGCGCAGCTTCGCATCTTGCTGATGCGGTCGAGCCGGGCCGTGGAGGGCGAGAGGATCTCGCACAGCCAGTCGGGCGGGAGCTCGAAGTACTTGCCGGTCGGGGAGGGAAGCCGCTCCCGTCGCCAGCCGGCAAGATCGGGGACGAGCACGTCCGCGGCGAGGTGGAGCTCGGGCTCGCCGATGAGCCACCAGCCGCCGATTGGCCCCAGGTCGAAGGGACTCAGCAGTTGGGTGAGCCGGGAGGCGGCGAATCCGTGCTCGCCCGACGGGCGCGGCAACGCGATCAGCTCGCCGTCCACAATCTGCCCGACCTGGTTCTCGGGCAGTGCTTCGATGTCCTCGTAGGTCGCTGGCCTGGCCATATCGCCCCAAAGATTAGCACTCGTTTCCATTACCACCCCTCCCGCCGACGAACCCTATCGCGGGGGTCCGACACTGGCCGGTTGGGCAGCGGCGAACGCTTCGCGCCTCCCGCCCATTGACCTGCAGCGAGGCAGGGCGCTGATTGGCCCCATGGGCGTCAACGTCGGCCAGATCCTCCGCCAGAACGCCGTCCGCCATCCCGCGCGCGTCGCGCTCGTGGAGGGCCGGGGCGCCTCGCGCACCACCAGCACCTACGGCTCGATCGACGAGCGGGCCCGCCGCATCGCCGGCGGCCTCCTCGCCAGCGGCGTCGGCGAGAACGACCGCGTCCTCCTCTGCGCCGGCAACCACGAGGGTTTCGTCGCCGCCTTCTTCGGCATCGTCTACGCCGGCGCGGTGGTGGTGCCGGCGCCGATCCTCTCGGCCCCCGACGAGATCGCGCTCCGCGTCGACCGCGCCGGCTGCCGCCTCGCCCTCTGCGATCCCGAGCGCGAGGCGCTCCTCCGCAGCGCCGGCACGCACGGCATCACCATCGATGCCCTCCCCGAAGCAGCGCCCCTCGATCTACCGCGCGAGCTCGATCCCGGCGCCGACGCGATGATCCTCTTCACCTCCGGCACCACCGGCGAGGCGAAGGGCGCGCGGATCTCGCACGCCTCGCTCCTCGTCCACACCGCGACCCTCGTCCACCACACGCTCCGCCTCGACATCGACGATCGCGTGCTCGGCGCGCTGCCGCTCACCCACTCCTTCGGCTGCAGGATGGCGCTGCTCGCGCCCTTCTTCGCCGGCGCCGTGGTGCAGCTCGTCCCCCGCTTCGACGCCGCCGCCACCCTCGCCCTCCTCGACGAGGAGTCGATCACCTGGGCGCCGGTGGTCCCCACCATGCTCGCCGCCTGGCTGCGGCAGCCGAGAGGCCCGCCGCCCCGCGCGCTCCACTGGGTGCTCTCCGCCGGCGCGCCGCTCCCCGCCGAGCTCGCCTGCAGCGCCGAGCACCGCCTCGGCGTCCCGGTGCGCCAGGGCTACGGCCTCACCGAGGCTACCTTCTCCACGGTGGACGGGCCACCCGACGCGCCGGTGCTCGGCTCGGTGGGCCGGCCGGTGTGGGGCGTCGAGGTGCGCATCGTCGATGCCGACGGCGCCACCGTGGGCCACGAGACCGACGGCGAGATCGAGGTGCGCGGCCACAACGCGATGACCGGCTACCTGGACGATCCGGAGGCGACCGCAGCGGTGCGCGACGGGGCGTGGCTGCGCACCGGCGACGTCGGCCACCTCGACGCAGCGGGCCGCCTCTACGTGGTCGATCGCAAGAAGGACCTCATCCTCCGCGGCGGGAACAACGTCTATCCGGCCGAGGTCGAAGAGGTGCTCTGCAGGCACCCGGGCGTCGCCGAGGTGGCGGTGGTGGGCAGACCCGATCCCTACTACGGCGAGGAGGTGGTGGCGGTGGTGGTGCCGCACGACGGCGCGGACCTGCGCGACCTCGGCAGCTTCGCCGCGGCGCACCTCGCGCGAACGAAGGTGCCTCGCGAGCTGGTCGTCATCGACGAGCTGCCGCTCGGGCCGTCGGGCAAGGTGCTCAAGCGCGTGCTGCGCGATCGGATCGCGCAGGGCGCCCTCGCACCTCGGCCTCTACCGCATCAGAGCTGATCGATCGCGCCGCTCGTCGCCCGGGCGAGGGCGTCGGCGTCGTCGAAGCGGTTCTGCAGGGTGACGATGGTGTTGCCCTCGTCGGTGACGATCCACTGGGCCATCCAGCCCGGCACCGCGCCGTCGTGGCCGATCCAGCCGTCGCCGATGATGATCCCGTAGCCGTACCGGAAGGAGCCTGCGTCGCCGACCGGCGTGATCATCTCGCCCAGCGACGTGTCGGTGAGGAGCTCGCCCTGGAAGAGGCCGTGGCTGAAGCGGAGCATGTCGGCGGTGGTGGAGACGATCGCGCCGGCGGTCCAGGCAGGCGTGCCGTTCCAGTAGGGGATCATGTCGAGCTCGCCGACCGTCTGCGGAACGTACCCGTGGACCTCGAGGCTGCCCTCCTCCTCGCCCTGGAGGAAGGAGTCGGCCATGCCGAGGGGCTCGAAGATCCGCGCGCGCAGCTCGGTCTCCACGGGTGTACCGGTGACCGCTTCGATCACGAGGCCGAGGAGGACGTAGTTGCTGTTCGAGTAGGCCCAGCGGGTGCCGGGCTCGAAGAGCGGCGCCTGCTCGGCGGCGAGCTCCACCATCTGCGCCGGCGTGACCTCGGCGTGATCGAGGAGCCAGCCGTTGAGCGTGTTTGCCTGCAGGTATTCGGCGATGCCGCTGGTGTGGCTGAGCAGGTGGTGCAGGGTGATCCGCTCGGCGCGGGGAAAGTCGGGCAGCCAGGTCGAGAGCGGATCGGAGAGCGCGAGCTTCCCCTCGTCGCGCAGCTGGAGGACGAGCACCGCGACGAAGCTCTTGGTGATGCTGCCGATCGGGAAGCGATCGCCGGGGAGCAGGGCGCGGCCGTCCACTGCCACCGTGCCGCTGGCGAGGGTGGCGACGCGGTCGCCTTTGGTCTCGATGCCGAGGGCGAGGGCGCCGACCTCCGAGCCGCGGGCCTCGTCGAGTTTTCCCTGCAGGCCCGCTGCGAGGACGGGGCCCACCGCGCAGTCGCTGTCAGCGAAGTCGTCGGCGCCGTCAAGGTCGTTGTCGATCCGGTCGCCGCAGATCTCGGGGACCGGCTCCTGCCCGCCACCGCTCCCTCCGCCGCCGCCGCTGCCGCCGTGGCCCGCGTGGCCGCCTGGCGTCTCCGCTCCGCAACCGGCGCCAGCAAGAAGCGCCGCAATCACCACGAGATACCGCATCGAACCGAACATGGACCGTCCCCCCGGGAAGCCAGACGGCGGAACCTACGCCGCTCGAGGGGAAGTGGTTCGTTCGTTCGGGCGACCGCGCGCGGACGACCGAGCGGGCAGGGGGTTACTGGAAATTCTCCAACTCTGTTGTAGAGTCGGCGCCATGCGCATCCCATCCGCCCTTCTCGCCGCTCTGGCCCTGCTTCTGGCCGCTCCCGCCGCACAGGCGCTGACGCAGCCCGACGGCAGCCCGATCCCCTCCAACCAGAACCTGAAGAACTACCTGGCTGGGGAAGGGGAGTCGATCGAGCCCGCCACCGCCGCGGCGATCACCCCGGAGACTTTCGACCCCAACTGCGAGCTCACCTTCAAGGTGATCGCCCGCGGCGGCGGCCAGAAGAACTCCTTCGGTTGGTACAACGTCACGGGCTCCAAGCCGGCGCCGTCGGAGCTCTACGAGTTCCTCGGCTGCAACGACGGCGTGGGCACGGTGAAGTCGCTCCACATCAAGGACGATCCCCGCTACGAAGGCGGCCGGATCGGCTTCTTCATGGCGAGCACCGAGGGCAGGACCAACGTCAACTGCGTGCGCTTCACCGCTGCCGGGCCGGATGCCTCCACCCTCGGCTACCTCTACTACTCCGAGCGCCAGTACAACGACGACAACGAGGGCGAGGACAGCTACATCCACCTCGTGACCATGGATTCCGGCGTCTACCCCCAGGCCTTCTACTTCGGCTGGGAGGATCTCTTCGGCGGCGGCGACAACGACTTCGAGGATCTGCTCACCCGCGTCGAGGGGATCACCTGCGCCGGCGGCGGCGGCGATTGCGACACCGGCACGCCGGGTGTCTGCGCGGCGGGCACGATGCAGTGCCACAACGGCGCGCTCACCTGCATGCCGCAGGTGCAGGCCGGCGCCGAGAGCTGCAACGGGCTCGACGACGACTGCGACGGCGCGGTGGACGACGGTGAGGGCTTGTGCGGCGCGGGCAAGGTCTGCGACCGAGGCCAGTGCGTGAACGGCTGCTTCGGCGGCGAGTTCGACTGCCCGGCGGGCCTCGCCTGCAACGACCGGAACTTCTGCGTGGAGCCGGCCTGCGTCGACGTGGAGTGCCCCGCGGGGCAGGTCTGCCAGGCGGACGGCAGCTGCAAGGCGGCGTGCGACGGGATCAGCTGCCCGCTGGGGCAGGTGTGCCGGGTGGGCGCGTGCGTCGACCCGTGCGACGGCGTCGCGTGCGACGCCGGCCAGGTCTGCGACGCCGGCGTCTGCAAGGGCGATTGCGATTGCACGCCGTGCCCCGACGGCGAGGTCTGCATGGCGGATGGGCGCTGTGTGGACGCGGGCTGCGAGAGCGTGAACTGCGACGGCGGGCAGATCTGCATGGGCGGCGCGTGTGTCGATCCCTGCGAGGGCGCGGTCTGCCCGGCGGGGCAGAGCTGCCAGGGCGGCTCGTGTGTCGACGGCAGCGGCGGCACGGGGGGCAACGGCGCCGGTGGCAGCGGCGGTACGGGCGGCAACGGTGCTGGCGGCACCGGCGGCTCGGGCAACGGTGGCTCTGGCAGCGGCGGAACCGGCGCAGGCGCAGGCGCAGGCGGCGGCGAGAAGAAGTCCGGCGGCGGCTGCAGCGCGGCAGAGGGAATGGCGGCGCTGGGCTTCGTGGCAACCGGGCTCGCGCTGGTGCGCCGGCGGCGCTGAAACGCCCGCCCTGCCCTGCAAACGAAAGACGCCCCGGTCGCCTCTGCGATCGGGGCGTTCGTCCTGGTGGCGCCGGGCGCGTCGGCGTGTCCAGACGGGGGGCGGGGGTTCACGCCAGCGGGAGAGCCCCCGCCTTTTAAGCATCTTTTAGGCGGCCCCTGCGTGACGGCCCTGCGAGCATCGAGTCTTCTGCAATCGAGAAGGCGAGGTGCGCGCATGATCACGCGATCTGCAGGGCTGGCAGTGCTGTCGGCCATGATGTTGGCAGTGGGCTGCGGCGGCGAGTCCGGGCCCGGTTCGGTCGGAGGCGGCGGCACGGGCGCTACCGGCGGCGCTGGCGGCACCGGAGGCAGCGGTGCCACCGGCGGCAGCGGCGGTGAGGCGACCGGCGGCGCCGGCGGCTCGGTGATCGAGGAGCCGGAGCTCCTCGTGGTCGCGGTCCGGGTGCACGACGACGTGGTCTGCATCCAGGACCCCTGCAACAATGTGCCGCGGGGCTACACGCTTCCGCTCTCCGTGCGCCTCATCGACGTCGACGGCCAGGTCCGCGAGGACGTCGCCGTGCGCTGGAGCAGCGCGGACGAAGCGATCGCCACCGTGGACCAGAGCGGCCTGGTGAAGGGCCTTCGCACCGGCTCCGTGGACATCGTCGCCGAGGCCGGCTCGAACGACCTGCAGGGTTCCCTGCGCGTCTCCATCACCCCCGGCATCGTGCTCCGGATCGAGATCGTCGAGCAGAACGTCGCGGTCGCAGCCGGCGAGTCGGTGCAGCTCAGCGCCATCGCCTACGACGAATGGGACGAGCCGATCGACGACGCCGTCTTCAGCTGGTTCGTCGGCAACCCGCTCCTCGCCTCGGTGGACGAGCAGGGCGTGGCGACGGGCATCGCCAGCGGCAGCACCGTGGTCCAGGTGGCGGCCGACACCGGCACCGCCACCGGCTGGACCCGCCTCGACGTCACCACCGGCGACGCGCCTCCCGCTCCCTTCGCCCTCACCGTGGCGCAGCCCGGCGGCTGCGGCCTCGACGCAGCAGGCCAGGCCTTCTGCTGGGGCTACAACCACTTCGGCGAGATGGGCGTGGGCCGCCGCGATCCCGGCCACGTGCACTTCCCCTTCCCCGAGGCGGTGCACACCGAGGTGCGCTTCCGCTCCCTGCACAAGGGCCGCTACAAGACCTGCGGCGTCGACCTCGACGGCCTGCCCTGGTGCTGGGGTACCAACGCCCGCGGGCAGATCGGCATCTCGCTTCCCGGCGACGCGATCGGCGGCTCGATGGTCCCGGCGCCGGTCTATGCGGACACGGTGACGGAGCTCACCCTGGGCGGCTCGCACAGCTGCGCGATCTCCACCGAGGGCGACACCTACTGCTGGGGCATGGGCCAGGAGGGCGCGCTCGGCAACGGCACCACCGTGGACCAGTGGACCCCGATGCAGATCGAGGGCTTCGACTTCGTGCGGATCAGCGCCGGCGAGAGCCACACCTGCGCGATCGACAGCGCGGGCGCCGCCTGGTGCTGGGGTGACAACAGCCTCGGCAACCTCGGCAACGCGGCGGAGCGCGACGGCGTGAACCTGGGCGATCTGCTCATCCCCGCCCTCGAGCCCTCCCTGGTGGTGGGCGGCCACACCTTCGTCGAGATCGACGCCGCCAACCACACCTGCGGGATCACCACCGCCGGCGAGACCTGGTGCTGGGGCCACAACATGCTCGGCCACCTGGCCGACTCGGCGCTGCAGGAGATCACCACGCCGATCCAGGTGCCCACCGACATCGTTTTCGTGCAGGTCGAGGCCGGCAACTTCCACACCTGCGGCCGCACCGCCGCCGGCGAGGCCTGGTGCTGGGGCCTGAACGAATACGGCCAGCTCGGCGACGGCACGCTGGTGCCGAGCCGCACGCCGGTGCGCGTCGACTTCGATCTGCCCTTCGAGCGGATCGAGGTGGTGGACAGCGCCACCTGCGGCGTCGTGCAGGGCGGCGGCGCCTATTGCTGGGGCAGCAGCGCCCACGCGAATCTCGGCGGCGGCTTCACCCCCGGCGTGAGCGCGGTGCCGTGGCCGGTGGCAGAGCCGCTGCCGGTCGAGGTGATCGAGTGAGAACACATCCGAGCGAGGAGAGCGTCATGCGCAAGCATTCGAATCGGACCGCGACGAAGTTGGTGTTGCTCGCGGCCTGCACCCTGGCCCTGGCGGCCTGCGGCGACGACACCAAGCCGAGCGGCCAGCCGGGCGGAAGCGGTGGCAGCGGCGGCAGCGGCGGCACCGGTGGGACCGGCGGAACGGGAGGCACCGGCGGCACCGGTGGGACCGGCGGTACGGGTGGTACCGGTGGCAGCGGCGGTAGCGGCGGCGAGGCGGCGGTCCTCGAGGAGATCCTCGTGGGCGGCGCCTCCCTTGGAACCGCGACGGCGAGCGTGCTCGACGGCACGGTGGTCCACGAGCAGATGCTCGACGCGGGCGCCGAGCTGAAGCCCACGGTCACCTTGCGCTTCGGCGGCGATCCCTCCAGCGTCGCCGTGCAGCTCGCCTCCGCCGACGGATCGCTCTCGGTCTTCGACGGCGAGCTCGCCGTGGAGGATGGCGAGGCCAGCCTCGAGTTGGACGCCGACCTGCTCGTCGACATCCCCTACCGGCTGCAGCTCACCGCGGCAGGGGAGGCTCTCCACTACGGCGCCACGGAGATCGACGGCGCCAACTTCTGCTTCTTCGTCCAGGACGGCTACACCACCTCGCCCGGCGCCGACATTTTCGGCCCCGCGGTGAGCCACGCCGCCTTCCTCACCGCCGTCTCCAACGGCGGCGCGCCCTTCGGCGTCGAGGCGGCTGCCGCCGATCCGAGCGGCGTGGAGAGCGTGATCGTCGGGATCGGCACCGCCGACCAGGGCGCCTGGGGCCCGACCGTCGACGTGGCGCTCGCCTACGATCCCGCGAGCTGCCTCTTCCGCGGCGAGGGCTCGATCCCGACCCACCTGCCCAACGGCACCTGGCAGATCCACGGCGTGAGCGCGGTGGACGCCATGCAGATCGGACCCAACGCCAGCGCCGTCTACGGCGAACCCTACTCCTCGAACCTGTCGCTCGGCGGCGCGATCGCCTTCGGCCTTCCGACCATCGAGGTGGTGGGCGGCGTCACCGACCACGAGCCGCCGGTGCTCGAGGGCGTCACCGCCGCCTACGCTGGCGGCAACGTGACCGTCGGCATCGATGCCACCGACGCGGGCAGCGGCCTCTCGCGCGTCACCGCGGTGGTCGCCTCCGATCTCGGCGGCTGGCTCGAGCTCGTGCTCGAGGAGACGGGCGGGAGCTGGAGCGCCACCCTGCCGATCCCGTCGTGGAGCCCCGGCACGAACTGGTACGTGAGCGCGCTGTCGATCGAGGATCACGCGGGCAACCGCCTCACCTACGAAGGCCTGCCCGGCGGGACCTTCTACACCTTCGTCTGCAACCTCGGCTGCACCGAGATCTACACCGAGGTGGACGTGCCCACCTTCGAGCGCACCGACGGCGTGCCCGACCGCGACATGCCCGAGGTGAGCGGGATCGACCTGATCGTCGACGGCGCCATCACCCACGCGCCGGCGGAGGTGTCCTTCGAGGTGCAGGCCACCGACGTGGGCAGCGGGCTCTACTCGGTGAGCGCGCTCTTCGTCAGCAACGCCGATTGCTCCACCGCGGGCATGGCGACGCTGCGCAGCGTGGAGATGGCCGAAGAGGAGGCCGGCAGGTGGACCGGCGTGCTGCGGCTCTGGGGCACCGACGTGCGCGGCACCTGGACGCTCTGCCAGGTGCGGGCGATGGACGAGGCGCGCAACGACGTCCAGCTCGACGCGCGCGGGGAGACCTACGTCATCGCCGGCGGCGCGGCGACGACCATGCCGGTGCAGTCGTTCGAGTTCTCGGCGCCCGAGAACACGGTGAAGACGACCATCGACGCGATCGCGTTCTCCTCCACCGGGATCGAGGGGCAGGGCGTGGTCGGGCTCTCGCTCGACGTGACCGAGGGCGGGGCCGGCGTGGTCCGGGCCACCGTCACCGTGTCGACGGTCGCCAACGACGGGGCCTCGTACGTCGCGGTGCGGCCGGCGCTGCACCGGGTCACCGAGGGGGAGTGGGCGGCGCGGTTCTCCGTGCTGCCCGGCTACACCGCCGGTGAGTGGACGGTGCGGCAGATCGAGTTCGTGCACGCGGATGGATCGATCGTCCGCTACGCGCGCAACGAGACGAGCGGCAACTTCGACCGCACCGACGAGAACTTCCGGCAGGAGGCGACCGAGCTGGCCGTGCCTGTTTTCGTGAAGGATTGAAAAGCCCGGCGCGCGGGATGGGGGCGTTTCCCATCCCGCGCGATCGCTCCCCGGCCGAAGGTGCGCTACCGTCGCAGGTATGGCCACCATCGCTGCCTGCAACACCGAGCGCCTCCGCCAGTTCCTGCTCGACGCCGGTTACACCGTGCTCGAGCGGGAGCTGGGCTGGAACGAATGCCTGATCGTCGGCAACGACGAGCGCTTTGGCGGCGCCGGCCGGAGCGCGGAGGAGGCCCTGCTCTATGCGGCAGGGGCCCTCTTCCCCTCGGCGGCGGCGCGCCGGCTCCTGCTCGCGGCGCTCGAGCCGGCGCCCGAGGCGCCGGTTGCGGACCAGCCGCCATCACCCCCACAGCCCGAAGTCGTCCTCGCGGTGACGTGGACCGAGGAGGAGGACGCGCCTGCGCCCGCCCCCGAGCTGCTCGCCGAGGTGGAGGCGCTGCGGGAGCGGATCGAGCGGCAGAAGGACGAGCTCGCCCTCGTGGCCCCGCAGCGGCAGCGTCTCGTCATCCTCGGCTGGCTCGCCCTGGCGCGGGCCTGCCAGGAGGAGGCGCCCGGCGATCTGGAGGTCGGCGCTGCGGTGCGGGAGCTGATCAACACCGTGCTCCGGGCCCTCTGCGATCGCTGGTGGCCCGGCCACATCGCCGCGTTCGGCAGGGACGCACGGCCTTCGGATTCGCGGCGCGACATCGGCGTCGGCCCCGAGCCGGAGAGCTGGCGGGAGGTGGCAGCGCTCGCAGCGGAAGCGCTGGTGATGCTCGAGGAGGCGGACGACGGCGCAGGCCGCGATCCTGCGGGCTGGGCCGACGCGGCGCAGCTCGTCCCGTCGGCGGCGGAGCCCGAGGTGGTGCTCGCCCAGCTGCGCACGGCGATCGAGGCCCGGGGCGGGCCGGTCCTGGGCAGGCAGCCCAAGCACCTCGAGCGCCCGGAGGCAACGCAGCTCCTCGATTGGGCCCGGCGGCTGCGCTGGCTGCGCGGGGGCACCGAGCCGCAGCTGTGGGCGGCGATCGCCGGCAGGCTGCGCTTCTGGACCCAGAACGGCGCCGATTGCGCTGCGGCGCGGGAGGCGCTCGATCCGGCTTTCGTCCCGGCGAAGAGCTGGGCGAGCCTGGTGCGGACCGCCGTGGAGGAGGAGCGCGAGACGGCGGCGCTCGCCGAGGTGCTCCGCACCGTGCCCGCTGCTGGCGCGCTCGAGGACGAGGTGGTGGGCTGGCTGCGCGCGGCGCTGCCCCTGACCGGCGCGCACCAGCGGGCGATCGTCGAGGCCGCCGGCCACCTCCGCACGGCGATCGCGTCGGTGGAGGAGGTGCACTTCCCCGGCGCCGAGAACAAGCTGCGCAGGAAGCGGCTGCACAAGCTCAAGGCGGCGCTGGCCGAGCCCGCGCCGGGGCAAGAGCCGCAGCCTGCGGCGCCGGAGGACGAGGTCCGTGAGCCCGAGCCGGCGCAGCCGGTGGCCCCCGAGGTGCTCGCCAGGACCCGGGGCAAGCGGGTGCTCTTCGTGAGCAACCGGAGCGAGCCGCGGCTGCAGGAGGTGCTGGTGGAGCGGCTCGAGCTCGCCTGCATCGACTGGCGCGAGGCCTCGCCCCGGCGGCTGGACGCTGCGGTGGAGGCGATCGTCGGCGGCAGCTACGACGTGGTGCTCGCGGCGACGGGCTTCCTCGACCACGCGGCAGACGGCGTGCTCAAGCGGGCGTCGAAGCGCGTGGGCGTGCCCTATCTCGCGGTGGAGAAGGGCAAGCCGGCGCGGGTGGAGGAGCTGATCGGGCAGTTCCTGCCGGGCGCAGCCCCGGACGCCGAGCGCTGCGTGCGGCGGTGACGCTGCCCACCGCCGCCGCCATCCTCGCGCGGTCGCTCAGCGATCGGCGCGGTGGACGCCGAGCGGCAGATCGGCCCGCTCCGACACCGCGTTGAAGAGCAGGTAGGGCCCCACGTCCCAGAGACCGTCCACCGCATCCGCCTCGGCGATCGGCTCGACGCCGGCGTCGGTCTCCGCCAGCACCTGGCCCTCGCCCACGTAGACGAAGCGATCCCCTGCGGTCGAGAGCGCGCCCACCGACGCAGGCCCGAGCACCCGCCGCCCGCTGCCGTCCACCGGCACCGAGACCAGCTGCCACGTCCCGTCGACCTTCGCGTTGGCGAGGATGCGCTCGCCGTGCTGCAGCCACGCGCCGGTCGCCATCACGTCGTGGGCGAGCGAGGTCACCGAGCGCGTGTAGGGATCGACGAGCACCAGCTCGCCCGTCCCCGCCAGCTCGTCGATGCCGCGGGCGAGCACCAGCTCGCCGCTCCAGGCGTAGCTGTAGTTGCTGCCGAAGGCCGGCCCGAACTCGGCGAGGCCGCCGGGCACGCCGAGGTCGATCCGCACCAGCCTGCCCTGCTGCCCGTCGAAGTCGGCGAGAAGCAGGCCCTGCTCGAGCGCACGGACGTTGCTCGCCGCGACGTGCAGGCCCGTGGCGTCGATCCGCAGGATCTGGCGACCGACCTCGTCGAAGCCGAGGCCCAGGGCTGCCTCGTAGTCGACGTACATGGAGTAGCTCATCCCCGGCGGCAGCTCGTCGAAGTCGCCGTCGGTGAGATCGACCATGCCATCGCCGACGAAGTACTCGTCGCCGCTGCCCAGCTGCATCCACATCGGCACCGACCGCACCGGCGTCACCGTGCCCAGCTGCACGAGCGAGGTCCCAGCCCCGTTCCAGGCGAAGGCGTAGTTGCCGCCGTCGCCGATCACCTGGAGCTGGAGCGACGGATCGAGCTGCTGCACCGCGACCGAGATGTTTCCCACGGCGCCGAAGCCGAGGATGCTGCCCTGGGTGGAAGAGTAGGTGCTGAAGACGTGGCTCTCCGACGCCGACCAGACCGGCGTCATCGTCCCCTGGAAGAAGAGCTTGCTGCTGGTGCCGACGGCCCGGTCGAGGGTCACCACGCACTGCATCGGCCCGCTGGCTCTGCAGCCCCACGGATGTGCCGTCTGCGTTTCGAGGCCGTAGGTGCAGAGGATCCGGTTGCCCGAAGGCGAGACGGTGCAGCTGGTGACGTGGGGCCCGCCGAGCGGCAGCGTGCCCGCAGGCGCGAGCAGCTGGGCGCCCGCGCCGGTGGCGAGGTCCATCCAGGCAGGCGGCGTGTACGCGCTGGCGCAGCCGTAGGCCACCACCGGCGCATCCCGGGCGGCGGAGAGCGCGTTCAGCCACGACGAGGCGCAGAGCGTCCGCTGCTGCGCCGGGTGATCGATGTGGGCGGCGCTGGTGGCGCCGCTCGTCGCGCTCCGCCAGGCGATCACCGGCCCCATCGGTGCCGCGACGTCGGCATCGCTCGCCAGCTGGGTGATCGTGTCGGTCTGCGCATCGTAGTGGTGCACTTCGCCGCCGCCGATAAAGAAGACATCGTCGAACGAGGCGCCGAACCAGCTGGACGGCACGGTCCCCACCGGGCGAACCGCGCCGGTGCTGAAGTCGGCGACGTACTGCATGCCGTCGGCGCCGGAGACCACGCCGTGGCGCCCGTCGCCCAGCGGGATGCTGCTCGGGCTGTCGGCAACGAGCAGCACCGGCTGCAGGGTGGCGAAGGGCAGGGTGTAGCGATCGCCGTCCACCTTGTAGCGGGCGAAGTCCGACTCGTAGTCGTACTCGAATTCCTCGACGTCCGAGACGATGGTGCGTGCGGTGGCGACGTCGAGAGCGACGTGGATCACGTCGCCCCCGGGGAGCCAGCTGAAGATGTCGACGAGCACCAGCGCGTCGGTGTCCGAGACCCGGCGGACGTCCGTGCCAGCGGCGGAGACGAAGCCCGTCTCCGCGTCGAAGAGGCGGAAGGTGCGCCGCGAGGAGCCGTCGCTGCAGGTGGCGAGGTTCATGATCCGGTACCAGCCATCGCCCCACCCGAAGATCCCGTGGATCAGGGACGTGGCGGAGCAGGCCGGGGCGCCCAGGGAGATGCCGGCGGTCTCGCCGGAACGGACGACGAAGAGCTCCCGCCCCTCGGTCTCGTAGAAGACGAGATCCCCGCGGACCCGCACCACGGCGGCGGAGGGCGGCTCCACCCGGTCGAAGGCGAGGGTGGTGCGATCCATGCGGTAGAGGCGGTTGCCGATCGAGACGTGGGCGTGGAGCTCGCTCGAGGCGTGCAGCGTCACGCGGCCGGGCAGCTCGGTGAAGCTGCCGTCGGCGGGGCGGTAGAGCACGCTGTGGAGCTGGCCGGCGAAATCGAGGATGGCGTCGTCGCCGAGCGGCTGGGCGTCCGCGATCCGGCCCTCGCGCAGGAGCGCGCCAGGGCGCAGGACGAGATCGGGAACGAGCAGCTCGCCGGCGGTGACCACGAGGCCTGCGCGGCGGACGTCGGGGTAGCCGTCGCGCGCGGCGGTGAGCTCGTAGCGGCCGGGCGGCAGATCGGCGAAGGCGAAGCGGCCGTCGGCTGCGGTCACCGCGGTGCGGCTCGCGGGGCCGGTGAGGCTGAGCGCGATGCCGTCGTGGGCCGCGAGGCCGAAGAGGCGGGCGGTGCCGGCGATGGCGTGGGCGCTGCCCTCGGCGCGGTCGAGGTCGAGCGCGGGCAGGGTGCGGGTGGCGCCTGCGGCCACCTCGACCGGCGTGGTGGCGGTGAGGAAGCCCGGGTGCGCGGCGACGAGCTCGTAGGCGCCGGCGGGCACCTCGGGGAGAAGGAAGCTGCCGTCGCCTGCGGTGTGGGCGGCGAGCGAGGTGCCGGCGAGAAAGACGGTGACGCCCGCCTGCGCCTGGCCTGCGAGGGTGACGCTGCCCTCGATGGTGCCGGTGGTGGGGGCGAGGCGCTCGAGGTGGATCTCGTCGAGGTGGGCCGTGCCGGCTGTGACGGGGAAGGCGGGGAGGCGGTGGTCGGCGTAGCCGTCGTGGCGGGCGACGAGCTCGTAGGTGCCAGGCTCGACGGTGAAGGTGAAGCCGCCGTCGGCGGCGGTGGTGGTGGCGAGGTGGCCGAGGAGGACGACGGTGCCGGTGTGGTCGGTCTCGCCGGCGAGGAGGACCCTGCCGCTCAGCGTGGCCTCGGGGGCGTCGCGCTCGAGGCGCTGCTCGGGGACGGTGACCACGCCGTTGCCCTGCACGGCGACGCTGGTGCGGACGGCGCGGTAGCCGGGGGCGCGGAGCTCGACGGTCCAGCTGCCGGCGGGCACGTTGCGCAGGGAGAAGAGGCCGGTGTCGTCGGTCGCGCCGACGCGGTCGGTGCCGAGCACCAGCACCGAGATGCCGCCGTGCGCGGTCTGGTCGGCGAGGCGGGCGTTGCCGGTGAGCGTGGCGCCGTCGAGGAGGCAGACGTTGCCGTCGGCGGTGAAGCCGGTCGGGCAGCTGGGCGCTTCGGCCTCGTCGGAGCAGGCGGCGAGGCCTGCCACGAGGGCGAAGGTGGCGAGACTGAGGCGAATGGCTGCGCGCATGCGGACCCCCCCGGGACGCTGTAGAGGCGCGCAGTTTTGGAGGGCAGGGGGGCGGGCGTCAAGCTATCGAGCGGTCGAGCCCGCATCCGAATGCCGGCGACTGTCGCCGGGAGATGTCCGCCAGCAGTGCCTGTCCTGCGGATGCGGACAGGGCATCGTGGCGGACATGCGCGCCGGCGAATCTATCGAAGGCTAGCTCGAGGAAAGGTGGTCGAAGTCGAGCAGATCGCTCTCGACGTAGTCCTGGGCAGTCATGTCGGCCAGTGAGACCACCTCTCCGAGGATCGGGTCGTACGGGGCGCCGGACGGAGGTACGAGCGCCAACCACGCGTCACGCTGTGACTCCCAGGCGATCCCGTGCTGCTCGCTGTTTTCGTCCTTCACGAAAAAGAAGGTGATGTCGATGGCTTCGGCGTCCCAGGATGGCGCGGCTCGCACGCGGATCTCGCGCAGCGCACGGAGTGCCTGCCCTTCCGGCGTGTTCTTGTCGTGCTTCCCGAGAATGCGCCTCTGCAGATCATGAACGCGTTCGACGAAGGACTCCGGAAAGGCTGGACGCAGACGTTTGCGAGCGAGGGCTCTCGCAAAGTCGCGCACCTCGGTGTCCGAGCGGCATCCGTCGATTCGCTCCAGGTGGAGCAGGACGGACTTCTCCAGCGTCATCGTGCGGTCGAGGTCCGCGACGAGCGAGCGGCCCTCGAGCGCGGGGACGAGAGCCCTCGCTGGCCGGCGTCCCCTCTTGATTTCGTGAAGCTCTTCGGGGGGCCGACCTGGACGAGTGGCGCTACCTCTACGAAGGGACGTACACCGCAAGAGCGCACGATGTCGCAGGTCTGTGTCAAGATCACGATCCCAGCGACTTCACTCTCGACGTGGTGCAGGCCCGCTGCGTTCCCCTGCTGGGCAACCGCCTCTGCTGGTGGAGTCAGTGGCTTCGTGCTGTCTGCGAGGTGCGCAAAGACGGTGAGGTCGAGCGAGGCGTCGCCCTGACGCCAAGCTCGCACCGCAAGGTCGATCGCCGCCACGGCATCCGGATCGAGCCCGGGCACCTACTTCCCCTGCTTGTCCTGGCGGAGCCACGAGCCCGCCGGTCGGCTGGCGACCAGGCGACCCGTCTCCATATGCGGGCGATCAGGTGCCGTGTTCAGGAGACGTGCAGGCGATGGCGGCCTGCGAGAGGCGCGCTCCTGCCGGGACAGGGGCTTCCTCGGCGCCGGGGAGGGGGTCGCTCCAGTCGTTGCGGACTTGGCGAGCACCTCCTCGTAGCGCCCGTGCGCCAGCAGATCGAGAAGACTTTCGCCGCCGCTGGCAGAGAGCAAGAGTGCGCGAGTAGCGTCGCCGCTACCGCGGTCGAGCTGCCTTACCGCCCCGAGCGTCCGGAAGAGATGCTCTTCGTGTGCAGCGTTCAGCGGTCGCCCGGTGGCCCAGAAATGGATGGTTCGGCGGCTCACGGAGAACAGCCGCGCCAGCTGATCCCACGTGAGACCCGAGCGGCTTCGCAGCTCGAGAAGTGCCTCCTGCGAGCGCCGGTCCGCCTGAAGCACTGCACCGCTACTCGTGCCCCGAATCGCCTGCGCGTGCTGCAGCAAGGGATTTGCGGACGCAGCGCTGCTGGTCCCGAGGCCCGCGACGAGCATCCCGGCGACGATTGTCGCTCGCGCGGGCGACCAAACCGCCGTACCGGTGGACGTGCCCGCTGCTACATAGTTCATGGCTGCCCCCCGAATCGCCGCAGAAAGTCGTCCGTAACCGCCCAGCGGAAGAAGGTGTAAATCCGCTCGGCATACCGCTGCGCCTCGCCCAGCACGTCCTCGACCCGAAACTCCCTCGGCTCCTTCGAGAACATGTCGAGGTCGAGGATCCAGCTCGGCTCCTGCACGCTTCCGAGCACACCGGGGTCGATGGTAGCGCCAGGCGGCAGCCGTCCCCACCGTGCGACGAATCCATCCGAGCCGATCGCAAAGACGTTCTCGGCGACGGAGCTCTCCGCATGCCGGTCCAGCGGTGTCCCCGTGACCCCGAGAACGTGCGGGTTGACGAGCGTCGCCAACTCCTCGAGTGCGTCGCCGGTGATCCGGTCTACGTAGCGGACGCCGACGCGGTCCACCGTGCCGGGGTGGATGGTAATCGCGAGAGCCTGAAGAACCTCACCGAGTCGCTCGAGAAAGTCGGCCCTGCTCCGGTAGGCGGTCGTCTCGAGCGCGACGAAGTCGGGAGCGAGGGAGACCCTCCACTCGCCACCGCCGTCGTGGAAGCGCCAGAGCGCCTGCGGGGCAACCTGCTGGGGACCTGTCGGGCCGACCACGAAGCCCTGCAACTGCTCGGGACGGAGTACCGGGTACCTCCCACGGATCGCCTCCTGAAACGGAGCGATGAACCCGGACTCGTTCACCGAGAGTACGATCGGAAAGCGGACCTGGCCGATGACGCGCACCAGAGGCGCGTTCGGCAGAGGTACCTCAGCGGGCGGCTCCGCGCGGAATGGATCGGCGTGGGTTTCCACGCATTCCAATCTAAGTCAGCATTCCTCGCTTGTGAAGTAGAGTGTGAACCGAGCCCGACTCGCTCCCCTGAACGGGGAGCGACGCCAGGTGGGTAAGTGCCCACTGAGCGGTTCTCATGGCCACGAGCCTTTTCGTGGCCACGAGCTCCGGCCGCTATCGATCGGCGCGCCAGGTGCCGCGGGGCAGGTCGGTGCGCTCGCTGGCCACGGTGAAGAGCAGGTGGCTCTCCGCGTCGACCACCGTGCCCAGCGCGTCCGCCTCGGCGATGGCGTCGGCGCCGGCCGGCGTCTCGGCCCAGAGCAGCCCGCCGTCGCCCACGTAGACGATGCGGCCAAAGGCGTCCGAGACGAGCTCGGTCATCGCCGGCCCGATCTCCGTGGCGCCGCTGCCGTCCAGGGGCACGGAGACGAGGCGCAAGCTCCCGCCGCTGCGGGTGGTGGCGAGGAGGCGCTCCCCGTGCTGCGTGAGCGCCAGCTCCGGCACCACCCCTTGCGCGAGGGGGGTGAGGCTGCCCGCGCTGCGCTCGTAGCGCACCAGCTCTGCCGTGCCGGTGAGCGGGTCCCGATCGCGGAAGAGCACGAAGCGCTCCGCCCCGAGGGCGAGGAGCTCGGTGCCGATCCCCGTCGCCACCTCGACGAGCTGCGCCGCCTGCCGGTCGAGGCGAAGCAGCCGTCCCTGCCCGTCGGTGGTGTCGGCGAGGTAGAGGTCGTGGCCCAGCTCGATCACACTCGAGGCGACCGTCGTCGCGTAGCTCGGCGTCACCCAGAGGAGCCTGCCGTCGTACGCCAGGGCGGCGCTGCCGTCGTCGGCATACCAGCGCAGCGCAGCGGCGCGGGGCAGCGTCTGGAAGACGCCGTCGGTGAGCCGGATGAGGGTCGTGTCCAGGATCCACTCGTTCCGCGAGGAGAAGGGCCACGCGCTCGCGCCGTGGACGATCACGGTGTCGGCAGGCAGATCGATCCAGTCGATCCCGCCATCCGCCGCGTGGGCCAGCGCCCAGCGGCCGCCGTCGCCGAGGGCGAAGACGTCGGGAGCGCGGCTGCCGGCGTAGCTCCCGTTCGTTGGCGAGGCGCCGAAGCCCACCACCAGGCTGCCGGTGGGGTTCAAGGCGAGGTGCGCGTCCTCCGACGGCGACCAGATCGAGGTGGGCAGGCTGTCGCCGCGGAGGACCCGGCGGCTCGAGGTGGCGGTGTCGTAGGCCACGGTGCAGAACTGCGTGGCGCCCGCATAGCAGCTCCACGGGTGCCCGCCCACCACGTAGGCCTCGTAGGAGCAGACCACCCGCGTGCCCGACGGCGAGAGGCTGCAGCCGTGGACCGAGAGGAAGGTGCCGGAGGCGGCGCTGGCGAGGATCCCGTGGCTGCTGCCGGTGTCGAGATCCCGCACCTGCGGCACGGGGCTGGGACCGCAGACGTAGCCCAGCACCGGCGCGTCCCTGGCGCGGAAGAGGCGGGCGGCGCTGCCCGTGCAGAGGAACTGGTCCTGCCCCGGCCTGCCGAAGCGGGCCACGTGGGTCTCGCCGGCGGAGACGTAGGTGGCGATGTCGCCGAGGACCTGCACGTCCGAGACGCCGCCCACGTAGTCGAAGAAGTCGCCGGTGGCGGCGTCGTAGCCGGAGAGCACCTGCGCGCCGTCGTCGGCGACGAGCCAGAGCCGGTCGGCGGTGAGGGGGTGGGCGCTGACCGGATCGCTGCCCAGCGAGCGGGCGGTGCCTGCGGCAAAGTCCGCGATCCAGCCCTGGCCCGTGGCGCTCGTGAGCAGCGCGCGCTCCCCGCCCGGGAAGACCGTCTCCACCGCGGCGGCGCTGGCGAGGAGCACCGGCTCGAAGTCGGTGAAGGGCATCGCGTGGATCTCGCCGAAGGCGTCGCCCTCCGCGCCGACGCGCCAGCGCGCGAAGGTGGAGCCGACGAAGAGATCCCGCACCCCCACCGCCCGCGAGGCGACGAAGCCCCCGGAGAAGCTCGCCCACTCGATGTCGAAGGTGCCGGGCTCGGTGCCGGGGAGGGCGAGGATCGCGCCGTCGGGGACGGGGAAGACCTGCGCCGCTGCGGGCAGTGCGATGCCGCTGGCGAGATCGACGAGAGCCGAGCGGCGCTGGGTGCCGGCTACGCCCTCGCAGCTCCCCTCCATTTCCACCGTCCACCAGGTCCCGGTGAAGGGCGCAAGGGTGAAGGTCCACGGGCCGGTGGTGGCGCAATTCGGCGCGCCCACCGAGATGCCCTCGGTGGAGCCGGGGCCGACGCGGAAGATCCGGTTCGGCTCGCGCAGGTAGAAGACGTGCCCTTCCGCCTGGCCGATCACCGCGGCGGAGCGGGGGAAGACCGGCACGGCTTCGCCGGTGACCCGGTCCATGCGGTGGAGCACGCCTGCGATCGAGACGTGGGAATGGTGGGCGCTTGCAGCGTGGAGCTCGGCGCGGCCGGGGAGCGCGGCGAAGGTGGAGTCGGCGCCGCGGTAGAGGGTGGTGGCCACCTCGTGGGCGAAGTCGAGGAGGAGATCGCCGTTGCCCAGGGGCTGGCTCCGTTCGATCGCGCCGTCGTGGATCGGGCGGGCGGGGCGGAGGAGCAGATCGGGGAGGGTGAGGGTGCCGCCGGCGACGACGAGGTTGGTGCGCACGACCTGCGGGCCGCGGGGGATGATGGCGGTGAGGGTGTAGGTGCCGGGCGAGAGCTCGTCGAAGCGGAAGGCGCCGTCGGCCGCGGTGTCGAAGGTGGCGAGGATCGGGCCCTCGAGGGCGAGGGTGATCCCTTCGTGGCTGCCTTCGCCGAAGCGGCGGGCGTGGCCGACGAGGCTGCCGGCGAATGCGTCCGGGGCGTGGGCGAGGTTGAGCTGGCCGATGTCGGTGGTGGCGCCTGCCTCGGCGATGACCGCGGAGGTGGCGGTGACGTAGCCGGGGTGGGCGGCGACCAGGGTGTGGAGGCCTGCGGGAACTTCGTCGAGGGTGAACGAGCCGTCCGCCGCGGTGTGGGCGGCGAGCGAGGTGCCGGAGAGGAAGACCGTGGCGGCTGCCTGCGGCAGGCCGCCCAGGAGGATGGTGCCGGTGATCTGGCCGGAGGTGGCGGGCGCGGGCTCGAGGAGCTGATCGTCGAAGGTGAAGGTGCTGCCTCCGATCTCGACCTCAGGGAGGCGGAGCTGCTCGTAGCCGGGGTGGCTCGCCACGAGGCGGTAGCGGCCCGGGGGCGCGAGGAGGAGGAAGCTGCCGTCGGCGCCGGCGAGGCCGACGTGCGACGTGCCCTCGAGGAGGACGGTGGTGCCGGCGTGGGAGGCGGCGTTCCTGAGGCGGATGGTGCCGCGGATGGTGACCGTGGCGGGGGTCTCGCGCTCGAGGGTGCGGGGCTCGAGGACGACGGTGCGGCCCTGGGCCACGGCTACGCCTGCGTGGCGGATGGGGGCGTAGCCGGGGGCGCGGAGCTCGACGTCCCAGAGGCCCGGGGGGACGGAGCCGAGCTCGAAGAGGCCGGAGTCGCTGGTGCTGGCGGAGCGATCGGTGCCGAGGACGCGCACCTCGATGCCGCCGTGGGCCTGCTGATCGGCAAGGTGAGCGGTGCCGGCGATGGTGCCGGCCTCGGCGACGCAGGCGCCGCCCTGCTCAGTGAAGCCCGTGGGGCAGCTGGTGGCTCGCCGCGCCTCCTCCCCCTCTCCACAGGCGGAAGCGGTGAGGAGAAGAGCGAGGACGACAGGAAGACGAAGTACCGCGCGCATGGAGGTCGCTCCTTGGGAACGCTGCGCAGTTTCGCTGCAATGCGACCAAATCTGTCAAGCGGGCGGCGCGACCTCTGGAGAAGCGGCACGCTGGGACGACCTGCCGTCACACGATAGGGCTCCCGTCGGTGCGGAGATGGTTCCCGCCGGCGTCGGACGAAGCGAGCCGAGAGTCCTACGCGGCACCGCGCCCAGATCGGCCGTGCCACGCCAGCCAGGGGAGCGTGACAGCGAGCAGGTAGAATTTGGAGGCATGCAGCTTGTTTCCAAGGTATCGCCTGTTCGCTTCGAGCCAGGATCGTGCGCCGGGAAGAAAATCCGAGAGCTCACAAGCCAGCGCATGCACTTGGTCGAAGCGTCTCGCCGCGAGCCCTCGGACGTCGAAGCGGAAGGAACCCTTGCCCTCGACGTACGGAAGCGAGTGGAAGTGCCGGGCGATGTGTTGCCGCACAACCACCTTGTTGGTGCCACTATCGGCGTCCATTCGCAGATCGTCGGGGAGTTCCCTGTGTACCCAATCGATGAGGTTCCGATTGCAGTAGGGGTAGGCACTGCGAATGCCGAGCGCGGACGCTGTGTAGATGCCCTTTGCGAAACCAGCGCCCGCCTCGACCAAAGCGACGGCGATTGCCCGACGCGCTTCAATCGATTCGGCGCCTGACCAAGCCTCTTCGACGATGGACAGGCGAGCTCGGGATCGCTCCGCGATCGGTGACCCGAAGAGGAGATCGACCTCGGAATCAGCGAAGCGCGAGCCTGGGAAGAATCGCTCGAGCGGAAACATCTGGAGCGAGTTCATCGCATACGAGAGTGCGAAGCTAGATCGCATGAGCGGGGCCCTGGAAAGCGCGGCAGGGAGGCGAAAGCCCCGCGCGATTGCCGACAGCATTCGCTGCTGCCGGCTCACCGGTGTTCCGAAGTACACGTCTGAGCCCAGGCCATCGAAGACTCCGTCGCCCCCTTGAGAGGAGAGTTCATGGAGCAGGTCGGCGTAGGAGAGCGTCGCGAAGTCGCCAGTAAGCAGCGGCAGCGCGGGAACTAACGCGAGATAGCGCTCGTAGGCTCTCTCGGGATCGCAAACGAGGGATTCATGGCGGAGGCCCAACTTCCTTGCAACGGCGCGCGCCGATTCAACCTCGTCTTCCTCACGACCTCCTAAATAAGTGAGGCAGGTCGTTTCCGGGCGGGCCTCCGCTATTGCGATGGCGAGAGATGTTGAGTCCTTGCCACCACTCTGAAGCATCCATGGGGCCGAGATGTCGCGCGACGATTCCGTTACAGCAGCGCAGAGCAGCCGGTGGTACTCCGCGACAGGATCAGCCCGGCACTTGCTGGGGCGAGGGGTAGCTGGCGGTTCGAACTCGAAACGGAAGGACGGGCGGTCAAATAGGTCATCGTAGACACTAAATCCCAAGCTGGCCACTTTGGTTCGAAGGAAGATCGAATGAGGTGGACAGACGAACGCGTATCGCAGCAGATCGGCGATCGATATTTTATCGATCGGCTCCTTCGCGGCGGCCTGCTGCGGGCAATCGATGCTCGTCCTGTCGGCGTACGGGGAGAGGACTATCTGCCGCTTCGCCTCTAAGTTTGGTGCGTTGTTCATACGTACGGAGAGGCGCGTCGCCCGCCTAGATGATGATCGAGTTGGTAACCAAGAAATAGAATATGCAGGTCGCGGCAGCCAGGCATAGGCGGAGAAGCAGTGGGTGTCTGAGAAAAGGAGCGGGGCTGTCCTGGAGCAGGGCGGCGAGTAGCAGCGAGACGCTTAGCCATGCAGGTAGCAACAAGCGGTTCGAAAAGTTGCCCCAGCCCAGCGCGAAGAACGGCAGCATCAGTACCAGATAAACAGCGGCAGCGTCGCGGATGCGCTCACGGGCGCGTGGCTGCATGAACGTGGAGAGGGCGTAGGGAAGCGTGAACCAAAAGATAGAAAAGATGGCGAAATCGATGCGGACGCCAGCTCGATAGTCTGTCTGCGCATGGTAATCCATTACTGTCGCGTAAACGGCGGGAGCAAACGACGCGACGAGTGCCATCGACACGCCGGAACAGTACAGAAAGAAGGCGATGATCGATATCGCAAGCCGAGTTCGCTGTTTGAGCAGCAAGACCGGTGCGCACGCGACGTAAAGTATTGCAGAGTAGTGGACACTTACGGCCATCGCTCCTAGCCCCACGAACCATGCCCACCTGCGTTGGTGGAAGCAAAGCAACGCAGAGAAGACGACGAGAGAGGCGAGTCCTTGCCTGATTGCGTTGATCGACGCGTTCACGAAAACGGGCGAGACGAATAGGAAGGCCAACGTCGACGTCAGGAACGTTAGGTAAGATCGTCTGTACGGCAACTCTCGGAAATACGTCCTGGTCGCCAACCCCACCGTTCCCAGCAAGAGGCCGAAGAGCGCAGTTTGATAGCCCACCACTCCGAGGCCCAGCGTGCGCAGGGCCTGTGCGATCAGAACGAAGCCGGGCTCCAGTCGAGTCGACACCGACCCGTAACCGAGCGACAGGAAGAACTGGGCGTAGTTCCTCGTGTCAGTCCCGGTGTCGGCACTGCGTGTGCCGATGATGAAACTGGCAGATAGCATCGCGGCTCCGAGCAACAAGGCGCTCGAGAACGTCCACAAATATGTGGTCGACCGCGTGCCTGCATAGTTCTGCAGCCGGTGCTTCACCGTAATGGCTCCCGGTCGACGCCACTTGGCCGCGGCGCCCTGTAGCGGCAGTATTGGAGTATTACGCGCCGCCGGGCATGTTTCAGCGCGGCAATCGCGTGCGCCACCTTGGCCTGGACCGGCGTCAGGAGGCCCGCCGCAGCGAGCTGGTTGCGAACCTCTCGCCCCGCTTGATACATCGCTTCTATGTCGCCGCTAAGGCCTGCGGACCCGAATGCCGGCTTGTGCAAGTGGGCCAGCGCAAGGTCGAGAACCGCGGCTCGATGGCCCGTCAGCACGATTTGGGCCCAAAGGAGATAGTCTTCGACGCGCCTACGGCCCTCATCAAAGCGAAAGGGAAGATCGCGCCGCAAGAGGACGGAGGGCGTCGGAAATGGATTGCGGAGAAGCAACTCCGGCAGGCCGACGAATCGCAAACTCCCGGGCAGGAGGAGGGGGGCAGGAGCTGTATCTACCTGCCGAATGTCGGCCCGGTGACCGAGCAGTGCGATGGTTGGATCCGCACGAATGGCTGCAAATTGCAGTTCCAGCTTGCGAGGATGCCACGAGTCATCGGCATCAAGAAAGGCGAGATACGGCTGTGTGCTTGCCTCCCAACCGCGGTTGCGAGCCCTCGATGGACCGCAGTTCATGCCAAGCGCAATTACGCGGATCCAACCTGGCGCGTATGCCGAAGCCAACTCTTCGAGAATTTCGAGTGTGCCATCTCCGCTCCCGTCGTCCACGAGAATGACCTCTGCCGCGGGGAGGGTCTGGCTGTGGACCGACGCGATTGCGCTACGAATGCTCGCCTTGCAGCGGTAGCACGGCACGACGACAGAGACGGGGGCTGGCGATATTGCTCCCGGCATCGCCATCAACTCCTCCACCATGGGCTTTGCCGAAAGAGATCGAGCGCCTCCTCTCCGTAGCGCTCGGCGGAAACGGCCGGCGTCAGTTCACGGCCGAGCAGGACTTCTACTGCGGACGCCAGGTCCGAGTGTCGGTCAGACGTGATCCGAAGTACGCTTGGCAGGCCAATATCGTCTGCGAAGTCTCGGCACTTGGGGTGATAGTCGACGATCGCGAAGGGAACCCCTTGCATGTAAGCTCCGAGCGCGCCGTGAAGCCTCGCGCTCACAAACGCATCGCATTCGCCGATGCGCCTCACCATCTCCAATGGCCCCTTGTCATTGTAGAAATGAGCCTGTGTTGGGACGCTCTCCTTCCGCAACGCCCGCTCGAGCGCGAGGCTCAACTCCATGTCGCCATGACGCGGGTGCTGGTTAAGGCTGAAGATTGCCACCTCAAGGCCTCGAGCTCTCGCCAAGGGCACAACGCAGGCCTCAAGGTTGCCCAGGAACCGGATCGGGTCCGGGGCAGCGTACTCCGGACCTACGCGATAATTGCAGAGAGCTATCCCGAGTCGCCTCGGCCCCGCGTCGACGTAAGGACGATGCTCCGGTGCTGCCTCCGGCATGTAGGCCAGGAGACCAGCTAGGTCTCTTCCGAGCGCGGTGATGTGACCGAGTCCCATCTCGGTGGCCAGTTCGAACGACCTTCGGTCGCGCACTGCTATGTACGAAAAATTCGCGAGAAAGTCGGCGGCCGCCTGCTTGCTCTCGGCAGAGTCGAATGGCCCGATCGAGATGCCTACCGCTGCGAGCATGAGGCCACATCTCCGCTTTGCAGAGATCATGATAGGCTGCCGGAACGATTTCCTCGAGTGGATGACCGAGCCGCCGCCGAGGACGAGCAGGTCTGTGGGCCCGTACGCAGCGCGAAGGAAGCTGTAGACACGGCTCACCTGGCCCGGCAGTCCAGAGCTTCCATAGGCCGTGATGGGGAACCACCGAGGCATTGTGTATTTTGCGCTGACGCCGGCGATGGCTGGGCCGACGAGTGTCGCGCTGCTGCCCCAGAACCTCGCGGCGGATGAAGTACAAATTGCGCCAAAAAGGTCGTCGCCGAAGTTCCCCATTCCATAGTAGCCCGAGAAGGCAGATAGCAGCTGGCGTGTCATCGAGCGACTCCGCTCGCCGGTCTTCTCGGCGCAGCGTTGGTGTACCGTGCGCCTGCGTACAAGAGAGCAAGCAGCACGACCTCTGCAGCGAGAGTAGACAGTGCCGCTCCTGTTACGCCGAGACGTGGTATGAATATAATATTCAAGCAAGCGGCGGCTGCCGTCGCGATGCCCATCGCGAGCACGCGAAAGCGCATCTGCTGCTCATTCAAGAGCGCTGACCCGACCGCCGAGGCGAGGAATCGAACGGGCACGCAAATGGCCATCAGCGAGAGGATTCTAGCTACATCAGAATAGGCGACGCCGAAGACGACGGGGACTACCACTGGCGCGATGAGAGCCAGGAGTCCCCCCACGCCGATGCCTGCGGCGAACATCAGAATGATGCCTTGGCGGTAGACCGTCTGAAAGCGCGCCTGATCGTGTGAAGCCCAGCGATGCAATTTGGAAAGCAGATATTTCTGATAAACCGTAGCAGGAAGAAGATAGATCGCTGCGAGGACTGCAACGGCAATGCCGAACATGCCCGCATCGGCGTCGCTCCCGAGGTACTTGAGCAACACAGTACCCACCTGGAAGAAGACCGGATACAATGCGGCCAGAAGACCGTAGGCCCATGCACCAGACCACAGCTCCATCGCGCTTGGTTGCGAAGAACCTGCGATCTCGATTGGCGCCGCGCCGTGTCCACGAAGAGCGAAGTCGCCGCGGGCCATGACCCTTAGCTGTGGCAGCGCCAAGGCGGCCATCGCGAGCGAAACCAGCCCGTACCCGACCACCGCAAAGGCCCAACCGAGCGTCGGGACTGCAACGAGGAAGAGCACGAGGACCAACCGGCTTCCGGGTGTACCAAGTTGCCAGAGCGCTAGCGCACGATAGCGTTCCTCGAGGCGGAGCTTGCTGCTAGCAAGTTCGGTACCCAGTACGCCCAGTACGACCGGCGACAAGCCGAGCAGGGAAAAACGAGTCGCGGCGTCGCCTGCGCCGAACAGCGCCCAGAACAGGAGCGCCGCGAGCGAGAGCGTCGTTGTGACTCCCACAATCCGGATGGAGGGGCGCAGCCATCTAGCGGCCCGCCAGCCCTCGACGCCGTAGGCTCTCAGCCAGAACTGCGCCAGACCGAAACCTGCGAAAGGCGCCACGATCGATACCGTGGCGAGAGACGATGCGAACAGCCCGTAGCTTGTCGGCCCGAGTTCACGAGCCAGAAGCACACTCGAGAGAAAGCTCGCACCAGCCCCGCCGAAGGTCGCTATCGATAGCGTTGCGAGGGCCGAAAATGCGCGCCGCCACCTCGGAAGCGCTTCCTCTGCTGACTGCTGAGCCGCATCCATTACGCAACGTCCCTCGCAACGGCAACGGCGACGGCGTTCCCGTGGAGACGCGCGACCACACGCGCGAGCGCTGGCAGGAGTTGCTCGATTGCGATTTCTTTATCGCGCGGCAATCCAATGGAACCGCACCACTCGGTCGTAAGGCAGAGCGAGTCAAGCCTGCGTACCGACGACAGCGTTGGTCCCGTGTTCGCTCCCCCCAGTTCACACGCGAGAATTGTCTCGTCGCCAAGACGCAGGCTGAAGCGCATAGAGCCGAGGCTCTCGAGGAAGTATCGCAGGTGACGCTCGACCTCCCCGGTGTCAGGAGCTAATTCGATCGCTCCCCGCACAGCCTTCGTCTGCTGGTGCAGCAGCAGATTTCGCGGACGGGCCTGGGCACCTGCGAGCAAGCCCATCCCATATCCCAACCGGTTGAATAGCACCGCAATCGTGATGCTCGCACCAAGCAAGATGAGCAGCGCCTCCACCCCTCGACTGGAGGCTAGAAGAAGCCCAGCCAATGCGAGCAGCACGCAGACACCGTACAGGACCAGAACCGAGGCCCGATGACTCAACCCCGCGGACATGAGCAGATGGTGCACGTGCTCCCTATCGGCAGCGAACACCGGGCGACCTGCGACGGCACGCCTGACGAACGCGAGCAACGTGTCGGCGATCGGCAAACCTAGCGCGATGATCGGCACAAGCAGCGAGACCGCAGTCGAACTCTTCGTGTTCGACATGATCGCCGTCGTCGCGAGTGCGAATCCGAGAAACATGCTGCCGGTATCACCCATGAAGATCGACGCGGGATGGAAGTTGTAGACAAGGAATCCGATTGTCCCACCTGCGAGGCATGCCGTGAATAGCATGTTGAAGTGGAGACCGCCGGAGAGGGCGAGGATGAAGTTGGTGGCCAGACCGGCGATTGCGACTCCTGAGGCCAAGCCATCGAGTCCATCGATCAGATTGATCGCGTTGATCAGCCCGACAATCCAGAGGACTGTAAGTGGGAATCCGAAGAGACCTAGCTGGATAGCCTCGCCGAAGGGATTGGCGAGGATCTCGATTCGTACGCCGACGGCCCATACCCAGAGCGCGATCAGGCATTGAGCGGCGAGCTTGATCCTCGCTGGCACGCCGCGCAGGTCATCCCATAGCCCAAGAGCGGCGATCGCTGCACCGCCGCCGAACAGCGCGAGAACGTGGCTCCGGTCGCCGGCGAACCTGTGACCCAAGTCGGTATGCACGACAAACAGGCCAGCAAGTGGAACGAAGAACGCGAGGACAATCGCAATTCCACCGAGCCGAGGAACGGGCTGGTCATGGACCTTTCGCGAACTCGAGCCGTCGTCCACTAGCATACGCCCAATGGCGAAGTCGCGGATTCGAGGCGTCAGAGTAACGCTGACAGCGAATGCCACCAGAAATGCAACAACAATGGTCGTCATGTCGTCACCGGGTCGTCGGAGAAGAGCTCTTCGTACAGAGCCAGCGTCCGCGAAACTACCGAGTCGAGAGAGAACTCTCGCTGAACAAAACGGCGACCGGCTGCGCCTAAATGCCAGCAGCGCTCCGGATCGCCGAGGAGCTCAGCGATTGCCGAAGCGAGGCGCTCGACGTCTCCAGGCGGGACGAGGAGTCCGTTCTGTCGGTCCTTCACGATTTCGCGGCATCCCGCTACGTCGCTGCTAACGAGCGCACGACCACACGAGGCCGCCTCGATCAAGACCTTCGGAACGCCTTCTCCGTACGAGGACGGCAAGCATACGATCGTCGCCTTGTTCAGCACCGCGTGCATATCGGTGCGACGCCCCCACCACTCGATTACACCCTCATCCTGCGCGGCTGCCAGTTCCGCCTCCGTCATCGAGGTCGGGTTACCATGATCCGGACTGCCCACTACAACGAATCGAGCCTGGTTACCTCTGGATCGGAGCACACGAGCGGCTTTGATGAACTCGGGCACACCCTTCTCACGTAGCAGGCGGCACGCAATCAAGACGATAGGTGTACCTGTCGGTCGCGGGCCCACGGTGTAGACGCTCGGGTCTACCCCCGATCCCCTGATTAGGCGGGTACGCGAAGGAGGAAGAATCCCCGCATCGAGCAGGGTGGAGCGGTCATCGGGATTCTGGAAGAGTGCTACTCTACGTCTGCCTGCAAGCGCGATTCGATAGCCGGCGCAGACGGCACGCCGTCGGAGCCTCGCAAGCGTTCCCTGTGCCGTGAATACATAGCCTAGCCCGCAGAGCGCGCTTACGCTACGGGGCACACCGGCCAATCGAGCCGCGATTCCACCGTACAGGATGGGCTTAATTGTGATCAGGTGCACGAGCTCCGGCTTCAGGCGGCGGAGGAGCCGTAGGAGCGCCATGAGCGAGCGCAGCTCAGTCAACGGGTTCGTGCCCTTCCTCGTCAGCGGAATGGAGTGGTGTCGCAAGCCGAGGGCTTCGACCTCCGTTGCTCTATCGGACGAGGGCGTAGCGACGTGCACGCGGTAGCGAGCGGCCTTCGCCGCCAAGGCAACCGGAAGCCTGTGCGAGAGGAAGAAATCGAGATCATTAACAACGAACAACAGAACGCGTTCTTCGCGCTCGATCGCCTGACCGCGTGGCCGTTCCACGCTGGTGAGAGCGATTTCGTCTGTCCTAAGGTTCTGTGCCACCGCCTAGCCTCTTTGGCCGCATCCATACCATATTATCGGCGAGTGAACATACTCGGGGTCCTGATCGTGGTGGACCTTCGAGAATGTCGGTGGCACTCGGGACCTGTTGACAGGCCCGGGGCGACTGGGCATGAAGGGCCCCCAGCGCCGCGATGTCCGAACGGGCGAGACGCTTCGCGGGCGAGCAGGTTGCCGCGAGCCTCCAATATCCGAGCGTGAGGCCTTGGCTAGACAGCAGACCCGATCTGCCCTCACCTCCCGCCGGTTCGGCGTATCGACGCTCCGAGGGAATCCACATGACCGCAGCTCGCGCACGACGCTCGAATAAGTTCATTTTCGTAACCGGCGGGGTCGTCTCCTCGCTCGGCAAGGGCCTGACCGCCGCCTCGATCGGCGCCCTGCTCGAGAACCGGGGGATGAAGGTCACCTTCATCAAGCTCGACCCCTACATCAACGTCGATCCCGGCACCATGAGCCCGTTCCAGCACGGCGAGGTCTTCGTGACCGACGACGGCGCCGAGACGGACCTCGACCTCGGTCACTACGAGCGGTTCACCTCCGCCCACATGACCAAGGCCAACAACTACACCACCGGCCGGATCTACAACGCCGTCATCCAGAAGGAGCGGCGGGGCGAGTACCTGGGCAAGACGGTCCAGGTCATTCCCCACATCACCGACGAGATCAAGGGTGTGGTCCGCGAAGCGGCCGAGGGCAACGACGTCACCCTGGTCGAGGTCGGCGGCACCGTGGGCGACATCGAGTCGCTGCCCTTCCTCGAGGCGATCCGGCAGATGCGCTACGACGTGGGCGCGGAGAACTGCCTCTACCTCCACCTCACCTACGTGCCCTACATCGCGGCCGCAGGCGAGGTGAAGACCAAGCCCACCCAGCACTCGGTGATGAAGCTCCGCGAGATCGGCATCCAGGCGGACGTCCTCGTCTGCCGCTCGGAGAAGCCGCTCGCCAAGGAGCTGAAGGACAAGATCGCGCTCTTCTGCTCGGTCGATCCCGGCTCGGTCTTCTCCGCCCAGGACGTCTCGACCATCTACGAGCTGCCCCTGGCGCTTCACAAGGAAGGGCTCGACGACAAGATCGCCGAGCTCCTCAACATCTGGTCGCGCGCCCCCCAGCTCGACAACTGGGAGCAGGTCTTCGAGCGGATCACCCGCCCCAGCCGCGGCGAGGTCCGCATTGGCGTGGTGGGCAAGTACGTGGAGCTTGCCGAGAGCTACAAGTCGCTCAACGAGGCCCTGACCCACGGCGGCGTGGCCAACGACGTCAAGGTGAAGCTCGAGTTCGTCGACTCCACCGAGATCGAGCAGTCGGGCGCCGAGAAGAACCTCGCCGGCCTCGACGCCATCCTCGTCCCTGGCGGCTTCGGCATCCGCGGCACCGAGGGCAAGATCGCCGCCGTCCGCTACGCCCGCGAGAACAAGGTGCCCTTCTTCGGCATCTGCCTCGGGCTCCAGATGGCGGTGACCGAGTTCGGCCGCAACGTGCTCGGCCTCGAGGGTGCCAACTCCCTCGAGTTCGACGAGAAGGCCAAGCACCCGGTGATCACGCTGATGGAGGCGCAGAAGACCGTCCGCGAAAAGGGCGGCACCATGCGCCTCGGCGGCTACGAGTGCGCACTCAAGGAAGGCACGCTCGCCCGCAAGCTCTACGGCCAGGAGACGGTCCTCGAGCGCCATCGCCACCGCTTCGAGTTCAACAACGCCTACCGCGAGCAGTACGAGGCGGGCGGCATGGTCTTCTCCGGCCTGAACCCCGAGCTGAACCTCGTGGAGATGATCGAGCTGCCTGACCACCCGCACTTCATCGGCTGCCAGGCGCACCCCGAGTTCAAGTCGAAGCCCACCGAGCCGCACCCGCTCTTCTCTGGCTTCGTCCGCGCCGCCCTGGAGTTCCGCGACCGCAAGGCCGCCCAGCCCTCGAACGTGGTCCCGGTCCGCCCGGACAACAAGGTGAAGGCGTGAGCGCCATCTCCTGCCGCATCCGCGACGACGTGGTGGCAGGCGACGGCCAGCCCCTCGTCCTCATCTGCGGCCCCGACGTGGTTGAGACCGAGGAGCAGGTCCTCGCCACCGCCCACGAGGTGAAGCGGGTCAGCGAGAAGTACGGCGTTCCCGCCGTCTTCAAGTGCTCCTTTGACAAGGCGAACCGCACCTCGATCACCAGCTACCGCGGCCCCGGCCTCGAGAAGGCGCTGCCTCTCTTCGAGCGGGTGAAGCGGGAGACGGGCCTGCCGCTCACCACCGACGTGCACGAGTCGTGGCAGGCTGAGCCGGTGAGCCAGGTCGCCGACCTCATCCAGGTGCCCGCCTTCCTCTGCCGGCAGACGGATCTCCTCGTCGCCTGCGCCAAGACCGGCCGGGCGGTGAACGTGAAGAAGGGCCAGTTCGTCGGCCCCCGCGACATGCGCCACGTCGCCAGCAAGCTCCGCGAGGCAGGCGCCACCGAGATCATGCTCACCGAGCGCGGCGCCTCCTTCGGCTACAACAACCTCGTGGTCGACATGCGCTCGCTGCCCTTGATGCGGGAGCACGGCGCGCCGGTCTGCATGGACGCGACCCACGCGGTACAGCTCCCCTCGGCGGCTGGCGGCACCTCCGGCGGCGAGCGGCGCTTCGTCGCGGCCCTTGCCCGCGGCGCTGCGGCGGTAGGGATCGACGCGCTCTTTCTCGAGATCCACCCGGATCCCGACAAAGCGCTCTGCGACGGGCCCAACTCCCTCGACTTCCCGCTCTTCGAGCGGGTCGTGTCCGAGGTGGTGGCGATCCGCAAGGCGCTCGGGCAGGCTTGAGCCGTCCCGGCATGCACCTGCAGGCGCTCGCACGCCGATCGGTCCTGTGTTAGCTAGGGACCGATCGGCCCTGCGTGGCACGGGCCAGCAAGCATGCGTTCCCTCGGGGGGACACCGGGAGAGCGGCCGCCCAGCGTGCCGCTGCTGTCTCTATGAGCGAAAAGATCGGCGTCGTCGGGTTGGGCTATGTGGGACTCCCCGTAGCGTTGGCGTTTGCGCGGAAGTTCGAGACGATCGGCTTCGACATCAGCGAGAGCCGGGTCGCCGCGCTCCGCGAGGGCCGGGATCCCAACGGTGAGACCGAGTCCGAGGAGCTGAAGGGCTCGTCTCTGCGCTACACCACCAGCGCCTCGGACCTTGCCGACTGCAGCTTCTTCGTGGTGGCGGTGCCCACGCCTGTCGATGCGAGCAACCGTCCCGACCTCACCCCGGTGATCAAGGCCTCGGAGACCCTCGGCAAGGTGCTCAAGCCCGGCGCCGTGGTGGTCTACGAGTCGACCGTCTTCCCGGGGTGCACCGAGGAGATCTGCGGGCCGGTGCTGGCGCGCGTGTCGGGGCTGCGCCAGGGCGTCGACTTCAAGCTCGGCTACTCACCCGAGCGCATCAACCCGGGCGACAAGAAGAACACGTTCGAGACGGTGACCAAGATCGTCTCGGGAGAGGACGCCGAGACCCTGGAGCGGGTCGCGGCGGCCTACGGCGCCATCGTGCCGGCGGGCGTCTTCCGGGCTGCGAATCTCAAGGCCGCCGAGGCGGCGAAGGTGATCGAGAACGCCCAGCGCGACATCAACATCGCCTTCATGAACGAGGTGGCGCACATCTGCGACCGCCTCGGCGTCCGCACCGCCGACGTCATCGCCGGCATGAACACCAAGTGGAACGCTCTCCGCTTTACCCCGGGCCTGGTGGGCGGCCACTGCATCGGCGTCGACCCCTACTACATCACCTCCAAGGCGGAGGAGCTCGGCTACTTCCCCGAGGTGATCCTCTCCGGTCGCCGCATCAACAACGGCATGGGCGCCTTCATCGCCCAGCGCCTGATCAAGATGCTGGCGAAGGGGGGCAAGCCGATCACCGGGGCGAAGGTCGGCGTGCTGGGCCTCACGTTCAAGGAGAATGTCTCCGATCTCCGGAACAGCCGGGTCCCCGACATCATCACCGAGCTGCGAGCATTCGGGGTCGAGGTGGTGGTGACCGACGCCTTCGCAGATCCGAGGGAAGCCCAGCACGAGTACGGCCTCGAGCTCTCCCCGCTCTCGGCGCTTCGCGACCTCGATGCGCTGGTACTCGCCGTTTCCCACCAGCCCTACCTCGACATGCCCCGCAGTGATCTGCTGGGGATGTTGAAGGGTGGGGGCGGCGTGCTCATCGACGTGAAGTCGCTCTTCGAGCCGGCATCGCTGCCGAACTCGATCGCCTACTGGAGCCTCTAGCCGTGCAGGTCGCCGTAATCATCCCCGCCCGGCTGGCGAGTGAGCGCCTGCCCGAGAAGCCCCTCGCCGACATCTGCGGCAAGCCGATGGTGGTGCGGGTGCTCGAGCGGGCGAAAGGAGCCCGCGGGGTGGGGCAGGTGGTGGTGGCGACCGACTCCGAGCGCATCGCCCAAGCGGTGAGCGCTGCAGGCGGCACGGCGGTGATGACGCCGGCCGACTGCGCCTCGGGCTCGGACCGCTGCGCCCACGCCGCCAGGCAGCTCCCCGCCGCCGACGTGGTGGTGAATGTCCAGGGCGACGAGCCGCTGCTCGCGCCCGAGGCGATCGAGCAGCTGCTCTCGGCCTTCGAGGACCCCTCGGTGGAGATGGCGACCCTCGCCCGCCCGCTTGCGGAGGGCGAGTTCACGAACCCCAACGTGGTCAAGGTGGTGAGCGCGGCAAGCGGCGACGCGCTCTACTTCTCTCGCGCCCCCATCCCGCACCAGCGCGGCGGCGGCGTCCCGCCCCTGGCCCGCGCCCACGTCGGCATCTACGGTTTCCGCGCCGCTTTCCTGCAGGCCTTTACGAAGCTTGGACCCACGCCCCTCGAGCAGACCGAGAAGCTCGAGCAGCTTCGTGTGCTCGAGCACGGCCACCGGATCCGCGTGGTCCACACCGCCTACCGTGCGGTGGGCGTGGACACGCCCGAGGACCTCGAGCGCGTCCGGGCGATTTTCGGGGGCGGCTGATCAGAGCTGCGCGCTGGCCTCTACCGGCCGCGACCAGCTGCGCCCCTCGCGCTGAATGAGCTCGACGATCCGCTCGCTCGTCCTGCCATCCCAGAGCGCCGGGCACCGCCCCCGCTTGCCCTTGCCGGCGAGCACCTTCTCGAGCTCCGCCACGATCCGCGCAGGCTCGGTGCCCACGATCGTGTTGGTCCCCTCGCTCACCGTGATCGGCCGCTCGGTCTCCTCACGAAGCGTAAGGCAGGGCACGCCCAGCGCCGTGCTCTCCTCCTGCAGGCCGCCGGAGTCGGTGAGCACCACCGCCGCATGGGCGGTGAGATCGACCATCTCCAGGTAGCCCTGCGGTCCGACCCGCTTCACGTGCGGCATCCGCTCCATCCGCTCCATAAGCCCGAACGCCTCGAGCTGCTTCTTCGTGCGCGGGTGGATCGGAAAGACGATCGGCAAGCGCTGCTGCACCCGATCCAGCGCCTCCACCAGCCGCTCCAAGGTGGCCCGGTCGTCCACGTTGCCGGCGCGGTGGATGGTCGCCACCGCGTACTTGCCGGGCGTAAGGCCGAGCTTTGCCACCGTGCCGCTCACCTTCGCCCGGGGCAGGCAGGAGAGCAGGGTGTCGATCATGATGTTGCCGACGAGGTGGATCCGCTCCTCGGGCAAGCCCTCGCGCCGGAGGTTCTCGTTCGCGTCCTCGGAGGGCGTGAGCAGCAGGTCGCTGATCCGGTCGGTCAGCACCCGGTTGATCTCCTCCGGCATCGACATGTCGTTCGAGCGCAAGCCCGCCTCGACGTGCGCCACCCGCACGTGCTGCTGGGTGGCGGTGAGCGCCGCGGCGATGGTGGAATTCACGTCGCCCACCACCACCACCAGATCGGGACGGTGCTCGCGCAGCACCTTCTCGAAGCCGATCATCGCCTGGGCGGTCTGCTCGGTGGGGGTGCCGCCGCCGACGCCGAGGAAGACGTGGGGCCGGCGCAGGCCGAGCTCCTCGAAGAACACGTCGCTCATCGACGCGTCGTAGTGCTGGCCGGTGTGGACGAGGATCTGCTCTGCGATCCCCGCACGCTCGATCGCTGCCATGAGCGGCGCGACCTTCATGAAGTTGGGACGGGCTCCGACGACGTGGACGATCTTCATGCCCACGAAGGTGGTGCCCGCCCGCCGGGCGAGCAATTCGGTGCCACCCTATCGAGGGGACGCCCCGGGGCGCCTACTCGGCCAGCCCGCAGGCGGTTGAGTTAAGCCAACCGCTGTGGTCCTTCTTGGCGCCTCGAGTGGAAACCGTAGACCAGATCATTACGAGGTTGGCCGGGGATCCCAGTGACCGGGCGGATCAGGGCGAGCGCGAGGCAATCGTCTCCGCACTCGCTTGCGCTCGTTTTTCGGCGCAGGTGCGGGCTGCCGAGCGTTGGAGCAAGCCCCGCCGCTCCATTGTTGGAGAGCCCCGTCCAGGGAGTCCGCAGGAGCGGATCGAGCCAGGGACCATGCTCAATAGTCTCGAGGCACACGTGGCGGGCAAGATCGTGGAGAGAAAGTGGCGCCAAGGAACTTCTCCGGCACAGTATCTTGCCGACCTCCATGCGGCGGTCCAAGACCCTCTTGCCGAGGTTTGGGTCGGCTTCGATGATCTGGCGGGCTCTCCGGTTGCGGCGACCCTCACGCCAGTTCCCGTGGGCGGGGGCGGCTCGCTTCACCTGGTGCCCCCACGGGAAGCCGCTTGCTTGTTCGTGGTTTACGATGCGAAAAGGGCGCACCTTGCCACGGGGTACGTTGTTCCTTGGAGGAGCCGCGAGCATTTCGTTAGGCAGTGGAGGAATGCTCGGCCGGTTCCCCTCCGTTGATGAGGCAGCAAATGAACGTTAGCGAGATCGCCAGCTTCGTCATCGAGTTCGAGCGTGCGGTTCGTCACGAGCTCCCAGCGCTGCTCTCCGAATGGGAGCTCCTCGACGGAGAAGAGCGAAGCGACGCAGCCACACAGTTGCGGCTCCTACTCGTCGATGAGGAGGAGGCAACCGCGTCGGCAATCGCGAGCAAGCGCCGAGACCTGGCCGACCGGCTGGTGGAGACCCGCACGCTCTTCGTCGCCCTGAGTGCGCGCTATGCCGCCGTACATCGTTGGCTGACTGAGATTGCGGCACTGGCGGCGGTGCGCTCGCCCGATCGCGCATCCTGCGAGGCCCGGGCAGGCGACTCTGACCTCGCTTGGGCAGCGTGATGCGATCCCGCCTCGTTGCCACGATTCTCGCAGAATCAGCAGCGCTCGATGCTTTCTCGAATCGCTGGACGGCCTTCAATATGCTCGAAACGGTCTTTGCGCCGCGGGTACCCGCGGGCCTGGCAAAGCTCGCCGTCTTGAGCGTGTACGAGCCCGGCGACGAGGATGAGCGGTTCCTTGAGCGCGTCGAGATCGTCGAGCCAGACGGCAGCCAGATGCTCGTCTCGAATGCTATCAGCATTTCCATTGGTGCCGCTGGTCCCGAGGCACCTGTAGCGCACCGCAGCCTGCACATGTTGTGGGGCGTGCGCTTCAACAGCTTCGGCGACCACCTCCTTTCGATTCAGAAAGCGGCTGACGAGAGTGGCCCCTGGGAGTCGGTCGGACGGCGCGTTATTCGCGTGTCGCCGGGCTCCCTGCCACTTCAGCCACAGGGTCAGCAGCCGAGCGAAATCGCGAATGCTGCCAGCGTCGAACAGCCCCCCGGCGCCTGAGCGATCGCGATTTGGCCCGGGTTGCCTACTCGGCCAACCCGCAAGCCCGCTTGCCCGCCGCCGTATCGAGCTCGTTGCAGTCGCAGCTCTCGAGCAGGGCCTCGCAGCGGTCCTGCTCGGCCTGGCTGGGCTCGTCGACGTCGCTCTGCTGCTTCGCCCGGCGCTCGCAGGCGTCCTCGGCGGAGCGGCTGTCCTCGCAGGCGCAGATCTCGGCTGCCAGGTCCTCACAGGGCGTGGTGCACCCGCCCAGGAGCAGAGGGCCAACGAGAGCTGCGGCGAGGACGAGAGCGCGCTTCATGACGTGAGCCCCTTCTAGACCGGCGCGAGCGGCAGCTTGGCCTTCCGGGGCCGCCGCCGCTTCCAGACGTACTCCATCGCCACCTCGGGACAGTTGGTCGGTCCGGGGTAGCGGGTGCAGTTGATGCAGCCGGTATAGATCTTCGAGAGGATCTTTGCCTTCGGAATCTCCACGAACCCCAACTTGGTGAAGAAGGGGGGGGAGAAGGTAAGGCAGATGATCTTGTCGGGATCGAGGGCCCGGAGCTTGCGGAGCATGTGCTTCACGAGGCCTGAGCCGATGCCAAGCTTCTGGTACTCCGCGCGCACCGAGAGGCTGATCACCTCGATCCAGAGCTCGGGATTCTCGATGTCGGTCTGCTCGGGCAGCACCTTCCAGGAGGCCACGCCCCGCAGCACGGAGGGCTGCTCGGGATCAGCGTCGACGTAGAAGCGGTCGATCTGGGTGAGGATGTCGGGGAACGAGCGGGGGACCACCTCGCGCGGGTTCGAGCGGATGATCTCGTAGATCTGCTTCACGTCCTCGACGCGGGCCCTGCGGATTGCCATAGGGGGCGCGATCTACTCCTCGCGCGACTGTTCTGCAATGGGCAGACAGGCGTCCGCCCATCGCCGTCACGCCTGCTCGCGGAGCCAGCTTCCAAAGCGCCGGATCCCTTCGCGAAAATCCGTCCGGGGAAGCGTCCCCAGGAGCTCGTTGCAGCGCTCCATGCTCGCCCAGGTCTGGGGCACGTCGCCGGGCTGATTGGGGAGGCGGTTCAGCTCCGCCTTCACGCCCAGCTCGTCCTCGAGGATGGCGATGAGCTCCCGCAGGGTGATCGTGCGGTCGTTGCCGAGGTTGATCACCTCGAAGAGCGAGCGGTCATAGTGGATGGAGCGGACGATGCCCTCGACGATGTCGTCGACGTAGCTGTAGTCGCGCCGGGTGCTGCCATCGCCGAAGAAGGGCAGCGGCTTTCCGGCGCGCATCAGCCGGGCGAATTTGTGGATGGCGAGATCCGGGCGCTGCCGCGGGCCGTAGACAGTGAAGAAGCGCAGGCCGACGAAGCGCATGCCATAGAGGTGGCTGTAGACGTGGCCGAGGAGCTCGCCGCTCAGCTTCGTGCTCGCGTAGGGGCTGATCGGGCGCAGGTCGTGGTCGTCCTCACGCCAGGGCACACGGGGATTGATCCCGTAGACGCTGCTGGAGGAGGCGAAGACGAACTGCTTCACGCCCCACTCACGGGCGAGCTCGAGCAGGTTCTGGGTGCCGCGTACGTTCACCTCCTGGTAGCCGACCGGATCCAGGATGGAGGGGCGCACGCCGGCCCGGGCGGCCAGGTGGACGATCGCGTCGTACTCGGTGGGGAGCTGGCTCCGCATTCCATCGAGGTCGCGGATGTCGAGCTCGTGGAGGCGGTAGTTGGCGCTTTTGCCATGCGCTGCGACGAAGGCCCGCTTGATCGCTGGATCGTAGAAGGGGTCGAAGTTGTCGACGGCGGTGATCTCGTGGCCTTCGCGCAGAAGGCGATCGACGAGGTGGCTGCCAATGAAGCCGGCTGCGCCGGTGACGAGGTAGTGGGCCATGTCGTTCCTCTAAGCGGCGGGGTTTCCCGCCTCGTTTCGAATGCCGTTCGCCAGGGCGGCCATGTCGGCGGGCAGGGGCGCCTCCACACGCAGGGCTCTGCCGTCCCGCGGGTGGGGCAGGGTGATCGCCGCTGCGTGGAGCGCGTGGCGCGGGAGCACCAGCTCGGCGCGGGCCTCGTCGGCGAGCACGCCGTCGGCGAAGTCGGCGAAGTAGCGGTCGGAGGGGCCGTAGATCTTGTCGCCGACGATCGGGTGGCCCACCGCCGCCAGGTGCACGCGGATCTGGTGCTGGCGTCCGGTGCGGGGAAAGCAGCGCACCAGCGCCAGCTCCGGCCCTCGCCACGGCAACCCCTCCACACGGAAGCGCCCCTCCACCTTCATCCCGGTGAGCGAGGGCTTTCCCTCCGGCTCCGGCACCACGCCCATCTTCACCCGCAGCGGGTGATCGAGGAGCGCCAGGGGCAGATCGATCTCGCGGTCGGCAGCCGGCCACCCGTGCACGATCGCCAGGTACTCCTTGCGGATGGTGCCCGCCCGCTCGAAGGCCATCTTGAGCTTGCGCGAAACCTCGGGCCGCTTGCCGCAGACCACGATGCCGCTCGTCTCCCGGTCGAGGCGGTGGGCGATGTCCCACTTCTCGCCTTCGGGCTGCCGCTCGCGGAGCAGGGTGGTCAGCGTGTTCAGGTAGTAGCGGGCGCTGGGATGGATGGCGAGGCCCGCCGGCTTGTCGACGACGAGAAGATCCTCGTCCTCGTAGACCACGCCGAAATCCCGCGGCCCGTCGGGCTCGGGGTCGCGCCTGCGGCGGAGGCGAAACTCGAGCCCCGGCCACACCTGCGTCGAGGCCTTGAGCGTGCGCGGCTCGTCGTGCACCAGGTGGGTCTTGATGATCTCCTGCACCTTGGTGCGGGAGAGCCTGCGGATCTTCTCGGCCAGATAGCGGTCGAGGCGCCACCCCGCGTAGTTCAGCTCCACGCGGAACGGCACCTCGTACTCTTCGCTTGCCTCGTCGATGGGCTCGTCGCTCATCAGCCGTTGGCGGGCGTGTCGCCGTAGTAGCCGTAACGCTCGTAGGAGGAGTAGCCGTAGGCCCGGCTCTGCAGATCGACGTCGTTGAGCACCGCGCCCAGCACCGGCGCGTTGATGTCGCGCAGGGTGCGGAGCATGCGCTTGGCCAGATCCTTGGTGGTCTTCTTGAAGCGGGTGACGAAGATCACCCCGTCGACCACGGTGGAGAGCACCGCCGCGTCGGCTGCTGCCAGCACCGGCGGCGAGTCGAGGATCACCAGGTCGAACTGCTCGCCCAGCTGGTCGAGGAGCGCCTGGAACTTCTCCGAATGGAGGAGCTCCGCCGGGTTCGGGGGCACCGGGCCGCAGGGCATCAGGTAGAGGCCGTTCACCTCGGTGTTCTTCACCGCGTCCTGCACGGCGGTCTCGCCGAGGAGCACCGTGGAGATCCCCACCTCGTTGGCCACGCCCATCGAGCGGTGCAGGCGCGGGCGGCGCATGTCGGTGTCGACGAGGAGCACGCGGTTGCCCGCAGAGGCCATCGCCGAGCCGATGCCGATGGCGGTCATCGACTTGCCCTCCTGCGGCGCCGAGGAGGTGACCATCACCCGCTTCACCTTCCGGGCGGTGGACATGAAGAGCAGGTTGGTGCGGATGGCGCGGAAGGCCTCGGCCTGCGAGGAGCGGGTGTTGCGGGCGGCGAAGAGATCGCGCTCGTGATCGACGCTGCGGTCGTCGGCCTTGGCGTTGGCCAGGGCGACGGAGGGCACCAGGCCGAGGAAGGGGAGCTGGAGCACGCTCTCGATGTCGTCTTCCTGCTTGAGCGTGTTGTCGAGCATCTCGACGAGGTAGGCGAGGCCGACGCCGCCCAGGGCGCCGAGCAAAAGCGAGAGCGCCGCCACCAGGGCAGGGCGGGGCTTCACCGGCTTGTCGGGCGTGGTCGCCTTGTCGAGGAGGCGGACGTTGTTGTTCTTGAGCATCACCGCCAGGTCCGAGTCCTTGAGCCGGGAGAGGACCAGGTCGTAGAGGCGGCGGTTGTTCTCGGTCTCGCGCTCGAGCTTGCGCTGATCGATCTCGCGCTTGTTGATCTCGAAGGCCTCGTTCTTCAGGCCGTCGATGAGCGCGGTGAGCTCGGTCTCGGTGGTGGCCACCTCGCGGTACTGCGAGCGCAGGCTCGCGACCACGTTCTTCAGCTCCTCGGCCAGGTTACTGCGCAGCTTGGCGAGCTTTTCCTTCGAGGCGAGGAGCTGCGGGTGGTTCTCGAGGTAGCGCTCGGTGAGGCCCGCGTGGGCGCTCTCCTGCTTGACCACCTCTTCGCGGAGTTTGGTGATGGTGGGGTGGGTGGCGACGCGGCCGAGGCCCAGCGCCCAGTAGGGATCCTTCTTCGCGCCCTTCTCGACCCGGTCCACCTCGGCGAGGGCGCTCTGCAGCTCCACCCGCTGGGCCATCACCTTGGTGAGTGACTCGTTCAGCGCCACGAGGCGCTGCGAGTTGATGTTCTGGCGGTCCTCGATCGAGGTGGCGAGGATGTCGTTCTCCCGGCGGAAGGTGTAGAGCGCGACCTCGGACTGCTCGAGCTTGCCCTTGAGATCCAGGAGCTGATCGGAGAGCCACTGCGAGGCGGCGCGGGTGCCGTCCTGCTTGGTGTCGAGGCCCGCCTCGATGTAGGCCTCGACGATGGCGTTGGCGAGCTCGGCGGCGCGCTCGGGGTTCCTATCCTCGACCACGATCTTGGCGAGCTGGGAGTTCTTCACCGGCTCGACGCGCATCATTTCCGAGAGGACGAAGACCGGGTCGATCTCCTCGAGTCTCTCGGCGCGCTTTTCCTCGTTCTCGATCCCGGCGACGCCGAGGAAGTCGAGGTCGCGGGCGAGCCCCTTCTTCTCCACCACGCGCGAGAGCACCTCCTTCGACGCCAGCACCTTGTACTGGGTCTCGAAGTACTCCTTGTTCGACCAGTAGTCGGTGGGGCCGAAGTCGACCGCCTCGGTCTTGTCGCCGAGGATCCGGCCGCCGGAGGCCTCGATGATGATCGAGGCCTCGGCCCGGTAGACCCGGGGCGCGAGCAGCAGGTAGACGGCGCCGATCGCCACCACGGAGGCCGCCACGCCGACGATGAGCCAGAGGCGCTTCCGCAGGATCTTCAGGTGCTCGCGAAGATCGATCTCGAATTCGGGCCCGCCCTGCTGCTGGGCCTCTTCGAACTGCGGCTCTGCTGCTCTCATTGCACGTCCTTGCACCCGATGCCCCTGGCATCGGCGCGGAGTCTAAACGGAGGGGCCCTTCTGTTCAATACACGAAGAGTTTCGCCGCTTTACAGTCGGTTCCCCACCCGAGGGCCGGCGCCGGCGGGTCCTGCTTGACCCGAGAGGCGGCTTCTGGCCCGTGGGGGCGCTCTGTAGCGGTTCTTCTTACGGGGTGCAACTTCGTGGGCAGAGGGGCCTTGTGGTGGCTATAAGACGCCGCATGGCCGAACTCCCCTCCGCCGCCTGGCTCGCCGACGTCACCCGCTTCGATCCACCCAAGCACATCGACGCCCCGCCCGACTGGGACGAAGCGGTGCAGGTGCTGGCGCACCACGGCCTCGCGCCGATCGCCGCCTACAACCTGAACTACCGGATGCCGGAGACGGACTGCCCCGATTTCGCCAAGGAGATGCTCCTCGGCTTCTTCCAGGGGATCTCGAGCGACAACGTCTTCAAATTCGTGATGCTCAAGAACCTGGTGGGCAGCCTGGGCGTGCAGGTGGCGATGCTCGACGGGGCGGCCTTCGCCGAGAACCTCTACCCCCACATCGCTTTCCGGCCGGTGCCGGAGCTCAAGCTCCTGGTGCCCCGGGAGGACGTGCCGATGATCATGGAGGCGATGCGCGAGGAGCGCTTCGTCGACGTGGAGCCGGACGAACCGGATCCGGAAGCGCCTGCGGTGACGCTCTTCAACGAGCGCTTCTACACCAAGCTCTTCACCTCGATTCTGCCCAACGAGAAGGCGATGCCCGGCCTCTTCGAGCGGGCGGTGGCGGCGAAGGCCTATGGCGCGTCGGTCACCAGGCTGGCTGCGGAGGATGCGCTCGTGGTCCATGCGCTCACCCTCGCGCGCCACGGCTTCGCGGTGCCGCTGGTGCAGCTCATCGACCTGCGGGAGATGGTGAAGGGCGAGTCGCCGATGGCGTTCCGGGGCGGGCCCGGGGCGGCGATCGATCCGAAGGTGGTGAAGGAGCGGGCGAAGGCGTTCGGCGCGGAGCGGGCGCTCTGGGCGGCGCTGGAGATCCTGGTCCACTACCACCCCGAGGTGGAGGACCAGGCCCGGGCGATGCAGCCAGATCTCTCCTTCGCCAGCCGCAAGCTGCTGGAGACGGCGGTGGTGGTGCCGGCCTACGACTACATGCGCGACCGGCAGCTCAAAGCCGTGGGCAAGCTGCAGCAGCTGCTGCTCGGCTGATTCCGCGATGCTCGTCCTCGTCGCCGGTGGCGCCGGCTTCATCGGCTCGCACCTCTGCGAGCGGCTGCTCGCAGGCGGCCATGCGGTCGTCTGCCTCGACGACTTCTCCACCGGCTCGCGCTTGAACGTCGCGCATCTCGAGGGCCTGCCCGGCTTCGAGCTCCTCGAGCGGGACGTGACCGGGCCGGTCGAGCTGCTGGGCGTGGATCGCGTGTTCAACCTCGCCTGCCCGGCGGCGCCGGCCCGCTACCAGGCCGATCCGGTCCGCACCTGGAAGACCTCGGTGCTGGGGACGATGCACCTGCTCGATCTCGCCGCGGCGAACGGCGCCCGCTTCGTCCAGGCCTCCACCAGCGAGGTCTACGGGGATCCCCAGGTCCACCCGCAGCGCGAGGATTATTGGGGCCACGTGAACCCCATCGGCCCGCGGGCCTGCTACGACGAGGGCAAGCGCGCCGCCGAGACGCTCTGTTTCGACACCGCCCGCACCAGAGGCCTCGATGTGCGGGTTGCCCGGATCTTCAATACCTACGGGCCGCGCATGGCCCGGGACGACGGGCGGGTGGTCGCGAACTTCGTGGCCCAGGCGCTGGAGGGCAGGGCGCTCACCCTCTACGGCGCCGGCTCGCAGACGCGCTCGTTCTGCTACGTGAGCGATCTGGTCGAGGGGCTGGTGCGCCTCATGGATTACGAGGGGCAGATCCCCGGCCCGGTGAACCTCGGCAACCCGGCGGAGTTCACGGTGCGGGAGCTCGCCGAGCTGGTGCTCGAGCTCACCGGCTCCTCCTCGCCGATCGAGGTGCAGCCCCTGCCGGTGGACGATCCGGTGCGCCGCTGCCCCGACATCACCCGGGCGCGGACCCTGCTCGGCTGGGAGCCCGCCGTGCCGTTGGTGCAGGGCCTCGGCCGCACCATCGCCGCGGTCCGCGCGCTGCGCTGAACGGCAGGAACGAAGAAGGCCCGGTCGGCATCATCCGCCGCCGGGCCTCCGTCATGCTTCGCGCGGCGCCTACTGGTCCTTGCCGCGACCGATGCCGAAGTATTTGAAGCCGCGCTCCCGCATCTTCTTCGGGTTGAAGACGTTGCGGCCGTCGAAGACCACCGCCTGCTTCATCAGCGACTGCATCCGGTCGAAGTCCGGGCGGCGGAACTCGTTCCACTCGGTGACGAGGAAGAGCCCGTCGACCCCCTCGACCGCGCCGTAGGGCGTGTCCGCGTAGGCGATGCGGTCGCCGAAGATCTTCCGCGCCGACTCGTGCGCCACCGGATCGTGGGCGACCACGCGGGCGCCCTTGCCGAGCAGCCCTTCGATCAGCGTGATCGACGGCGCCTCGCGCATGTCGTCGGTCTTGGGCTTGAACGCCAGGCCCCACACGCCGAAGAGCTTGCCCTCGAGGTTGGTGCCGTAGTGGCGCAGGGCCTTCTGGAGCAGGATCCGCTTCTGCTCGGCGTTGACGCTGTTCACGGCGCGGAGCAGCTCGAAGTCGAGGCCGTTCTCGCGGGCCGTGCCGTACAAGGCCTTGATATCCTTGGGGAAACAGCTCCCCCCGAATGAGGCGCCCGCAAAGAGGAAGGATAGCCCGATGCGGCTGTCGCTGCCAATCCCCTGGCGGACCATCTCCACGTCGGCGCCGACCCGCTCGCAGAGCCGGGCCATCTCGTTCATGAACGAGATGCGGGTCGCGAGCATCGCGTTGGCGGCGTACTTGGTCAGCTCGGCCGACCGGGTGTCCATGAAGATGATGCGGTCGTTCTTGCGGCAGAAGGGCGCGTAGAGCTCGCCCATGATCTCCCGGGCCTTCTCGGTCTCGGCGCCGATGACCACGCGGTCGGGGCTCATGAAGTCGTCGATCGCCGCGCCTTCCTTGAGGAACTCGGGGTTCGAGACCACGTCGAACTCGACGTCGGTCACCGCCGCGATCTCCTTGCGGACGAGGTCAGCGGTGCCGACCGGGACGGTGCTCTTGTCGACCACCACGGTGTAGCGCTCGATCACCTTGCCGATGTCGCGGGCGGCGGCGAGCACGTACTGGAGGTCGGCGTCGCCGTTCTCACCCTCGGGCGTGCCCACGGCGATGAAGACCACCTCGGCGGGCTTCACGCCCTCGGCGAGATCGGTGGTGAAGGAGAGGCGGCCCGCCTTGGCGTTGCGCTCGACCATCTCCTCGAGGCCGGGCTCGTAGATGGGGACGATCCCGTTCTTGAGCCCGTCGATCTTGGCCTTGTCGATGTCCACGCAGACGACGTCGTTGCCGCCCTCTGCGAAGCATGTCGCTGCGACGAGACCCACGTAACCCGAACCGATGACTGCAACTCGCATCTCAATCGTCCCCACTCGGCCATCACGGCCCTCGTGTGCCCTCTTAGCACAAGACTTCGCTGTGCGTGATCCACCGAACATCGTGGGGCCTGCTCGGCCGGCCGCTTCCGCGGTGCGCCCCCGCGCCGCGCCCTGCTAGGCTCCGGCCCCATGCCCGTCCGCCTGCTCCTCCTCTGCGCCCTGCTGCTGCCCGGGGCCCTCGCCCTCGCGCAGGCGCCGGCGCAGGACTTCCCCCTGCTCCGCGCCTGGGCAGGCGGCGCCGAGCTCGACGGCGAGCCTTCCGGCCCGCCCCCGGGCAGCCACGAGGAACGCCTCGCCCGCGGCAAGGAGCTCTTCGGCCCCACCTGCGTCCGCTGCCACGGCTTCGACGCCCGCGGGGGCGGCGCCGCCGGCTACGGGATGGAGCCCCGGCCCGCCAACCTCGCCGACCAGCCGGTGAAGTTCCGCTCCACGCCTGCCTCCGCGAAGCCCACCGAGCTCGACCTCTTCCGCACCATCACCCGCGGCCTCCATGGCACCGGCATGCCCGCCTACGCCGATCTGCCCGAGGCCGACCGCTGGGCGCTCGCCGCTTACGTCCGCTCGCTCCAGCCGGGCAGCGATGCTGAGCCCCTCGCGCCCACGCCGCCCCCGGACCTCGACACCGCGCCCCGCATCACCCGTGGCGGGAAGCTCTTTGCCGCGGAAGGCTGCGCCGCCTGCCACACCGGCGCCGCCGCCCCCGATCTCGCCAAGCGGATCCCCAAGCGCAGCCGCGCGCCCGCCGAGCTCTACGCCACCATCACCCTCGGGCTCCCTGGCACCGCCATGGCCCCGCGCGCACTTCCCGCAGGCGACCTCTGGGATCTCGTGGCATACGTCCGCTCGATCCTCCCCGCCCCCGGCTCGCAGGGCATCCACACCCAGGAGCAGGAGGCGATGACCCAGGTGATCGACTCCTGCGCCAACAACCTCTGAAGGGACGACCGATGGCCAGCCTCCACAAGCGCGCGCAGGGGATCTCGCTCCTCGTCATGGACGTCGACGGCGTCCTCACCGACGGCGGCCTCTACTACGGCCCCGACGGCGAGGTGATGAAGCGCTTCGACGTGAAGGACGGCCACGGTTTGGTCATCCTCCGCCACCTCAAAATCGCCTCGGCGATCCTCACCGCCCGCAGCTCGAAGATCGTCGAGACCCGTATGCGCGAGCTGGGCGTGGCCCACATCATCCAGGGCGCCCGGGACAAGAACGCAGGCCTGGAGCAGATCCTCGCGGCAGCAGGCGTCACCCGCGAGCAGGTGGCCTACATCGGCGACGACATCAACGATCTGCCGGTGCTCACCCAGGTCGGCCTCTCCGCCTGCCCCGCCGACGCCCGCCCCGAGGTCCGCGAGGCGGTGCACTACGTCTGCGCCACCCCCGGCGGCCGCGGCGCCGTGCGCGAACTCGTCGAGGTGATCCTCCACGCCCAGGGCCGCTGGGAGGAGGCGCTCGAGATCCACGCCCGCCACCCCGACACCGCCCGCAGCGCCGACCTCAAGGCCGCCGAGGCCAAGCCGACCAAATAGCCCCGCGGTGACGACGGCCTCCCTGGTGCTGCGTGTCAGCCGGGAGGGATCACCACTTCGCGTGAGCCTCGACTTTCGGGCCACGTTGCGGCACTTGCCTGCCTGACGAACCGCGGTCGGTTGGCCGTGGTCTACGAATGGAGCAATGCATGGCAATGCGACCGCCGGAGAACCGCCCCAAGCTCACTCGCCACGACATCCTCCGCTTCGCACGGGCTTGCGCCGCGGCGAAGCAGGGCCTCTTCCATGCCGGGAAGGATGACCGCCAGCAGCCCAACCTTCGCGACTGGGCTGAGACCGAGAAGCTGGACGTGGGCGGGGGACGCATGGGGTACGGCAAATTCTTCTCCGAGGAGGTCGCCGCCTTGATGCGCCGGGGCTTCATCGTGCGTTGGCGCGCGGGCGAGCGCCCCACGGACAAGGTCTGGTACTCCCTGGCCGAGCAGCAGGATCCCGAGGCCTTCGCCCTGGCCCAGGCTGAAGCGAAGGAGCTTGGCCTGCGCCTCGAGACTTCGCCGGCCGCCCGCTGACGCACGGGCGCGACGGTTCGGGCAACGGAGAGGGGCAGGGCGCGAGCGCGCCCGCCCGCCTGTTGCCCGCCACCGCCCGCACCGCCGACCTCGAGGCCGCCGAGGCGAAGCCGGACAAATAGCCCGCCGCCTGGATGCGGAAGGCTTGCTCTTCCGCATCCGTCGATCAGCCGGGGCTTGCCGCGAGCGGCTCCGCACCCTCGCCAAGCAATGCCACGTAAGGCGTATAGACAAAGACCTTGTCGCGCTTCCGCCCGGTGATTTCCGTCACCAGCCGATCCGACTGCATCTTCTCGAGCGCCTGCGTGACAGCGGGGACCGAGAGAGACGTCGCCTCCGCCGCTGCGGCGATCGTAACGACGGGCCGCCGCTGCAAGGCCTCCTGCAGCCGGAGCACCGAGCCCGCTGCCCTACCGTGGCGTTCGAGGGTCCTACGGTGCGCTGCGAACATCTCGACGATGCGGCGCGCTGTCGCGACCGCCTGGTCCGAAGTCTCGAGAACGCCCTGCAGAAAGAAGCGGACCCAGCTTTCCCAATCGCCTTCGTTTCGCACGCGCTGGAGGAGGTCGTAGTACGTCGAACGATGCTTCTTGAAGAACAAGCTCAGATAGAGCACGGGCTCACCAAGAGCACTTTCGGCGCAGAGCAACAGGGTGATCAGCAGGCGGCCCAGTCGCCCGCTGCCATCGAGAAAAGGTAGTTCGATACTTCCTGAACGTCGCTGAGCGGGACGCCGCGGAGCTCGTCGCTTTCGTAAAGAAGGAGATCCGAGAGAGAAGATTGGGTGCCCTCGATCTGGGAGGACAGGACCGCTTCCTTTCGTACGTAGAAGTAGATGAAGAGCGAGGTATCGGGCAGCAAGATCGACAATCCGTCCAACCGGCCGAGCGCTCGATTCGCACGCTCGAGGAGATCCTGATCGCTGCCTGTTAGCGAAAGGGGCGGATTGGGGGGAAGCGGGCTGGGGACGAACGCCCGTACAGCCTCGCCGGCCGTCGCCGTCGGAACGAGAATGCCCGTTTCCCGAGTCATTTCCGAAGCCTCCACGCTAGAGCGTGTCGACACTTCGGCGGCTCAATCGGGGCGCACGGCTGCACTTGACGGACGTTCAGTGCGCCGCCATGCTTTGGGTGTGACCGACCGAAGCGCGATCTCGAATGAGCAGTGGGAGCGCATGGCACCGCTGGTAGCCTCCCTGCACCGTCGGGGCACGCGAGGAAGAAGCGACCGACGCTTCGTCGAAGCCGTCGTCTGGTTGCTACGTACAGGCTCTCCCTGGCGGGACCTGCCAGCCTCGTTCGGCAGGTGGGGTTCCGTGTACCAGCGCTTCCGCCGTTGGGCTGCGGCGGGCCGTTGGGAGGCGCTACGCCAGGCGCTTGGAGCGGATCGCGCGGTCGACGAGCTGCTGCTGATCGACAGCACAATCGTAAAGGCGCATCCGCATGCGGCGGGAGCGCGAAGCGGACAGAGCAGCGAGGCCCTCGGCCGGTCGCGCGGCGGGTTCACGACCAAAGTGCACGCCGTGGTTTCGAGCGGAGGGCGTCTCGTGCGCTTCGTGCTGACTGGGGGCCAGGTGAACGACGTTACGCAGGCCACCAGGCTCGTGCCTGGTCTCCAGGGCCGAGCGGTGGTCGGCGATCGCGCCTACGACAGCGACGAATTCCTGGCGTGCATCAGAGAGCAGGGCATGGCAGCGGTCATCCCGTCACTAGCGAACCGAAAGATCCAGCGAGCCCTCGAGGCGAGGATGTACGCGCTCCGAAATGTGATCGAACGATTCTTCGGGCGCCTGAAGGCCTTCCGCCGGGTCGCCACCCGGTACGACAAGACCGCAGCCTCGTACGCTGCAGCGTTGGCGCTGGCCGACTCGATGATCGTGCTCTCGGGGTGGGCCGCATGACGTCCCTCCGCCACACGACCTTCCGCTTCACGCTGCTGCCCACCGCTACGCAGGAGCAGACGTTGTGGCGGCACGCAGGCGCGGCGCGCTTCGCCTTCAACCAGGCGCTCCGCCTCGTGAAGGATGCGCTCGAGGCGAAACGGCGCGGAGAAGACGTCTTCGTCCCCTGGACTGGCTTCGATCAGATCAACTCCATCAACAAGTGGAAGCGCTCGGCCGCGGCGGGCCTGGGCGAAGATGGCAAGCCGGGCCTTGCGTGGCGCGGCGAGGTGCTCCAGCAGGTCTTCGAGGAAGCCGCGGTGGATCTGGGGCGTGCCCTCGCGAATTTCTCTGCACGCCGGACCAACGGAAGTCGGGGGGCCGGCTTCCCGAAGTTCAAGAAGCGCTCCGACGCGCGGCAGGCGTTCCGCATCCGGAACAAGACGAGCGGCGGGAGATCCGCCGTCGAGGTCGGCGACGCTGGCTCTCCGCGCAGCATCCGGCTGCCGAAGCTGGGCTTGCTGGCGGTACGTGAGGACACACGGAAGCTGCGCCGCATGATCGCCAGGGGCCGGGCGAAGATCCTCTTCGCCACCATCTCCCACGAGACCGGCGGCCGGTGGACGGTAAGCCTCAACCTCGAGGCGGCAGCGCTGCATCCTGCGAATCGACACGAGGTGGTGGCCAATCCCATCGGTATCGACCGTGGGCTGCAGACATTCGCCGTTCTCGCCGACGGGATGGGACGCGAGGTCGAGCGAATCGAGGCTCCACGGCCGCTACGGCGTGCACTACCGAAGCTCCGCAGGCTGAGCCGCGACTTGAGCCGCAAGAAGAAGGGTTCGCGCAACCGTCACCGTGCACGGCTGCGCCTATCGAAGTTCCACCAGCGGATCGGGAACGTGCGCCGCGCGTTCGTGCACCGCGTATCGAGCCGGCTGGCCAAGACCCACAGCCACCTGGTGGTCGAGACGCTGTCCACGGCGGGGCTGATGCAGACCCGCATGGCCCGCTCCCTCGCCGACAGCTCGTGGGCGAAGTTTGCCGATGCGCTTACGTACAAATTGCAGTGGCGGGGGGGAGCTTTGCAGCGGGCCAACCGCTTCTACCCGAGCACGCGCCGCTGCAGCGCGTGCTCGGAGGTAGGCGAAGCGATTCCACTGTCGGAGCGGACCTTTCGCTGCCGTTTTTGCGGTCACGAGGCCGATCGCGACACCAATGCGGCCGCGTGCCTCGCGCAATACCCGGGGGTGCAGTGGCCTCCCGTCGCCGCCAAGCAGGCGGAGACGAAAAACGTTTGCCGAGAGGAGAGCGCTGGCGCGTGGGCTCGTCCCACGCGTGGAACTGTCCTCGTTGAAGCAGAAAGGGCTTCGGCCCGACGCCCGAGGAGGGCGGTGTTGGCAGCCTGAAACTGTCAACACGCTTTAATAAGCTCTTCTTAGTTCGGCACGGCGCTATTAAGATTTAGGCGCAAAGATTAAATAACACGGCGGCGGTCCATAAGCCCGCCCGCCTGTTGCCCGCCACCGCCCGCTCCACTACGGTGCGCCGCGTGGTAGCCCCAGCCTCCGCACCCCCCGCCCCAGCGGCCCCGCCCCTGCGCAAGCGCGTAAAGCGCGCCCTGCGCTACCACGCGGTGCGCGCGCTCCTCGGCCTGGTGCAGCTGCTGCCGCTCGCCTGGGGTCTCGCCATCGGCCGCGCCCTCGGCGGCCTCGCCTACCACCTCTTCTCCCGCGACCGCGGCCTCGCGCTCGCCCACCTCGCCAAAGCCTTCCCCGACAAGCAGGCGCACGAGCGCGAGGCCATCGCCCACGCGATGTTCCGCCACCTCGGCATGCTCGGCGCCGAGATCGCCCTCATCGCCAAGATCGATCCCGGCACCTACGTCGAGGTCACCCCCGAAGCCCACGCCGCCCTGGAAGGCGCCCTCACCGGCAACGGCGCCATCGCCGTCACCGGCCACATCGGCAACTGGGAGCTCCTCTTCCGCCGCTTCGTCCACACCGGCTGGCGTGCCTACGCGGTGGGCAAGGAGCAGCCCGACCCCCGGGTGACCGCGATCATCGAGGGCCTGCGCGGCCCCGGCCGCACCATCTGGCGCGGCGCCGAGGGCTCGACCCGCAAGCTCCTCCGCGCCTTCCGGGAGAACGCGCTCCTGGCGATGCTCATCGACCAGGACACGAAGGTGCAGGGCGTCTTCGTCCCCTTCTTCGGGGAGCTTGCCTTCACCCCCAGAGCCGCCGCCGACCTCGCCCTGCGCACCGGCGCCCCGGTGGTGGCCGTCTTCATCCACCGCAAACCCGAAGGCGGGCATCGGGTCGAGGCCCGCCGGGTTCCCTTCACGCCGGGCGAAGACGCCGAGGCCGACACCGTGGCCCTCACCGCCGCGATGACCGCCGCCATCGAGGCCGACATCCGCCGCGTCCCCCATGAATGGGTCTGGATGCACCGCCGCTGGAAGACCCGCCCGCCCCTCGCCTGAAGGCAACCCAAATCGGATGGCCCGCGAATTGCGCGGGATCCTCCGCGGTTGCTTAGCAAACTCCGTGCCCCCTTGCCCCACTGGCCTTTACGACCAAGGGGTCGGGTGCTACCGTTTCAGGCGAATGAGCGAGCCCTTGCGCCCAAAAATCACGAAAAAGCGCACCCTTGCCGGGCTTGGCGCAATCCTTGCGAGCTTTGCCGCCTCCGGGCTGCTGGCAGCCTGCGGCGTGGAGAAGCCCGAAGGCGGCAAGCCCCCGGCCATCGTCTTGGACGAGGTCACCCTCCGCCACTACGCGGCCGACGGCACCGTGCGGGTGGCCCAGGCGGACGAGGTGATCTACGACCGCAAGGGCGGCCGCCTCGACGCCCATTCGCTCTCCGTGGACACGCCCCCCACCGAAGGGATGAAGCGGGGCGGCGCCCATCTCGAGGCAGCCCGGGGCAGCGCGGATCTCAAGGGCAAGGGCGCGAGCCTCGAGGGCGGGCTCACCCTGCGCACCGGCGTGGGCGACTTCGGCAGCACCGAGGCCGCCACCTGGGACGGGACCACCGAGACCTTCGAGGGCGACGAGCCCCTCGAGGTCCAGGGCCCCGGCTACCGCGCCAGCGCCGACGGCTTCCGCTTCCAGGTGCCGGGCCAGCGGCTCGACCTGAAGGGCAACGTGAAGATCCACACCGAGCCGGACACCGCCCGTGCCGCAGCCGAGGTGGCCGAATGAAGAGCCTGCTCCTCGCCGCCGCCCTCGCCGCAGCCCCGGCGGCGAAGTCCCCGGCACCGATCGACATCCGCTCCGAGACCCTCACCGTGGAGCACGGCAAGCGCCGCGCCGTCTTCGCCGGCGGCGTGGTCGCCACCCGCGGCGATCTCACCCTCGAGTGCCCCGAGGTGGTGGCCACCTACGACGCCCAGTCGCAGGTCCGTGAGGTCACCTGCGTGGGCGCGATCACCGCCAACCAGGGCGAGCGCCGGATGACCGCGCAGCGCGGCGTCTTCGACAACGCGACCGGCCTGCTCACCCTCGAAGGCGAGCCGACCCTCACCGAGGGCGACCGGCGCCTCGTCGGCGAGCGGCTGATCTACGACGCCAACCTGGCGAAGGCCGAGCTCACCAACGTCCAGGGCGAGCTCCCCGCAGCCGAGGCCCCGAACCTCCCCGGCGCCGCGGGCCGCGGCCCCCTGCGCGTCAGCGCCGCCACCGTGACCCACGACTTCGCTGGCCAGCGCACCGTCTTCAGCGGCGGCGTCACCGCCACCCGCGGCGACCTCGTCCTCCGCGCCCCGCGCCTCACCGCCAGCTACGACGACGAGGGCCAGCTCGCAGGCGCGATGACCTCGGGCGGCGACGTCACCGTGCGCCAGCGCGATCGCAGGGGCCAGGCCAAGCGCGCCGTCTTCACCGCCGGCGCCCGCACCCTCGTCCTGCAGGGCGAGCCGCAGATCACCGAAGGCGCCTCCTCGCTCACCGGCACGAAGGTCACCTTCCTGCTCGGCCAGGATCGGGTCGAGGTCGAAAAGCCCCGCGCCGTCTTCCCCCTGGGCGCGGCACTTCCCGGGAGGTCGCCGTGAGCGTCGCCGCCCACATGCAGCCGAAGCCTGTCGCCGTGCAGGCGCCGCCCCTCGTCGCCGAGGGATTGGCCAAGGTCTACCGTGGCCGCCGCGTCGTCGACGGCGTGAACCTCTCCATCCGCACCGGCGAGGTGGTGGGCCTGCTCGGTCCCAACGGCGCCGGCAAGTCGACCACCTTCAACATGGTGGTGGGCATGGTGCGGCCCGACGCGGGCCGGGTGCAGCTTGGGCAAGCCGACCTCACCGGGATGCCGATGTTCAAGCGCGCCCGCGCCGGGATCGGCTACCTGCCGCAGGACGCCTCGATCTTCCGCAAGCTCACCGTGCGCGAGAACTTCATGGCGGTGCTCGAGGGGCAGAAGCTCACCCGCGCCGAGATGCGCGAGCGCTGCGACGAGCTCATCGCCGAGTTCGGCCTGCAGAAGGTCGCCGACTCCAACGGCGAGACGCTCTCCGGCGGCGAGCGGCGGCGCTGTGAGATCGCGCGGTCCCTCATCCCGCGGCCGACCTACATCCTCTTCGACGAGCCCTTCGCCGGCGTCGATCCGATCAACGTCGGCGAGATCCAGAAGCAGATTGCAGACCTGAAGCACCGCGGCCTCGGCGTGCTCATCACCGACCACAACGTTCGGGAGACGCTGGGGATCTGTGACCGCGCGTACATCATCGCCGCCGGGAGGATTCTCGAAGAGGGGACGCCTGCACAGGTTGCTGCCTCCGAGCGCGCCAGGGCGATGTACCTCGGGGAGAACTTCCGCCTCGATTAGGGCGGGCCCCGGATTCGTTTGTGTCGCCCGAGGGGCGAGGATCTAGACTCGAAGCATCAGCACCGGCTTCGACGAGAGAAGGGTAGGCGATGGGCCTCGAGCTGAAGCAGAACCTCCGCATGCAGCAGTCGCTGGTGATGACGCCGCAGCTGCAGCAGGCGATCAAGCTCCTGCAGCTGTCGCGCATGGAGCTGGAGAGTCTGATCCGCGACGAGATCGAGCAGAACCCCGTCCTCGAGGAGAACACCTCGAGCCTCGAGCAGGACCGGATCGAGGCCGTGGCGGAGAAGCCCTCCATCGACCGCTTCGAGGAGGCGCAGCTCGAGCCGCCGAACGTGGCCCGCGACGCCACCGCGCAGGTGAGCACCGACGCCCAGCCCAACGAGATCGACTGGGAGAACTACCTCAACAACTACCAGCTCGCGCCGCCCACCACCTCGAACAAGGGCCTCTCCGACGACCTCCCCTCCTTCGAGGCGAACCTCACCCGCTCGACCACGCTCGACGAGCACCTCCTCGGGCAGGCGCGCCTCGCCGACTTCACCGAGGAGGAGGGCCGGGTCGCCGAGTACATCCTCGGCAACCTCGACGACGACGGCTACTTCCGCATCGAGGTCGAGGGCGATCCGCTCATCCTCGCCGCGTCGCAGGCGGGCGTGTCGCTGGCGGTCGCCAACCGGGCGCTGCAGAAGCTGCAGAAGCTCGAGCCGATCGGCGTCTGTGCCCGCGACCTGCAGGAGTGCCTGCTCATCCAGGCGCGCCACTGGGGCGAGGAGAACTCGCTGGTGGGGCAGATCATCCGCCACCACCTCAAGCACCTCGAGACCCGGAACCTGAAAGCGATCGCCCGCGATCTCAAGGCCGAGCTCGAGGACGTGATCGAGGCGGTGAAGACCATCGCCGAGATGAACCCGAAGCCGGGCCGCGAGTACGCGAGCGACGACGCGCAGTACATCACCCCCGACGTCTACGTGCACAAGGTCGGCGACGAGTACGTGGTCGTGGTCAACGACGACGGCCTCTCCAAGCTGAAGATCAGCTCGCACTACCGCGATGCGCTCAAGAGCGGGGAGGCCAAGGCCAACGGCGCCAAGGACTTCATCCAGGAGAAGCTCCGCTCGGCGCAGTGGCTGATCCGCTCGATCCACCAGCGGCAGCGCACGATCTTCAAGGTCACCGAGTCGATCGTGAAGTTCCAGAAGGACTTCCTCGACAAGGGGATCAAGCACCTCAAGCCCCTCATCCTCCGCGACGTGGCCGAGGACATCGGGATGCACGAGTCGACGGTCTCCCGCGTCACCACGAACAAGTACGTGCACACGCCGCAGGGGATCTTCGAGCTGAAGTATTTCTTCAACTCGGGCATCGCGAAGACGGGCGGCGACGAGGTGGCCAGCGAGGCGGTGAAGGACGAGATCAAAAAGATCTGCGCCGCCGAGGATTCGTCCAAGCCGTACTCCGATCAGAAGATCGTGGAGCTGCTCCACGACCGCGGCATCGAGATCGCGCGGCGCACGGTGGCGAAGTACCGGGAGATGCTGGGCATCCTCCCCTCGAGCAAGCGCAAGAAGCTCTATTGATGGATGGACGCGCCCCTGCAACGGGCGCTTACAGGTGGCCGGGATCGGGGCTAGGGTGGGGGAATCGGGGCTTGATCCCTTCTCCTTCACGGGTGTAGGACGCCGCCCCGAGCGTCGTTCCTCCAGGGCGGTCCAAATGAAGATCACCGAGTTTCTCAGCCCCGACGCCGTGATCGGGTCCCTCGATGCGAGGGAGAAGAAGGACGTGCTCGAGGAGCTGTGCAGGCCCCTCGCTGCGCGAAATCCCCAGTACACCGCCGAGCGGCTTCGCGAGGTGCTCGAGGACCGGGAGAAGCTCGGCTCGACGGGCATCGGCGAAGGCGTGGCGATCCCCCACGGGAAGCTGCCCGGCCTGCCGGCGCTGACCGGCACCTTCGGCCGGTCGGTGGAGGGGGTCGACTTCGAGGCGATCGACGGCAAGCCCACCCACTTGTTCTTTGCGCTCTTTGCGCCGGAGAATTCGGCGGGGATCCACCTGAAGGCTTTGGCGCGGATCAGCCGTCTCTTCAAGAACGCGCAGCTTCGCAACGCGATCCTGAAGGCATCCGACGAGCGGGAGATCTTCCGGCTCATCGCCGACGAGGACGCGAAGTACTAGCAGGGCCGGGTGGCGGGGGGCGCCGCCCGGAGCGTTTGGGGGAAAGAGTGCAGCCCGCAACCAGCACGAGCAGCGTCCTGTCCGATCGCATCCTCGTGGTCGACGACGATGTGAACTTCCATCGGTTCGCGGAGGCCTCCCTCGGCGAGCTCGGGCTGAAGTGCGTCTGCGTGCGCTCCAGCGAGGAGGCGCAGCGGCTGCTCACCGGCTCGGTGCCGAAGGCGGTGCTGGTCGACGGTCTGCTCCCCGGCCTGCGCGGCGACGAGTTCGCGAGGCGCCTGCGCCAGAAGTACCCGCAGGGCGTGCTCCCGATCATCTTCGTCTCCGCCTTCTACCGGGACATGAAGAGCTACAAGCTCCTCACCCAGGAGTGCGGCGTCGATCTCGTCCTCCACAAGCCGATCACGCCGCCGCAGCTGCGCGGCGCGGTGGAGAAGCTGCTCAAGACCGAGCCCGCGGTGACCGCGGAGGAGGAGCTCTCCCTCGACGACGAGATCGATCTCGTCATGGAGTCGCTCTCCGAGGCGGCGGACGAGGACGAGCGCGAGAGCCCGGAGATGATGCAGCTCCGGGCCGAGTACCTCGTCACCTCCAAGGAGCGGGCGCTCGAGCTGCGCAACGCGCTGGGCGCGCTCTCGGGTCCCGGGGCCGAGGACGCGCTCCACATGATCCGGGTCGAGGGCCATCGCTTCCGGGGCTCCGGGGCCTCCTTCGGCTTTCCCGAGATCTCGCGCCTCGGCGGCGCGGTGGAGGAGCTCATTCTCCAGAACGACGACCTCCACCGTTCCGGGCAGCTCAAGGCGCGGCTGATGGGCCTCGTCGACGCCCTCGCCGACAAGGTGCTGCAGGTGGCGGGCTCCGCGCCGATCCCGCTCGAGCGGAAGGTCGGCGGCAAGCTGCGCCGGGTGCTGCTCGTCGACGAGGCGGATTCGAAGCTCCTCGCCGACGCGAGCGCCGCTGCGGAGCGGAACCAGCCGATCGATGCGGTGACCGGCATCGACGCCGCGCTCAAGAGCGCGATCGAGCTGCGGCCGGACGTGATCTTCCTCGCTGCCGCTGCGGGCGAGATCGCCGGCGCGATCCAGCGGCTGCGCGCCGGTACGACCGCGCCGGTGGTGGTGCTGGGCAGCAAGGACCAGTTCGAGGATTGGCTCGGCGCGCTGCACGCCGGGGCGGTGGGCTACGTGGCGCCGCCGCCGGACGTGGAGTCGCTCTTCCGGATCGCGGGGATCTACGCGCGGCCGCGGGTGACGGGCAGTGTGCTCGCGGTGGGCGGGGATCGGTCGAGCCTCTCGGGGCTGGCGGAGATCCTCGCGCCGAAGGGCGTGGCGGTGGAGCCCTGCGCCTCGACCGAGGAGTTCTTCGCGTCGCTGGAGCGGGCGGCGCCTTCGCTGGTGATCCTCGACGGGGATCTGCCGAAGGCGAAGGGGATCGACCTGCTCCGCGTGCTGCGGGCGGACCTCAACTTCCGGCGGGTGCCGGTGATGATCTTCTCGCGCCTCGGGGCGATGCAGGAGCGGATCGCCGCCTACGAGGCGGGGGTGGACGACTGGGTCGCCCGGCCGATTCCGCCGGACGAGCTGGTGGTGCGCATCCTCGCGCAGCTGGCGCGTGCCGGGGCGGGGATCGAGGAGCAGGTGCGGCGCGGGCGCGAGCCGGTGACGGGGCTCTTCGACCGGAGCTATCTGCTCGAGGCGACGACGCGGGCGCTCCAGCTCGGCCGCCGCGAGGGTCGCCAGGTGACGCTGCTCGGCATCGACCTGCGGCTGGACGGCCTGCGCAAGGAGCGCGGGCGGCTGGCTGCGGACGAGGTGCTGATGTCGATCGCGGCGCGGCTCATGGAGTCGTTCCGGACGAGCGACGTGGTCGCGCGGGTGGGGCCGGGACGGATCGTGGCGCTGCTGCACGGGGCCGGGAAGTCCGACGCGGAGCGGCTGCTGGCGGTGGAGCTCGAGGAGATCGCGGGGCGGTCGTTTGCCGGGGGCTGGAAGCCGCAGCCGGCTGGCGCCGTGGCCGTGTTCCCCGAGATCGCCGGCGGCGCCGAGGCGCTGCTGGATTCGGTCGAGTCGCAGCTGGGGAAGTGAGCGGGGCGGCCGGGGTGCCGGCCGCCGTTCGCTCCGCGATTAGTCCGCGCCGACGACAGCGATTCGATTCTCTTCAGTGCAGCCGATCACAAGAAGGTCGTCCGCGGTCCGAGGGATGGTGCCAAGCGGCTTGCCGACGCTGCAGTGAGGAATCGCCGTCCGTACCAGCGTGCCATCCTCCGCATCTCCAGCCTCCGTCAGCGAGAGCTGAAGTACCTCTCCGCGACAGTCGAGAGCGTAGAGCCGCTGTGTGCCCACGGTCACTGCCGTAGGACAGGCTCCCTCCCCGAGGGAAGTCACGAGCGGCGCACCATGCGACGCAAGGTCGTTTCCGGTAGTCAGCGTCGCAAGGAATCCGCCGCTCTCAGACACGCCCGCAACGTAGAGCAGTGATTCATCATGCGAAAGGGCGAGGGCAGTTGGCGTCGAGTCCTCTGCGACCTCGAGCAGACCGGAGGTGCCGGCAGGTAGCGAACCATTGCTCCGATTGACCTGCGCGACAGCGAGGCGATCGTCTCCCTCGAAAATCGCGTACGCCTGCGGGTTTGCGATGGAAGAAGTATGACGCACAGCCATTTGCGCAATCAGGGCGCCGCTGTTCAGGGCGGTCGAACCATCTGAAAGCATCGAGAGATCGACCGGTTTGCACGCTGCAATGGGGCTGCAGCTTACCTCGCCGAGGCCGCCTCCAATGCCAGAGGGTGAGAAGAACTCCGCACCCACCACATCTCTATAGGGGACAAAGCCCGCGGTACCGGCGTGCGAGATTGCAACGGCGCCATGCATGACGCTGCTCGGGACCATGGCTCCGGCTTTGCTGTCTCCGCTTGGGGAAAGCGCGCGCACGCGATTCGCCACTCGGTCGACGAGGTAGAGTCCCGACTCGGAGAGGCCACCTGCGCCGAACGCGAGACCCGCCGGAGCGTCGACCGTCAAGTCGGTCAGAACCCTTGTCGAACCAAGATGCGAAACCTCGTAGAGGGCTCCGGCCGCCTCGGGCGAGTCAACTGCTGCGACGCAGACGCCGCCCTCGCAGTCCAACGAGGTGACCAGGTTGCCCTCCGGCAACATCACAATGCAGACGCCATTGGGCGCGCAATCCGCATCCACCCCATCACAAATATCCAGCGCCCCCGGGTACACCGCCGCGTCGTCCGGCGCGCAGTCGAGGCCATCCGCCGCCTCGTCACCGTCGTAATCGAACGCCGTCACCAGCGCCGCCACGACGACCGCCTCGACGATCTCCCCGTCGACCGCCTCGACTTCGACCGTCCCGCTCGCCACCGCAAACGGCGCCAGCGCGCCATCCGCCAGCAGCGCCCGGGCTTCGACCTCCACCGCGAACACCGCCGCCCGGCCCTCGGCCGCCTCGGCATCGACCACGAAGCGCAGCGGATCCCCGCCCTCCTGCCCCTGGAGCACGTAGCTCTCGAAGGGCGGATCCGCGAAGACCTGCTCCACCGGCTCCCCGTCGCCGACCCGCACGCGCACCGTGATCTCGCGCACCTGCCGCTCGTTCGCCGCGAGGAACGCCGCCAGGCCCGCATCGGCGAAGACGTCCACCCCCACCGGCACGCCGATCGGCATCACCGCGCCGCCGCTGCCACCGGTGCCGCCCGCTCCACCCGTACCGCCCGTGCCGCCGCTGCCGCCCGTGCCGCCCGCCCCCCCGGCCCCGTCGGCCACGCAGATCTTCACCCCGTCGAGCACGCAGCGCGCCCCCGGGCCGCAATCCGCGTCGGTCTGGCAATCGCTCGGAATGTCGTCGAGGCATCCGGTCCCGAGCACGACGGAACCGGCGAACCCGAGGCCGAACAGGACCTGCACGAATCGGCGCATCTCTCCACCTCGGCAGCGGTTGTGCAATTTGCACCTGCTGTAGCATGGCCCCCCACGTGCGCTCAATCGGCCGGTTGCCCGATGGCGGCACGAACTGCCGGCCTCTCACACGCTGTGCGACACTTGACTCGATTGGCCGAGACGTGAAAGGGAGGCGCAGTGAACTGGATCAAGGTGGGCAGGCTCCTCGACGAGGGCGGCGACGACCTGAAGCTCGAGCTCATCGCCGGCGCCGCAGGCCTGGACCGCAAGATCACGCACAACCGGGTGCAGAAGCACGGCCTGGCCCTCGCCGGCTTCTTCAAGCACATTCACCCCGAGCGAATCGAAGTCTTCGGCAACACCGAGCTCGAGTTCTTCGGGGGCCTCTCGGCGAGCCGCCAGGTGGAGATCGCCGACGGCTTCTTCGCGCAGCCCCTCGCCTGCGTCGCGGTGACCAAGGGCCTGCCCATCCCCGAATGCATGGTGCGGGCGGCGGAGCGGAACGGCGTGCCGCTGATGCGGACGACGCTCCTCTCCTCGACCTTCATCGTCCGGGTGCAGGACTTCCTCGCCGACGCCCTCACCGCGCAGGCCTCGATGCACGGCGTCCTCATGGACGTCTTCGGCGTGGGGATCCTCCTCCTCGGCAAGAGCGGCATCGGCAAGAGCGAGTGCGCCCTCGATCTGGTGATGCGCGGCCACCGCCTCGTCGCCGACGACATCGTCGACATCAAGCGCAAGAAGCTCGATGCGGTCTACGGCTCGGGCTCGGCGATCATCAAGCACCACATGGAGATCCGCGGCCTCGGGATCATCAACATCAAGGACCTCTTCGGCGTCGCCGCGGTCCGCGACCGCAAGAAGGTCGAGCTCGTGGTCGAGCTGGTCGAGTGGGATCCGGTGATGGAGTACGACCGCCTCGGCATCGAGGAGCGCTACTCCACCATCCTCGACGTGGAGATCCCGCTGATCACCGTCCCCGTCCGCCCCGGCCGGAACATCACCACGATCATCGAAGTCGCCGCCCGGAACCAGCTCCTCAAATTCCAGGGCCACCACTCGGCACAGGCCTTCCAGGATCAGCTCAACCGCGAGATCGCGGAAGTGCGTACCCGGCGTCTGCTGGGGGACGAGGTCGAATGAGCTCCGCCACCGCCACCAGCAGCAGCAACCCGCGCGTCCTCCTCATCACCGGCATGAGCGGCAGCGGCAAGTCGACGACCATCCGCGCCCTGGAGGACGCGGGCTGGTTCTGCATCGACAACCTCCCGGTGCCGCTCCTGCCCAAGCTCCTCGAACTCGCCTCGCACGCCGGCGACATGCAGCGGATCGCGGTGGTCACCGATGCCCGCGAGTCGCGCTACCTCGAGCTCTCGCCCCGCGCGGTCCACGACCTGCGGGCGCAGGGCGTGAAGGTCGAGGTCCTCTTCCTCGACGCCTCGGACGACGCGCTCATCCGCCGCTTCTCCGAGACCCGCCGCCGCCACCCGCTCTCGCCGGACGGCTCGGTCCCGGCGGGCATCGCCGAGGAGCGGCGCCGGCTCAAGGACCTCCGCAACCTCGCCGACGAGGTGATCGAGACCTCGGCGGTCACGGTCCACGAGCTCAAGCGCATGGTCCAGGCGCGCTTCGCCGACGTCGCCGGCACCCAGCTCAACGTCTCGGTCCTCTCCTTCGGCTACCGCTACGGCCTGCCCCCGCAGGCGGACCTCGTGGTGGACGTGCGCTTCCTCCCCAACCCCTACTTCGTCGAGGGGATGCGGCACCGCACCGGCCGCGAGGCGGACGTGGCCAGCTACGTGCTCGACCGCGAGGAGGCCCAGGGCTTCCTCGACCGCGTGGCGGACATGGTGCAGTTCCTCCTCCCGAAGTACCGCAAGGAGGGGAAGAGCTACCTCACCGTCGCGATCGGCTGCACGGGGGGCAAGCATCGGAGCGTGGCCTTCGTCCGCGCCCTCGCCGAGCGGCTGCAGGGCGACGAGGCCCTGGTGCGGGTCTGGGATCGGGACATCGAGAAGGAGTGACCCGCCCCGCCAGGGCCCGAAGCGCCGGCACGCCTCGAGAATCTTTCCCATCGGGCAACGGTCGGATAGATCGCTCGGGCAAGGGATCTGTTCCGGGCGGTCCGGTTGTTATGGTAATTCGGGCGTGCCGATCCGGGGGGTAGGCGCAAGGAACCGGGGTTGGCGGTTGCACTGCCTGCCCTACGGAGCTGGACCATGGTGGGCGTCGTCGTCGCTGCACACGGAAAGATGGCGGAAGCGCTGGTCGCAGCCGCCGAAGGGATCGTGGGCCGGCTCGAGAACCTGCAGGTCGTGAATCTGCTCGCCCACGAAGGCATGGAGTGCGGGCAGGGCAAGATCGTCGACGCGATCAAGGCGGTCGACACCGGCTCCGGCGTGGTCGTGCTCGCGGACATCTTCGGCGGCACGCCGTCCAACTGCTGCCTGCAGCTGCTCGGCGCCGGCCAGCTCGAAGTGGTCACCGGGGTGAACCTTCCGATGCTCTTGCGGCTTGCTACCAGCCGTCTGGAAGGGCAGAACCCCAAGCAGGTGGCCGAGAACCTGGTGCAGTACGGTCGCCAGAACATCACCAACGCCAGCGAGCTCCTCCGGTCCCGCTGCCAGGTCGCCCGGGGCTAGAGCCTCCCTGCGAAAGGGCGTCGAAGCCATGATCGCCCTCGTCCGTGTCGACAACCGATTGATCCACGGGCAGGTGGTCTCCACCTGGATCCCGCATCTCAAGGTCGACAAGGTGGTGGTCGTCGACGACGACGCCGCCGCGTCGCCGCTGATCCAGGCGGCGATGACCATGGCGCTTCCCCCGCATCTCGAGGCGGAGATCGTGCCCCGCGCGCAGGCGGATCTGCCGGCGCTCGCCCGCTCGTCCAAGCGGATCCTCGTCCTCGTCCGCGACGTGGCCAACGCGGAGGCGGTGGTGGGCCAGACCCCGATCGCCGTCCTCAACCTCGGCAACGTCCACTTCGGCGAGGGGCGCAAGGCGATCTCGGCCTCGGTCTTCCTCGCGGAGGACGAGGTGGAGGCGCTCGGCCGGATCGCCGCCGGCGGCACCGAGATCGAGGCGCGCGCCGTCCCCACCGACCACAGGGTCGGGCTCGAGGAGCTGCGGGCCCGCTACCGGGCGGCGTCGTGACCCAGGTCGCCCAGCTGCTCCTGGCTGCCCTGGTGGCGGGACTGGCGGCGGTGGAGCGCAAGGGACTCCTCCAGGCACAGCTCTCGCGGCCGATCGTGGTGGCGCCCCTCGTCGGCTGGGCGCTGGGCGATCCGCTCGCCGGCCTCTACGTGGGCGCGCCCCTCGAGCTCATCTGGATCGGCGCCGCCAACCTGGGCGCTGCGCTCCCGCCCCACGAGACCGCTGCCACCGCCGCGATCACCGCCGCCGCGGTCGCCGCCGGCGGCTGGCTCACCGACTTTCCCGGCGCCACCGCGGCGATGGCCTTCGTCGTCTTCGGCCCCGTGGCCGTGATCGGCAGGCGCCTCGAGGGCGTCGGCGAGCGGGCCAACGAAAACCTCGTCGCCCACGCTGCCGTCGCGCTGGGCGAGAGCCTGCCGCGCCGCGCCTTCCGCCTCCACCTGCTCGGCCTCTGGCGCCCCTTCGTCACCAGCTTCGCCCTGGTGCTGGTCGCCGGCGGCGTGGTGGGGCCGCTCCTCCGCCTCGCGCAGAACCGCCTGCCGGATTGGAGCCTCGCCGGCTTCGAGATCGGCTGGATGCTGCTCTGGGCCGTCGGCGGCGCTGCGGCGGTGCGCGCGGCGCGCCTGCCCCGGGGCCTCGGCCTCGCCGCCGCCGGCGCTGCAGGCGCCATCGCCCTCTGGGCCGCCGCCTCGTGGTTCGGCTGGGTGGGGGTGATCGGCTGATGGAGCGCGCCGAGGCACAGCACAGCGCCACCGTCGAGCGCGTCCGCCTCGGCAAGGCCGTGCTCCTCCGCATCTTCCTGCGCAGCCTGCTCCTGCAGGCGACGTGGAACCGGCGCGGCATGCAGAACCTCGGCTTCGCCTACGCGATCTGGCCCGGCCTCAAGGCGCTCTATCCCGACGAGGCGAGCAGGGCCCGTGCCGCCGCCCGGCACCTCGCCTTCTTCAACACCCACCCCTATCTCGCCTCGGCGATCCTCGGCGGCGCCCTCTTTCACGAGGAGCGGGTGGCGCGGGGCGAGGAACCGCCCGAAGCCGTGGAGCGTTTCAAGAGCGCGCTGATGGGGCCCTTCGCCGCGGTGGGCGACTCCTTCTTCTGGCTCTCGCTGCGCCCCTTCGCCGGCATGATCGCGGCGCTGCTGGCGCCGTGGATCGGGCTCTGGGCGGTGGCCGCCTTCCTCGCCCTCTACAACGTGCCGCACGTCGCCTTCCGCCTCTCGCTCTTCCTCGAGGGCTACCGCCGCGGCGATCGCGTGGTGGAGCGGGTGGCGCGGGCCTCGCTGCCGAAGTGGGGCGCGCGGCTGCGCCGGGTGAGCGCCGTCGGCGGCGGCGTCGCGGTGGTGGTGGGCGCCTTCCTCGTCACCGGCCCCGGCCTGCCGGTGGATGGCGCCGTCTGGCTCGCGGTGATCGGCGGCGTCTCGCTGCTCGTCTTCCTGGGCACCTGGGCGCTGCTCGCCCGCAGGGGATCGTTGTGGGCCGGCCTCGTGGCCATCGGAATTGGACTCGTGTTGGCGCTGCTCGGCGCCGGATGGTGACCCGACTGATGAAGACCGCCGAACGCACGTTCACCATCGTCAACAAGCTGGGCCTCCACGCGCGCGCAGCAGCGAAGCTGGTGCAGACCGCTGCGAAGTTCCGCGCCGACATCCACGTGGAGCGCGAGGGCCAGCAGGTGAATGGCAAGAGCATCATGGGGGTGTTGATGCTTGCAGCAGCCCAGGGCACGCAGATCACCGTCAGCACCGAGGGCGAGGATGCCGACGAGGCGCTCGCTGCGATCGGCGCCCTGGTGGAGGACGGCTTCGGCGAGGACAGGGGCTGACCGCCAGGGGCCCCGCAGCAAGCAACTGGATCACCGGCCGCCGTGGTCGGATAGGATGGAACGCGAACCTTGAGCAATCGATCCGCCATCGTCCTCACCGGGATCGGCGCCTCCGGCGGCGTGACGGTGGGGTCCGCCTTCCTGCTGGACAGGCGGCGGCTGCGCACGCCGCGCTACCACCTGCCGCCAGGGCAGGAGGAGGCGGAGCTGGCGCGGCTCAGGGCGGCGCTCGAGCGCTCGGACCAGCAGCTCGCCGAGATGAAGGAGAAGGTCGAGGCGCTGCAGGGCGACGAGCACACGCTCATCCTCGAAGCGCACCGGCTGATGCTCCAGGATCCCGCCTTCATCACCGAGGTGCGGCGGCTGATCGAGGTGGAGCACGTGAACGCCGAGTGGGCCGTGCGCCGCTCGGCGCGCAGGATCCGCAACGCCTTCGGCAAGATCAGCGACGAGTATTTCCGCGAGCGCAAGCAGGACGTCGACTTCGTCGCCGACCGCGTCGCTCGCAACCTGATGGGCGAGACGGTGGACGCGGAGCCGGGCGAGGTGCCGCACGGCGCCATCGTGGTGGCGCGGGACCTCTCGCCTGCGGACGCGGCGGTGCTTCTCCAACCGGGCCGGATCGCGGGCCTGGTCACCGATCGCGGCACCAAGACCTCGCATACGGCGATCGTCGCCCACGCCCGCGGCATCCCCGCGGTGGTGGGCGTGGTGAAGGCGAGCGAGCTCGTTGCCGGCGGAGACGAGCTGGCGATGGACGGCGACCGCGGCGTGGTGGTGCTCCGGCCCACGCCCGAGCAGGTGCGCCGCTTCAAGGCGGCCAGGCGCAAGGCGCAGGCGGTGGAGCGCACCCTCGAGGAGGAGCGGCTCCTCCCCACGGTGACGGCGGACGGCCACGAGCTCCGCCTCCTGGCGAACATCGAGTTCGAGGAGGAGGTCGGCGCGGTGGAGCGGGTGGGGGCGCAGGGCATCGGCCTCTACCGCACCGAATTCCTCTACCTCGGCCGCCGCACCCTCCCCACCGAGGAGGAGCACGTCCACGCCTACCGCTCGGTGCTCTCGTCGATGAAGGGGCTGCCGGTCACCATCCGCACGCTGGACGTGGGTGGCGACAAGGTGCCGCTCGAGCCCAGGGGCCGCCGCAAATACGAGCCCAATCCGGCCCTCGGCCTGCGGGCGATCCGCTACTGCATGCGCCACACCGCGGTCTTCCACACCCAGCTGCGCGCGCTGCTGCGCGCCTCGGTGCACGGGAAGCTGCGGATCATGTTCCCGATGATCTCCGGCCTCACCGAGGTCCGCGACGCGAAGGCGGCGCTCGAGCAGGCGAAGGAGGAGCTCCGCACGGAGGGCGTGCCCTTCGACGAAGAGGTCGAGATCGGCGTGATGATCGAGCTGCCGTCCGCAGCGCTGATGGCGGATCGGATCGCGCAGGAGGTCGACTTCTTCTCGATCGGGACGAACGACCTCATCCAGTACTCGCTGGCGATCGATCGGCAGAACCGCGACGTGGCCTATCTCTACCGGCCGCTCCACCTGGCGATCCTCCGCATGCTCCAGTTCGCGGTGGAAGCGGCGCACGCCCACGGCAAGCGGGTCTCGATCTGCGGCGAGATGGCGGGCGAGCCCCACTACGCCATGGTGCTGCTCGGGCTGGGGGTCGACGATCTCTCGATGGCGCCGTCGTCCATTCCGCTGATGCGGCGGATGGTCCGGGCGGCGACCCTCGAGGCGGCGCAGGAGATGCTCCGGGAGGCGATGGCCTTCGACACCGCCGACGAGATCGAGCGCCACGTGCGCGGGGTGATGCTCGACCGCTTCGCCGACGTGCTGGGGATCGGCGAGGAGCTCGAGGATCTGCTGCAGCAGGCCTGACCGGGGTCCCGAAGCCGGCCCGCTGTCACCACCTTCGTTGGGCGAGGAGGGCGCACGATGACGACTTGGACGATGCGGTTCCGTGGCAAGGACGAGCGCGACACGCTCGCCAAGGCGGACCTCTTCTACATCGAGAACAAGCAGGCCCTCGGCCTCGACCGGGCGGAGTTCTTCGCCCGGCTCGTGATGAGCGACGAGGGCACCGAGGCGGCCTTCGTGGCCACGGCCGAGCCGCTCTGGAACGTGCGGCCGGACAGCGGCGCCTACGGCCAGCGGCCGGTGGGCACCGAGCCTGCGGTGGGCGTGGGGCCCCGGGATGCCGAGGAGGGCTGGCTGGGGGCGGAAGCCGCGTCCGAAGGAGAGGGCGGCTGGTCCGGCGGCGAGGTCGGCGGCGCGGAGGACGAGGGCGAGCTCCGCGGCAGTGGCCCCGAGTCGGCGCAGGAGGAGGACGCGCTCTGAAGTTCTGCTGGCTGCGGGACGAATCCCCGGCGGGGTGGCGTGGCTCCAATTGCCGTGCGAGGGGGCAGCGCGGTAAAGCGCATCGCAGGAGGACCTACCCAATGCCGAAGCGGATTTCGCCGAAGGAAGCCCACGAGCTGATGAAGCAGGGCTACGTCTACGTCGACGTGCGGAGCGAGCAGGAGTTCGAGGCGTCGCATCCGGAGGGGGCGGTGAACATCCCCTTCATGCACAAGGGCGCCATGGGGATGAGCCCGAACCCGGAGTTCCTCCCGGCGTTCAAGAAGGCGTTCAAGCCGGGGGACAAGGTGATCCTCGGCTGCGCCGGCGGGAACCGCTCGATGCGCGCGGCGGAGGCGCTGGAGCGCGACGGCTACGACGAGCTGGTGGAGCAGCGCGCCGGCTTCGGCGGCGCCCGCGACATGGCGGGCCAGCTGGTGGAGCCGGGCTGGGAGAGCTGCGGGCTGCCGTGTGAGGCGGGCGCGCCCGAGGGGCGCAGCTGGAAGAGCCACCAGGCGCAGCTTTAGTTCGATTGGCCAGCTGGAGCGGGAGCGACAACGAGGGATTCGTCCCCGGTCGCTCCCGTTTCGATCCAGGCGACGCGGCCGCCGGACTTGTCGGCGGCGAGGGTCCAGGGCCTGCGCGCGGCGCTGAGCGTCTCGGCAGCGCCGGTGGTGCGGTCGATGCGGTGCAGCGCCTGGCGGTCACCGACGATCAGCGTGGTGCCCGCCTCCTCCAGTTCGTTGGCGGTTCCGGGGACCGTAACCTGCACCGTCCCGGTGGGATCGGCGAGCCAGGTCGCAGGGGTGGCGACGGCGGTCCTGGTGGCGACGAAGGAGCCGTCGTCGCCGAGCCAGCGCACCCAGCCGTCGACCTCGAGCCAGCCGTGGTCGGGGTGGTGGACGAGCTCGCCGCCCTGGCTGGTGAAACTCCAGGCGCTGCCGCCGGGGCTGGGGGTGGCCGCGAAGAGCCCCTCTACCTCGATCGGCGTGCGTTCGCCGGTGCGGAGATCGAGCCAGACGAAGTTCGGCCTCCCGTCGACGAGCTGGCCCTCCTCGGCGACCACGCGATCGGTCGCGATCGAGAAAATCTTCGCTTCCTCGAAGAGTGGCGCCGGGGATGCGAGGTCCCGGAGGAGAGCCGAGCCGCCGCCGTTCTGTACGACGAGGCCGCGCCCGAGCTCGGTCGCGTCGAGCACCGTCACCGGCGCTTCGGCGAAGGGGCGATCGTCCTCGAACGCGAGCGGGAGCCCGGTGGCGACATCGCGGACCGTGACGTTCGAGAGCGCCCGCCAAATGCCGCCCGCGGTCGAAGCCGCCTGGTGCACGAGGAGGCGGCCGTCGTTGGAGAGGTGGACGAGGTCGCTGCGTCCCTCGTCTACATCGCTCGCCATTCCCGTGGTCGCGACGGAGCCGTCCTCCAGATCGGCGACATGGAGGGTGCCCGCTCCGTCGGCGAAGACGACCACGGGCGCGGAACGGGCGCCGCCCAGGCGCCGATCGCAGGCCACGTTGGCGGAGACGACCTGCGGCTCGGCTCCGCGGTGTTTCGCGAGGAGGAGTCCTTCGGCGCACCACCAGAGGATGGAGCTGGTGCGATCGCGGCGGGGGACCCAGCCGGCGGTGGCTGCGTCGTCGACCGGCAGCGATCGGGACGTCCACGTTGCCAGGTCGACCAGTGTGAGTGACGGGCTCGTGGTGGAGCCGAGGAAGACGGCCTCCCCGGTGGGTGCGAAGAAGATCACGTTGCCCGGCTCGTCGCGGAAGGTGTGGATCGCCGTGGCGGCGGGATCGGCGAGGCGCTGCGCGTCGATGACGAGGTGGCCGCAGGGGCCGAAGTGGAGCCAGCCGGCGGTGAGCTCGTGGCGCTGCGTGCCTGCGGGCTGCGGCGCGTCGAGGACGCAGCGCGGCGGGGCGAGCGCTGCCGGCCAGGGGCCGGGTGGGGTGGATGGGCCGGTGGCGGCGGTGTCGCCGCAGGCGGCGAGCGCTGCCGCGAGCAGGAGCGAACGGGCGAGGGTGGGCATCGGCGCAGTCTACGGGGCTGTCGCTCGGCGTGAAAGCGGCAAGGCCGGCTGCCGCGTGGGCGCCGGCCCTGCCGGTGTGGATTCAGATGGTCTCGTCGTCGTCGTCGTCGTCCGAGTCGTCGTCGTCGTCATCGTCGTCGTCGGAGTCGAAGCTGCAGGCGTCGTCGAGTCGGTCGCGGATCATGCCCTCGAGCTCGCTGCAGCCGGTGTCGTCGTCGATGGAGAGCACGCCGTCGACCACCGCGAGCCCCTCCTCGTCGACGCAAGCCTGCAGCGGGATGCCGTCGAGCCAGGTGGTGGCGTCGAGGAGCAGGAGGAGATCGGCGCCGGCCTGCAGGGCGACGCCCTCGGGCCGCTCGATCTCCACCTCGAGCGTGCCGTCGAGGCGCAGGTCGAGGGTGGCGGGAGCGCCGCCGTCGTCGAAGGTGGCGCGCAGCGCCAGGGCGTTGCCGTCGAGGGCGCCGTCGCCGGGGCCCTCCACCAGATCGAACTCCACCTCGCGGTAGGTGAGCGCGGGGACGCGCACGTCGGCGAGGCTCGGGGTCGAGGTCCCGGCGAGGAGGTCGACGACGAAGGGGCCGGCGATCTCGATCTCGTCGTCGTCGTCTGCCTCGTCGTCGTCCGAGTCGTCGCAGCGGGCGCCGCCGGCGAGCTCGGGTTCGATGTCGGAGCAGCGCACACCGTCGGGGAGCTTCAGCTCGATGTCGCGGACGCGGACCAGGAACTCGGTGGCGGTGAAGGTGCGGCCGGTGTCGTCCTCGAAGGTGACGGCGCCGGCGGAGGCTGCGGGCGTTGCCTCGGTGACGGCGCGGATCGCGATGCCGGCGCCGGCGCCGGGGGCCTCGGCGCCACAGGCAGCGAGGGTGAGGAGGGCTGCGGGGATCCAGCGGGTCGTGGTCATCTTCGTTCTCCTTCTCGGCGGTTTTTGCGCTGGCGGGGTCGGGAGGGAAGGTGTCCGACCAGCGCATGCCCAGAAGATACGAGCGGCAGCCCGCCTGGCTACGGGGCGGGAGGGCTTTCCGTATACGCGTAGAATGCAACGCTCCCGGTGAAGTGCTGGGAAATCGGAGCGTCTAGGTGGCGGGGATTCGGGCGCCGGTATGCGACCTGCGCGCCTTTCGTCCCACATGCGCGGCGGAACGGTGCGCGGGGCGGGAGGGCTGCCGATCCACCGCGTGCGATCGGGCCGCGGGCGGCCCTCGAGGCTACGTGCGATCGCGGCGCAAGCCAACGGATCCACGGGTGATCTCCTGTGGATAAGCCGCGCTTGTACCGGGGATCCGTGTCGTGTAGTTTGGCACCGATATCATCCCGCCCGCCCCGCCGATCATGATCTCGGCGCAGGCGGGCGTTGACGATCTTGGGGGACGAACGGTTCCGATGGAGCGAGCCCGCACCAGCGAGACGGAAACCGCGCGACCGGATCGCGAGGGAAGACCGATGCCGTCTTCGGCACGTGGTACCGCCGAGGCGCTGGAAGCGGCGCTGTCCCGGATCGCCTTGCTGGAGCGCCGCGAGCTCGCCTTGCGCGCCGCGCTCGCCACCGCAGGGGTCGATCCCGACGCCGTGCTGGCGCGCCTCGATCTCCTCGAGTCGGCGCGTGCGCCTGCACCCGTCGTTTCTTCGCTGCCGGAGCGCCAGCCTGCGTGGACGGCGCCGCCGCCTGCCCCTGCGCCCGCACCCGACTTCGCCGGGATGCCGACCGACGCATCGCGCTCGCTGGCGCGGCGCCTCGCCGAGGAGGTCGTCTCGGGTCCCGCCACCTTGCGCCTGCGCGCGGCGATCCGTCTCGTCGAGGTGGCGGGGCAGGGCGCGGTGCCTGCGCTGCTGGCTGCCGCCCACGAGGCGGAGGGCGCGGTGCGCGCTTCGCTGATCGAGCAGGTCGGCCGCTGCGGCGATGCACAGGCGGCGGAAGAGCTCGCGGAGTTCCTCGCCGACGAGACGGCGGAGGTACGCGCCGCAGCGATCGAGGCGATGGTGCGGCTCGTCTCCGGCGCGGAGCTCGAGGCGGTGCTGCGCATGGGCCTCGAAGACGGCGACGCGCGGGTGCGGCGCCGCACGGCGCTCTGCGCTGCGTCGGCGCGCAACTTCGACGCGGGGGCGCTGCTGGTGCCGCTGCTCTCCGATCCGGATCGGCAGGTGCGCCGGGTCGCATGCACCGCGCTCGGCGGCAGCCGGGATCCGATGGCGGCGCTGGCGCTGGTGGGCGCGCTCCTCGACGACGAGGCGGCGGTGCGCACCGCTGCGGGGACGGCGACGGAGCGGCTCTTCGGCGAGCAGGCACGGGGCATTTCGCAGCTGCCGGCGGGGCAGCGCCCCCGTGCGGTGGCGCGGCTCCGCTCCTGGGTGGCGGCGAACCTGGTGCGGCTCGCGCCCGGCGGCAGGATGCTGCCGGCGGAGGAGCCGAAGCAGGCGGAAGCTGCGCCGCTGGAGAGCGTGCTCGACGAGCTGATGGCGACGGGGCATGCCGGCGCCGGCTTCGAGGACGATCTGCCGGGCTGGACCGAGGAGAACGATCCGGAGCTGCACGCGGCTTTCGCCAGGATGGCGGGGGCGGTGGAGCCCTGGGCGGAGACGCAGTGGGCCGAAGCGCCGGCACTCGAGGACGAGGCTGCGTCGATCTACGCCGAGGCCGAGGAGGCCTGGGAGGCAGCGGGGATCGAGGCGGCGCCGGTGGTCGCGTTCGAGCCGGCGGAGGCGATCGACGAGCCTGTGGCCACCGACGCGATCGACGAGCCCGAGTTCGCCGAGACGCTGCAGACCGAGCCCGACGAGGAGCCTGCTGCAGCCGAAGCCGACGACGCGCTCGCCGCTGGGCCCACCGAGACGCCAGGCGACGACGCTGCCCCCGCGCAGCTCGAGCTCGGCACCGCGGACGAGGCCGCGCCGGTCGAGCCCGAGCCGGCGCCGGAAGACGAAGCGCCTGCGGCGGAGGCCGCCGCACCGGAAACGATCGACGAGGGGGAGGCTGCACCGGAAGAAGTGGTGGCAGCAGAAGCAGAGGCAGGCCCGGGCCTCGAGGCGATCGAGGAGGTGCTGCGCGCAGCGCTGCGCGGCTGCACCGACGCCGATCTCGCCGGCGAGCTGGGCTGGAACGAAGCGGATCTGGCGCCCGTGGTCGAGGCCTACCTCGCCGACGGTCGCCTGGTCCGCAGGGGCAGGAAGCTATTTCTGCCCTGAGGGTGGAAGGGAGACGCCGTGGAAGAAGTCCGCTACCCCCGCAAGCGCTTTGCCGAGCTGCTCGGCTTCTCGGAGTCGGAGCTCACCATCGCCGACAACCTCGAGGGGCTCGTGGAGCTGGGCGGTCGCCGCGACTCCTACGGCCCCGGTGATCTCTCCGCCTACCGCGCCGCCCTGGGCGCGCACCCGCCGCGCCGGCAGATGCGGCGGCAGCTCTTCCTCAACTTCAAGGGCGGCACCGGCAAGACCAGCCTCTCCACCTCCTACGCCTACCGCCTCGCCGAGCTCGGCCACCGGGTGCTGCTCCTCGATCTCGACTCGCAGGGCCACGCCACCAAATGTGTCGGCTTCGAGGGTGAGGAGCAGAAGTACACGCTCTTCGACGTGCTGGTGAAGAAGCTCCCCATCGCCGACGCGGTGATCCACACGCCGCTCGCCGAGCTCGATCTCGTCGCCTCGAACCTGCGGATGAGCACCATCGATCTCGCGCTGATGCCGATGTCCGGCCGCGAGTTCAAGCTGCGCAAGGCGCTCGAGGACGTGGCGGATCGCTACGACTTCTGCGTGCTCGACGCGCCGCCGTCCTTCGGCCTGCTCAACTTGAACGCGATCATGTCGAGCGACGATCTCTTCGTGCCGGTGCTCCCCGACTTCCTCAGCTTCCACGGCCTCAAGCTCCTCTTCGAGACCGTGCACGAGCTCGAGGAGGACCTCGAGCACTACCTGCAGAACGTCACGATCCTCCTCAACAACTTCAATCCCACCACGCGGATCGCCCGCGAGGCCCGCCAGGCGCTCGAAGAGCACTACGGCGAATACCTCTCGAAGACGGTGGTGCGGCAGTGCACGAAGTTCGCGCAGGCCTCGAGCGAGGGCACGCCGATCTTCGCCTTCGATCCGTCCAGCAAGGGCGCCGAAGACATCCAGTCGATCATCGACGAGTTCATGCCGCGGCTCGCGGCAAGGGCACAGGAGCGGAGCGCATGAAGCGCGCGTTCGATGCCAATGTTTCCAAGGCCCGTCCCCGCACGCGCACCACCTCGGTGCTCGAGGTGGAGAAGGAGCCGCCGCTCTCGAAGGATCTGGCGGCGGCCCTGGTCGGCAACCGCAGGCCGAAGCCCTCCCGCGGCGCCGACGTGGCGCGGGCGGTGGCGGAGGCCGCCGGCGCTGCTGCCGCCACGGTGGCGCGGAGCACGACCGAGGCGCCTGCGCGCCGCGACGGGCTGGCGCACACCGAGGACGAGCTCGCCCACCAGGCAGGCAGCGCCGCCCACGTTGCGGCCCGTGCGCCTGCTGGCAGCGCGCGGAGCGAGGGGCTCGCCCGCGCGCTGCGTTTTGCCGCTGCCCGTGCGGCGGAGGCGGGCGCGGAGAGCAGCGCCGCGCCGCAGCAGCGCAAGGCCGAGGCTGCAGCGGGGACGCCGGCGTGGGTGGTTCGTGCGGCGGTGCCGGTGGATGCCGACGACATCCTCGACGAGGAGCTGCTGGCGGAGGAGGCGGCGCCGGTGAAGGCCGCTGCGGCGCGGCTCGAGGCGGCGAGGACTGCGGTGGCGGCGAAGCAGCCTGCTGCCGAGGCGCCGCGGGCAGCCGTCGAGGCGAAGGCACCGGTCCGGGCGGAAGCAGCAGCGGCGGTGGCGCCGGCAGCGAAGCCCGCTGCGGCAGAGCAGCAGATGGCCCGGCAGGGCCCCGTGGCGGAGGCGCCCTCCGCGGATCTGGCGGCGACGATGAAGCAGGATCTGCGTGCAGCGGCGCCGAAGGCCCGCACCCTCGAGACCACGGCGCAGCCCGCCCGCGAGGAGGCGATCTCCGCCGACCTCGCCCGCACCCTGGCCACCGCCCACGCGGCGCGGCCGCGGATGGCGGCGCCCGGCGAGGAGACGGTCCACCAGGGCCGCGCCCGCATCGCCGAGCTGCGCGGCAGGCTCGCCGCTGCGTCGCGGCCCAGGCCCACCGCCGAGGAGGTCGCTCCCGAGAACGCCACCGCGGCGGTCCGCCGGGCGGTGGAGGAACTCCGGGGCAGGCTCTCCGCCGCCATCGCCGACCGCGACGCCATGGCCCGCACCCTCGAGCTGACCCGGGACGAACTCGCCGCTGCGAACCGCGAGCTCACCAGCCGCACCCGGGCCCTCGATTCGGCGCAGGCCCTCGCAGCAGAGCGCGCCGGGGTGGCGGAGGAGCTCGCCGCCGAGGCGGAGGCCCTCGCCGAGGAGCGCGACCAGGCCCTGGCCCGGATCCTCGAGCTCAAAAGCCTCGACGAGCAGCAGACCCGCCTCCTCGCCGAGGCGGAGGCGGCGCTGGCCGAGCGCGACGGCCTCCTCCAGGCGGCGGAGGCCGAGCTCGGCGAGCTGGCTGGGACCCTCGACGCCAGGGCGGCGGAGATCGAGGAGCTCGGGGCCCTGCTCGAGGAGCGCACCCGCGAGCGCGACCAGCTCGGCCGCAAGGTCGAGCAGCTCCAGGCAGAGGTCGCCCGCCTGGCGGGCACCCGCGAGGCCCTCGCCGAGATCCAGCGGCTCGTGGCCACCTCGCCTGCGCGCTGAGGCGGGGCCTGCCGTGCAGCCGGGCAGGCGCCTTCTCCCCCAGGTCCCCGGCATAACGCCGGGGCCTGTCACGATTTCCCTCCTGCGGACTCTTGCGTAGGCTGCCCCGGTCGCGTGGGTCCGTCGTGCGCATGGATCCCTTGCAACCGCGGTCGATCCGAGGCATCGGAGGGGGCGCGCAACGGAACGTGCCCTTGCCCGGGAGGAGAGCCAGAACATGCAGCAGCCGAATCACCTCCCACCGTTGACCGCCCTCGCCCGCGCCGAGCTGCCCACCGAGCAGGGGCTCTTCGAGGCGATCGTCTTCACGGTCGGCGACGATCCGCGCGAGCACGTGGCCCTGGTCCACGGCGACGTCGAGGGCGGCGAGCGGATCCCGCTCCGGGTCCACAGCGAGTGCCTCACCGGCGAGGCCTTCGCCTCGCTCAAATGCGACTGCGGCGCCCAGCTCGACAGCGCGATGCGCGAGGTGGTGCGGCGGGGCGCCGGCGTGGTGCTCTACCTGCGGCAGGAGGGCCGGGGCATCGGCCTGGCCAACAAGATCCGGGCGTATGCGCTGCAGGCCCAGGGCGCCGACACGGTGGACGCGAACCGGCTCCTCGGGCTGCCGGACGATGCGCGGACCTACGAGGCGGCTGCTGCGGCGATCGAGCACCTGGGGATCCGCTCGGTGGAGCTGATCACCAACAACCCGGCGAAGGTCGAGGCCCTCGAGGCGCTCGGCGTGCAGGTGGAGGGCCGGGTGCCCTCGCTGGTGCCGGTGGGTGAGCACGCGCGCCGCTACCTCGACGTGAAGCGCGAGCGGATGCGGCACCTGCTGCCGGAGCGGCCCGCGGTGCCGCAGAGCGTGGCGCACGCGGGCTCGCGGCGCGGGAAGAGCTGACCCACGCACGGCAGCGCAGAACACGAAGGGCCGCACCGGAGAGCCGGGCGGCCCTTTCTCGTCGCGGCGCCCGCAGGCGATCAGAAACGGTCGATCCGCTCGGCCCGCCGCGAGCGCAGGGTGCGGTCGATCACGCCGCCGAGCTCGACGACCAGCTCGACGAGCGCGGCCACGTCCTCCGGCGTGCTGTTGAAATTCACGACGCAGGGGCGGAGCACGTAGCGACCCCGGACGATCGCGTTGGAGACGAAGGCCTGCCCCGAGCGCTGGATGCGATCGAGGAGCGCCTCGTTGAGGCGATCGAGGTAGCGCTCGATCGCTTCGCCGCGGGGAGCCTCGGCGAGATCCTGCGGCACGTAGCGGAACGTGGTGATGCTCAGGTATTGGGTGAAGAGTTCCAGTTCCGCCTCCTGCCGCACCAGCGCAGCGAGCGTCTGGGCGAGGCGGATGTCGTCGCCGATCATCTGCACGTAGCCCGCGCGCCCGACCTGCCGCAGCGCGAGCCAGACCTTGAGGGCGCGGAAGCCGCGGGAGTTCTGCGGCCCGAAATCCACGTAGTTCGTGGCCTCCTGGCCGAAGTGGTAGTAGGGCGGGTGGTAGGAGAAGGCCTCCCTGAGCCGTTCGCGATCACGGACCAGCACCGCGCCCGCCTCCAGCGGCGCGTAGAGCCATTTGTGCGGATCGAGGGCGACCGAGTCGGCGAGGCCGATGGCGCCCAGGTCGGCTGGCGTCCCCGGGACCGCGGCGGCGAAGCCACCGTAGGCCCCGTCGACGTGGAGCCAGGCGTCGTGCTCCGCGCAGATTGCGGCGATCGCGTAGAGCGGATCCACGGCGCCGGTGCTCACCGAGCCCGCGGTGGCGACCACCGCCACCGGCACGTCGCCGTTGGCGCGGCCCTCGGCGAGGGCGCCGCGCAGCGCCTCGGGATCCATGCGCCCCTCGTCGTCGGTGGGCAGCCAGCAGATCGCGTCGGTCCCCAGGCCGATGAGGTCGGTGGCCTTCTGGATCCAGGTGTGGGTCTCGCGGGAGGTGTAGACCCGGAGCCGCTTCGCCCCCTGCGCTGCGACGCCCTCCTTGCGGAGGTCCCAATCCGCGGCGCGCTTGCGTGCGGCGAGGAGCGCGATGGTGTTGGCCATGTTGCCGCCGCTGGCCAGCAGCCCGCCGCAGTCGGTGGGAAAGCCGACCAGCTCGGCGAGCCAGCGCACCGTCTGTGCTTCGATTTCGCTCGCCATCGGTGCGAGCCTCCAGGCGCCGACGTTGGCGTTGATCGCTGCGGCGAGGAAGTCGCCGAGGATCCCGATCGGTGCCGGTGATGCGGTGATGTACCCGAAGAACCGCGGGTGCCCGTTGAAGAGCGAGTGATCGAAGAGCAGCCCGGCGGCGGCGCGCAGTAGCACGCCCGCCTCGGTCCCGGCTTCGGGCAGCCGGGCCTCCGCCCCCAGGATCCCGCCCAGCTCGGCGGGGGATTCGTCCGGCGTCACCGGACGCGCGGACAGCGTGAAGAGGAAGTCGGTGACGACGTCCACGAGCTCGTGCGCCGCAGCCGCGAACGCTTCCCGGCTCATCGCGAGCGGTGCGTCGCGACCGCCGCCAGGGCCAACGTCTCTCTCGGCCATCTCGTCCCTCCTCTTTCCACTGCACTTCGTGTGACGAATCCCCCGCCAGCCGCCTACCTCCGCACTTCGTAGACGGCGTGGAGCGGCGTCTCGCTCGCGCGCCGGAACCGGCGGAAGCCCATCCGGTCGGCGATGGCGCGGATCGGCGCCTCGCCGGCCTGCGCGCCGAGGGCGAGGCCGACCTCCTGGCTCAGCGAGCCGGGGGTGCAGACCAGGGTGGAGGCGGCGTAGTAGACGCGGCCCACCGGGTTGAAGTTGTCGGTGACGCGGTCGCCGGCGCGGGGCTCGACGATCATCCAGGTGCCGTCGGCGGCGAGGCTGTCGCGCACGTGCCCCGCGGCGCCCATCGGATCGCCGAGGTCGTGGAGGCAGTCGAACATGGTGACCAGGTCGAACTGGGTCCCGGGGTAGTCCTTGGCGGTGGCGCGCTGGAAGGTGACCCGCCCGAGCAGGCCGGCACTGGCGGCGGCGGCGTTGGCCGCTGCCACCGATTCCTCGTGGTAGTCGAACCCGATGAAGGTCGAGCGCGGGAAGGCCTTGGCCATGAGCAGGGTGGAGACGCCGTGGCCGCAGCCCACGTCGGCCACCAGGGCGCCGGCGCGGAGTTTTGCCTCCACAGCCTCGAGTGCCGGGATCCAGTTGGAGACGAGGTTCGCCCGGTAGGCGGGGGCGAAGAAGCGGGCGGTGCCGCAAGGCACGCCGTCGTCGTGCTCGTGCCAGCCGATGCCCCGACCGCTGCGGAAGGCGTCACCGAGCCGCGGCTCGATCTTCCCGGCGGCGAGCGCGATCTCGAAGCCGCCGACCAGGTAGGCCGGCCCCTCCTCCATCGCGAAGAGCAGGGCCTGCTCCGGGCTGAGGTGGAAGCGGTCGTTCGCGCTGTCGTAGGTGACGTAACCCGAAGCCGCCTGGCAGCGGGCCCACTCCCGGACGTAGCGCTCGGTGCAGCCGGTGCGCGTTGCCAGCTCGGTGGTGGTGAGGGGCCCTTCCGCCAGCGCGGCGTAGAGGCCGAGCTTGTAGCCGAGCACCACGAGCGGCGCCTGCATCGCCGCCCCCAGGTCGACCACCGCGCGGCCGAGCAGCTCGTTGAACTTCCCCTCGTCGAACATCTGCGTCGTCATTCGTCTCTCCGTTCATCGGTCGCGTGCCGCGCGACCCGCGAAAGCCTCCGTGGCTTCCGGGGACGAATACGAATGGGCGGTTGCGCCCGGCTGCCGGGGGCATCTCGCGGGGATTTCAAGACCGTTTCATGCTGCCGGGCCGGCGACGGAATCGACGACGTCGGCAAGGGTGAGCGCACGTCCCTCCTCCCACAGCACGCGGTGGACCTCGGGTTCCAGCGCTTTAGCGACGGCGCAGGTGGCAGCGCGGTGGCGGGATTCCTCGAAGGAAAGAAGGGGCGCGCCGATGCGCTCGCGGATCGCCTCCGCAGCGCCGAGGAGGCGCGCCGCGTCCGCCGCCTCGCCCTTGTGGGCGAGCACGCTGGCGAGCCCTTCGATGCTTCGTGCGATGAAATGGGGCTCGCCGGCGCTGCGCAGGAGCCCGACGGCCTCCCTGCAGAGCTGCTCCGCGCTGTCGAGCGCGCCGCGCTCGAGGTCGAGCATGGCGAGGCCGTGGAGGATCATCGAGAGGCCCCAGTGATCGCCCGTTCCCTCCCACAGCGTGCGCGCCTCGCTACCGGCTGCGCGGGCCTTCTCGGCGAGGCCTGCAGTGATCGCGGCGGACATCTGGATCCAGAGGGCAAAGCCTAGATCGCTCGCGGGCAGGGCGTTGCTGCGGGCCACCTCCACGCACTCGTCGGCGTGGGCGTTGGCGCCGTCGTGATCACCCAGATCGCGCAGCGCCCAGACGGCGGCGCTCGAGGTGACCATGAGCAGCGCCGGTTCGCCGACACGGCGGGCGAGCGCGATCGCCCGCTCCGCGTGGCGCACCGAAGCCCGCGGATCGCCGACGAGCCAGCAGGCCATCGCCGCGGTGAAATGCGTGCGGGCACGGAGCCGGTCGGGAACGTCGCCGGCGACGGCGAGGGTCGACTCGGCCCACTGCCGCGCCTCGCCGAAGCGTCCCACCGCGTGCCAGTACCACCACAGGGAGCCGGTGAGCCGGTACGCCTCGAGCAGTCCATCGCGTTCGGTGAGGGCCCAGGAGAGGGCAGCGCGGATGTTCTCCTGCTCGAGCAGGATCCGGCGGGTGGTGGCCGCCCGCTCGTTGCGGACGAGCCAGGGCTCCGCCTCCTCGGAGAAGGCGGCGTAGAACGCCGCGTGGCGGGCGAGGAGCGCGGGCTTCTCGCTGCGGACGAGGAGCCGCTCCCACGCATAGCTGCGCACGGTCTGGAGGAGCCGGTAGCGCGCCACGCCGCCGCGGGGCTGGGGAACGACCAGTGATTTGTCGACGAGGGCGGTGAGCAGGTGGAGGACCCGCGACCTGGTGATGGTGCGGCCGTCGCCGCAGACCGCCTCCGCCGCGGCGATGGTGAAGCCGCCGGAGAAGATGGCGAGGCGCTCGAGCAGGCGGCGCTCCGGATCGGAGAGGAGATCGTAGCTCCAGTCGATCGCGGTGCGGAGGGTCTGGTGCCGGGGGAGCGTGGTGCGGCTGCCGCTGGTGAGCACGTCGAGATCCGCTTGCAGGCGGGCAGCGATCTCCTCCGGCGGGAGGATCCGGACCAGCGCCGCGGCGAGCTCGAGGCAGAGCGGCATGCCGTCCACCTGCCGGCAGATGTCGGCGACCGCCGCCGCGTTCTCGGGCTCGATCGCGAAGCCGGGGAGCGCGTGGCGGGCGCGGTCGACGAAGAGCTGCACCGATTCGCAGGCGCAGATCTCGTCCAGGCCCGTCGCCTCTTCGGCGGGGGTACGGAGGGAGGGGACGGGCCAGGCGGTCTCACCGCCCACGCCCAGGGGCTCGCGGCTGGTGGTGAGGATGGTGACGCCCGGGCAGCGCTGGAGCAGTGCCTGTGCCACCACGGCGCAGGCTTTGATCAGGTGCTCGCAATTGTCGAGGACGAGAAGGAGCGTGCGCCTGGCGAGGACGTCGATGAGCGCCTGGGTGGCGGAGCGGCCGGGCTGTTCGCGGATCCCCAGCGACGCTGCGATCTCCTGGGGGACGAAGGCGGGATCGGTGATCGAGTCGAGCGCGACCCAGACGACCTCGGTACCCGCTTGCTGGATCCGCTGGGCGGCTTCGAGCGCAAGGCGCGTCTTCCCGGTGCCGGCGACGCCGGTGAGGGTGAGGAGGCGCATGCCCTGCACGAGGCGCAGCACGTGGGCGAGGTCCGCTTCGCGGCCGATGAGGCTGGTGAGGGGCAGGGGGAGCGGCGAGTCGGGCTGGGGCGGCGCGCCGTGGGAGAGATCGGGGGCGAGGGTGCCGTCGGTACCAGCGCCGTGCTTGAGGATCTCGGCCTGGAGCCGGACCAGCGCAGGCGAGGGCTCGAGCCCGAGCTCCTCGGAGAAGAGGCGCCGGAACTCCTGGAAGGCGGAGAGCGCCTCGTGCTGCCTGCCGGCGCGGTAGAGCGCCTCCATGTAGAGGGCGCGGGGGCGTTCGCGCAGGGGATCGAGGCGGAGCAGGGGCTCGACCGCGACGATCGCGTCGCCGGTGCGGCGCAGGGCGATGAGGCATTCGACCCGGCGCTCGGTGGCGCCGTTGCGCAGCGCCTCGAGGCGGTTGGTCTCGCCGGTGAAGGCGGGGTGATCGGCGAATTCTTCGAAGGGGCGGCCGCGGAAGAGATCGAGCGCGCCACCGAGGAGATCGAGCTCGTCGGTGGGCGAGGCCGATTGGCGCGAGCGGGCGAGGAGCGCTTCGAAGTGGGCGATGTCGACGGTTTCGCGGGGGAGGACGAGGCGGTAGCCGTGGGGCTCGCTCTGCAGCGCCGTGGCGCCGGGGCCGATCTCCTTGAGGTAGCCCCGCAGCCGGGAGAGTTGGGTCCGCAGCGAGGCGGCGGGATCGTCGGGGAGCTCGTCCTCCCAGAGGAGCTCGATCAGCCGCTCGGTGGAGACCACCCGCGGCGCTTGGAGCAGCAGGATCGAGAAGAGGAGGCGCTGCTTTCGTCCTTTCGGCAGCTGGAGGGTGCCGGCGGACGTCTGCACCTCCAGGGGGCCGAGAACGCGGATCTGCATGATTCGGATACGGTACGCCCGCATCCGCGCCTGCGGAACCTACGGGGAGCGGAGTTCAGGGTCAGCGCCGGGCGGCGGGCCAGGCTTCGATGCGGGTGCCGGTGGGGAGGCCCATCGCGCGGAAGAGGTGGGGGCCGATCCGCCAGGCGTTGACGCTGGTGGCGTCGCGACTGGCTGGCGGGAGGTGGCGCTCGTCGAGGAGGGCGCCGGTGCGGTCGAGGGTGCAGAGGGCGGTGGTGCCGAAGGTGAGCTCGACGGCGTTCTCCGCCTCGAGGGCACGCAGGTTGCGCGGGCTGCCGGGGAGCCGGAAGAGCACCTCGCCGGTGGCGAGATCGAAGGCGCGCAGGTCGCGGGCGGACATGTCCTGCCAGCGCACGGTGAAGCCGGTGTCGGCGGTGTGGACGAAGTCGATACGCACCGCGCCGGGCGCCTGGTAGCGCGGCGTGCCGGTGCTGCCGTCGAGGGCGGTGCCGTCGTCGGTGAGCACGGCGTGGGGCAGGAGGTGGATCGGGCCGTTCACCGCCTGGCCGGGGTGACCCCAGGTGCCGGTGTTCGCGCTCCAGAGGCGCGAGCCGGTTTCGTCCCAGCCGTCGACGTGGCCGGCGCGGTAGCCGTCCCAGGCGCCGACGAAGGTGCGGCCTTTCGCGTCGACGAGGAGGCGCTGCGCGCTGCCGTCGCCGCTCGCTGCCCAGCGTTCGTTGCCGGTCGCGGGATCGAGGGCGAAGAGCGCGTAACGATGATCGCCGGTGGGATTCGGAGAGCTGCCGCTCACCGCGAGGCGGAGTTCGTCGCCGTTCAGGGCGACGACGATGCCGCCGGGATAAAGCCTCTCGCGAAGCACCGACCAGGCGCGGGCGCGCACCTCACGGCTCCAGCGCGGGGCGCCGGTGGCGGGATCGATTGCGTCGAGGTGGAGGCCGCCTTTTCCGTCGCCGCGCTCGAAGATCAGGAGGCCCGGGTCGACGAGCAGCTGGTAGCCGCGCTCGCCCTCGAGGCTCCAGGCGGTGGCGCCGGTGCGGACGTCGATCGCCATCCAGGTCTCGGTCTCGGGATCCTTGCCGACGAGGAGGTGGAGCTCGGGGAGGTCGCGCTCGAAGTAGAGCCGGGTGGCGGGCATGCGCCACAACACGTCGCCGCTGGGGCCGAGGCGGATCCAGTCGCCCTGGGCCTCGACGAGGAGCGTGCCGGTCTCGTCGCTCTGCCTGGCGTAGAGGTAGTGTGCGGGGCTCTCGAAGCTCCACAGCTTTCCGTCTTCCGAGGGCTTGGTCGGGGCGCAGGCCTCGGCGGCGCAGGCGCCGCGCGAGCCGCACATCGTGTCGCAGGCGGCGCCGTCGCGGAGCGGGGCGGGGATGCAGGCGCCCGCGCTGCAGAAGGCGCCGTCGCTGCAGTCGTGGGCGTTGCCGCAGGCGGTGCCGTCGGGGGAGGGGAGGCAGCTCTCGCCGTCGGGGCCGCGGACGGTGCAATCGTCTCGGCAGCCGATCTGGCTGCTGCCCCGCAGCCAGATGGCGAAGGTCTTGCCGGCGGCACGCACCGTGGCGAGGCCGTCGTCGGGCTGGGTGGGATCCGGACTCCAGTGGGGCCGGTAGAGGAAGCGGAGCTGCCTCGTCTCGCCAGGCGCAAGGGTGAAGCGGCGCAGCTCGGGACCGAAGGGCGGGCGGGCCTCCACCTCGACGGTGAGGGCGGTGGGGCCGGCGTTGCGGATCGGCCCTTCCGCCGCGGCGCTGCGGTGCTGCTGCGTGGGCGGGAAGTCGATGCGTGCGGGGAGGTCGAGCGGGAGCGCCGGCTCGGGGCGCGGCTCCAAGGCGGAGGGGCCGGCTTCGCTGCAGGCGGCGAGCAGCAGGAGGATGGCGGCGGCGCGGCGCATGGGGCCTCCCTGGGGGGAAGCGGCTCAAGCTGCGGATCGGGCGCCGGTGGGGCAAGCCCTTCAGAGCTGGGGCGGCTTTTCGCCGGCGAAGCGGAGCAGGAACGCGCCCCAGCTGCGCATCGGCCGCCACCGCTCGCCGACCTGCGCGAGGCTGGCGCCGGGGCCGTAGGCACGCTCGGCTGCGTGCTGGGCGCGGGCAGCGGCGAGGGGGAGCAGGTCGGGGGCGCCGGCGCCGCGGATGAGCACGAGCTCGGCGCTGAAGGCCCCGATGCCGGGGAGCTGGCGCAGCGCCTTCACCGCCTCGTCGGTGGGGAGGGCGCGGAGGCGGGCTGCGTCGAGCTGGCCCCGCAGCGCGGCGTGGGCGTCGTCGTGGAGCCAGTCGAGCTTCTGGGCGACGACGCCGGGGATGCCGCGGATCCTGAGGAATTCCTCGGGGCCCGGGAAGGCGTGGAGCGTCTCGCCGGCCACCTGGACTTTGGCGCCGTGCTCCTCGGCGAGGCGGCGCATCTTCGTCGCGGCCTGCGCCATCTGCACCCGCTGGGTGAGGATCGACCAGACCGCCGCCTCCCAGGGCGAGCCGAAGAGCACGGGGCGCAGGCCCGGGTGGCGGGAGGCGATCCGGCGGAGGACGGGGTCGTTGGCGAGGATCCGCTCGAAGGCGGTTGCGTCCTGATCGAGGGAGAAGATCCGCTCGAGCGCCGGGCGGGCCTCGGCCGGCGCGTCGACGTGGACGGCGCTGCCGTCCTGCGTGAGCGCGGCGCCCACCGCCTCCCAATTTCCTTCGAGGGCGAAGGCGATGCGCAGGGTGGTGCCGTCCCACGTCGAGGTGGGAACCGGGAAGCTGGCGAGGACCCGCGCCGCCTGCTCGAGGGAGAAGGGACCTCTGGGGTGGAGCGTGAAGCTCACGGGAGCCAGGGCGCGAGGAAGGCCCTCGTCTCCTCCCAGATCGGCTCGGTGACGTCGAGGAGGCCGTGGTCCGAGTCGTATTCGACGAGGCGCACGTTCGGCATGCCCTCGGCGAATTTGCGCGAGGTGCCGACCGGCACGTCCTCGTCGTTCACGCCGTGGAGGATGAGCGTGGGGGCGTCGACCGGCGGGTAGGGCGAGTGGCCGAGGGCGTCGATGTAGAGGCCGAAGCCGATCGGCTCCTTGCGGCCGAAGGCGTGGTGATCGACGGGGAGCTCGCGGGCCTTGCGCCACAGCGCCATGCCCTCGTCGCCGAGCTTGCTCGTCCAGCGGGCGGGCAGATCGAAGGCGGGGCAGAGGAGCACCAGCGCCTCGACCCGCGGATCCTTCGCCGCGGCGAGGGCGGCGACGTAGCCGCCGAGGGAGGAGCCGATGAGCACCGCGCGCTCGGCGCCCTTCGCGTCGAGGATCGCGCGGACCTGGGCGAGGGAGCGGGAGAGGGTGAGGCCGCGAAAAGCCCCTTCGCCCTCGTTGAGATCGGGGAGCTCGAGGGGCACGCCTGCGGCGGCGAATTTCTCGGCGAAGAAGCGGGCCTTGTTCGAGCCGGGACCGGAGGCGAAGCCGTGGAGGTAGACGAAGACCGGCTCAGCCACGGAGCCGCTCCCGGAAAGCCTTCGCCCGCTCGCGCAGATCGTCGTCGTCGGCGGTGAGCTCGAGGGAGCGCAGCTGCTGATCGAGGGAGGGAGGGACCTTCTTGAGCTCGCCGGCCTCGTGCATCGCCTCGAGCTTGCCCATCGCCTTCTCGGCGACGCGCTCCTTCGGGTGGCCGAGGAATTCGGTGAGCAGGTAGGGATCGGGGGGCAGCTCGTGCTCCTCGACGAAGGCCTTCACCAGCTCCGACCACTTCTTGCGGTCCTCGGCGGACGCCTTCTGGATCGCCTCGATCGCCTTGGCCCTGGCGCTCTTCTCGCCGGAGGGATCGAGCAGGGCCTTGAGGCCATCGGGCGCTGCGGTGGCGCCGCCCTCGAAGAATTTGTCGAGGTTCGACTTGTACTGGCGGTACGCCTGCGACTTCTCGAGGCGCTCCTGCTGGCGGTCGGTGCGGTCGCTGGAGGTGTGCCGCGACTTGCCGCGCGCCTTGTCGATCTCCGACCAACTCTTCCTGGGACGATCGCCGTCCCCATCGCCGCGGCGGGGCATTGCCACACTCCTTCCTTGCGGAAACGTTTGGCCTTTCTACCATGCAGAGAACTCAAACGTAGTGCGAGGAGCACCATGGCGCGTGGAAAGCAGGGGCAGAAGGATGGAGCCGGGCGGGAGCGTGGCGAGGTGGCCGAGGCGCCCTCGCTCGGCCGCGTCTACGAGGGGCCGGAGCTCCTCGGGAAGCTCCTCGAGAAGGCGGGCGCCACGGTGGACGTCGCCGGGCTGGTGGAGCGCTTCCGGGCGGCGATCGCCAAGGACCAGTTGCCGCCCGAGGTGATTCCGGGGCTCTTCGAGAAGGAGCCGCGCTTCGGCGGGCCCGGCGACGCGATGCGCTTCTATTCGAACCTCTTCGGCGTGTGGGACCTGCTCGTCTTCGGGGCGTCCACCGAGGAGATCCTCAGCTGGGTGCCGGCGGAGCACGGCGCCCACGAGGAGGCGCACGAGGAGGAGGCGGCTGCCCGCGAGGTGGAGCTGCCGCCGCGGGGGAGCGTCGCCGGCATCGAGCTGCCCTACGAGATCACCGAGGTGACCTGGCAGGTGCTCGCCGACATGCAGCCGCGGGAGCGGACGCGCAGGCAGGATCGCTACGCCAACATGCAGAGCGAGCTGGCGGAGTGGGCGCGCACGGTGGATGGGCTCGACGGCGCGGCGCAGGAGACCCTCGAATACCTCTGCTTCGAGCTGGCGGAGATGTTCGACAACGCGTTCGGCGATCGCTTCGGCGCGGTTCGACTGCGTGATCTGCTCAACGCGGAGCCGGCAGCGGCGGACAAGCTCCAGCCCTACGCAGCGGACTACGTCGCCGAGTCGCTCGAGGAGGCGGAGGAGGACGAGGAGGAGCCGATCGGGCCGGACGAGCTCAAGCTCCTCGAGCGGTACGCGCGGCAGGCGCTGGTGGCGATGACGGCGGCGACGAAGGGCTAGGTCAGCGCTTCGGCCTCGGTTTGGAGGCCCCCGTCCCGGCCTTCCTCCTGCGGGGGGGCTGGGGCGTTTCCGCGGAAACGCGGCTGGACTGCCGGGCGGGCGGCTTGCTTGCCTTCGCCGTCTCCGCGGAGACACGGCTGCCCTTTCGGGCCACGCCCGCTGCGCCCTTCACCGTTTCCGCGGAAGCGCGCGCCCCCTTCCGGGCTGCTGCCGCTGCGACCTTCCCTGCGTCCGCCGCGTACTCCGCCGCCGTCTCCGCCGCGGCCTTCGCCCCCGATCGTGCCGGCGCCGCCACCCCGCGGGTGGTCACCGTCGCCACCTTGCCCGTGCGCCGCCCCGTCTCCTTCGCCGCCTCCGCGGCGACGCGGGTGCCGACGCGGCCCGTCTGCGTGGCGGCGACCGCTGCAGCCACCGCCCGCTTGCCCGCCTTCGCCGCCTTGCCGCCGATCGCTGCAGGCGCCTCCTCGATCGCAGCGGGTCCCCGCCGCGTCACCTTGCCCGGCCGCCTGCCCCCTGTGATCTCCCGGGTGGTCTCCGCCAGGCTCTCGCCAGCGCGCTGCAGCACCTCGGTCGCCTGCTGTGCCACGCGCAGCAGCGCCTCCCGCGCCGCCTTCGCGAAGGCGCCGGCGAAGCCCTGGGGGAGGAGCACGCCGGTGGCGATCTCGTCCGCCACCTCGTCCGCCTCCTCGAAGAGCTCCATGTCCTCCTCGTCGGTGCGGGCCGGGACGTGGCGCACCCTGCCGTCCGCCGGCGCCGGCACCGCCTCCTGCACCGCGGTGGCGAGCTGTTCCTCGGTGGCGAAGCGAACGTGGGGCACCCGCCGCTCCGTCTGCTCCCTCGCCGAGTCGAGGACCCGGAGCAGCACCAGCGGGAGCGCCGCCGTCGCCTTGCTCTCCCGCAGGCCGAGCGCCGTCTCCCTGCCACGGGAAGCGCGGATCCCGCAGTCGACCACCAGCACCTCCGGCCGCTCGCGCTTCGCCTGCTCGTAGGCAGCCGGCCACGACGGCTCGCCGACCGCCACCTGGTGGTCCTCTGCGGCGAGGAGGCGTGCCTGCCTCTCGCGGAGCGCTTCGTCGAAGGAGAGGAGCAGGACCCTGGACATCTTCGGTTCTCCGTGGCTTTCGCTGCAGGGCGGGGGTTCGCGGATGGTGCCCGCGGGCCCAAACTAATGCGCGTAGGGTGCTGCGGCGACGCGGCTTGCAAGACATGCGGGCCCCGGTAGGGCTCCATTGCGAGGGGGACGGGGCACGGACAGATTCACTACGAGCCAACAGGAGCCCACGTGCCCAGCGATCCCCTCGAGCTCAGTAGAGAGGCGCGCCATGTCGCGCTGCTCGACGACGTCTTCGGCTACCTCCGCGGCCGGGTCCGCTACGCCGACGCGCTGATCGAAGAGGTGAGCCGCGCCGAGTTCAGCAGGCTCTTCGGCGGCGACGAGGTGGTGAAGCCCCTCAATCGCAAGGGCGCCCTCGCCTTGCGCCTCGTCGGCGACGAGGGGCGCTCCCTCGACGTCTCGCTCGGCCTGCTCCCCTTCGAGCAGATCCGGCCCACCCTCGACGCGGCGCTGAAGCTCCTCGCGGTGCAGGTTCCCCACCCGGGCTTCGGCCTCGCCCCCGTTCCCAACCGGGAGCGGCGGCGCTACGGCGTGCCGGTGGAGCGCCATCCCGCCGAGGAGGTGGTGCTGCGCTTCGCCGAGCTCACCGCGGAGGTGGCGCGCCTCGATCGCGCCGCGGCGGAGAGCGTCTCGGGCCTCCTCGTCGAGTCGGAGATCTGGGCGTGGACGCAGGTCGAGGAGAAGCTCGTCGCCGACATCGACGGGCTCTTCAAGACCCAGGTGCTGCCGGCGACCTTCCTGCAGGTGGTCTCCCGCGCCAAGGATCCGGAGACCGGCAGGATGACCGAGCACCGCACCCGCATCGGCGACGTGCACGGCCTCGACATGCTCTTCGCCGGCGCCGGCATGCGCCCCGATTTCCGCGAGCAGATCGGCCAGAGCGCAAGGCGCGCGGTCCTCCTCCACGGTGCACGCACCCTCGCGCCCGACGAGCTGGAGAAGCTCAGCCACTACGTGCTCGGCACCAGCGCGATGGTCTTCGTCCACGAGGCGGAGGGGCACAACTTCGAGGCGGACACGATCAAGGAGGGCGGGAGCGGGCTCTTCCTCCGCGACGGCACGCCGGCGTGCGTTCCCTTCGGCAGCGAGCAGGTGGACGTCTGGGACGGACCGATCCGCAACCCCGACGGCACCTTCGCCTCGCTGGCGGGCTTCGGTTTCGAGTTCATCGACGACGAGGGGGTCGAGCTCCAGCCCGCGCAGCTGGTCCGCCGGGGCGAGATCGTCGGCAAGCTCCACAACCGCGAGACCGCCCACCACTTCGGCGAGACGAACAACGGCCGCGGCTTCTCCGAGCTGGGCGACAGGCGGCTGGTTCGGATGACCAACACCTACCTCCATCCGAGCGAGGGGGCGCGCTGGGAGGATAGCTTCGAGCGGCTCGTCGCCGACGTGCCCTTCGGCGTCTACCTCGAGGGGAGCCGCGGCGGCGCGGTGAGCAAGGGCGGGATGAGCACCACGATCCAGTTCGGCAGGCTGATCGTGAACGGCAGGCTCACCGAGGAGCGCCTCCTTCCCTCGAACCTCGCGGTGGACACGCGGCGGAGCCTCGAGGGGATCGAGGGCTTCGCCGGGCCCTTGCGCTGCGACGACCCCGGCTTCTGCGGCAAGGGGCAGACGAAACACGTGACCGACGGCGGGCCGATCACGCGGATCCGGGCGGGCGCCGGGATCACGCTGGGATTCTGATTGCTATGGGGTGCGGGCTGGAGGAGCGGTGAGCGAGGTCTTGGGCGCGCTGGTCGATGCGGGACGAAGGATCGCCGATGCGGCGCGGCAGCATGGTGACGACGTCGAAGTCTTCCTCGTTCGCCACGACGCCTATCCGATCGCGGTGCACGACGACGAGATCCGGCCCGAGATGCGGGTGGGAAGGGTGCAGGTCGGCATGCGGCTCATCCGCGACGGGCAGATGACGCTCGCCTCCACCGCAGGCCTCGATCCGGAGGAGAACCTCGACGCGCTGCGGACCGCCCTCGCGGTGGGCAAGCCCAGCGGCGTCCCCTCGTTCTCCGCGGCGCACGTGCCGCTCCAGGACGGGATCGACATCAGCCTGCAGCCCTACGTGCAGGATCCGGCGCTGGTGCAGGACCTTGCCCGCGCGATCCGGCGCCGCTTCCGCGAGGCGCCGAAGGCGGCGCTGATCGGCTCCTTCGATGCGGGATGCGAGCTCCGCCTCGTCTACCGCGCGGTGGTGACCACGAGGGGAGAGGGCGGGGGCGCGCGGGGCGGCCTGCTCTCCCACGCCGATCTCGACTCGAACCAGCACGACGTCGTCTATCGGCCGGTCATCGACGAGGCCGCGGTGCACGCGCTGCAGCACGTCGGCGTGCGCCTCCTCGAGGACTATCCCGACCGGGACGTCACGCCTGCGGAGCTCGGCATGCGCGGCGGCAGGATCCGCGCGCTCCTCGCCCCCCGGCTCGGCGAGGGGATCCTGCGCACCGTGCTCCAGGAGAAGCTCATCGCCACCACCCTCGCCAACGGCAACACGCACCTGCGGCAGGGGCTGCCGATCTTCGGCGCGCAGTTCACCCTCGATTCCCTCGGCGACGACCCGCACCTGCTCAACTGCGGCCCCTGCGACGACGAGGGAACGCCGACGCGGCGGACCCGGGTGATCGAGGGCGGCGTCTTCCAATCCTTCCTCTCGAGCCGCCGCTCGGCGCGGCGCACCGGCCTGCAGGAGACCGGGAACGGCATGCGCACGCCGATCTTCGACGAGGACATGAGCGAGGCGCTGATCCGCGACCGGATCGCGGGGATGGAGATGGCGCCCGGGACGCGGTCGATGGAGGAACTCGTCGCCTCGATGGAGCGCGGCGTGGTGCTCTTCTCGCTCCTCGGCCTCCACAGCGCCGACAAGGCGCGGGCGCAGTTCTCCACCACCGCCCGCGGTGGCTACGCCGTGAAGGAGGGGAAGGTGATCGGCCGCCTCGCGCCGGGGCATTGGTCGATCTCCGGTAGGCTCTTCGACGGGCCGCCGGGGCGGTCGATCTTCGCGGACGTGGAGCCCTCGCGGGAGCGCGTGCTCACCGGCACCGGGCGCATGCCCTGGCTCCTCGCCCACGTCGACGTCGCCTGAGCCATGCGGCGGCGCGAGCGAGGAACGACGATGGCGCCGCACCCCGGAGGTTGCGGCGCCGCTCTTCGCTCTCTCGGTCGTCCGTCCGCTACTGCGCGCGGATCACGTAGAGGCCGCTGTTCGTGCCGACGTAGACCGCGCGAGGCGACACCGTGGTGTCGAGGTAGACGTCGTGGATCCTGCCGTCCGGCACGTGCGGGCTCTTCTCCCACGCCTCGGTGGCGGGGTCCCAGCGCCACAGGCCCGCGTTCGCCGTGCCGACCCAGAGCTTCCCGTCGGTGGGATCGAGCTCCAGCGCGTTGATGTGCGTGTCCGGGGTGCCGGCGATGTTCGTCCACTTGCGCGGCGCGAAATCCATCGCGGCGAGGCCCTTGCCCCACGAGCCCACGTAGATGCGGCCCGCCTGCGTGTCGCCGGCGATGGCGTGCATCTCGTCGGGCTCCTCCACCGAGCCCCAGACCTCGGGGTGGGTGTCGGCGATCCACTTGGTCCGGTGGTGGTCGAGCCAGACCAGAATGTCCTCACCCACCGGCGGCGGGGGCACGGCGGCGAGCTTCCAGTGGCCGGCGAAGAGGGCGTTGCCCGCGGTGTCGACGTTGACGCCCCAGATGTAGCCGATCGCCTGCGAGCCGTTCTCGTCGCGCCACACCGAGTGGCGGTGATCGGCGTAGTCGTCGCCGCGGATCACGGTGAGGCCGTGGTTCGAGCCGACGAAGAGATCGCCGTGGTTGGGGCCGCCCACCACCCGCGCGCAGTCGAGGATCGAGCGGGTGTGGTCCATCCACTTCGCCGTCGAGTTCTGCAGGCGGTGGTGGAATTCGAGGGAGAGGGAGCCGTCCTCCTGCAGCGCGAAGCGATCGAGATCGCCGAGGAGCTTCTCCTCCTCGGTGAGCTCGCTCGGCTCCTTCTCGTAGCTGAGGTAGCCCACGTAGACCCTGCCCGGCGCGCCGCCGCAGACGCTGTAGGCGACGTGGCCGGTGTCGAACTGGCCGCCGCTCCCGGTGCGGGTGAACTGGCCCTCGCCCGCCTTCGCGGCGTAGACGGCGTTGCCGTCGATCACGTAGACGTTCTGGCCGTCGTCGACGCCGACGCCGGTGACGCGGCCGGGAATGCCCTCGCCGGGGCCGTAGCGGACGACGTCCTGCACCGGCCAGGGGCCCTCCGGATCCTCGACCTCGATCACCGGGCCGTTGCCCCCGCCGGGAAGCCGGGGCAGCTGGCCGGTCGAGGGACGTTCCGGGGTGAGGACGTTGCCGTCGTCCCCGCCGCCGCCACCCGATCCGCCGTGGCCGTCGGGCTGGGGGTGGAGCCGTCCCGGCTTGTCCGTTACTTCATCGCTGCTGCAGGCGGACGTGGCCAGCAGGGCTGCCGCTACGACCCACGCGCTTTTCGTGCTCAAGGTTCGCACCTCCTCGTGCAGCCGAAGAGCAAGGCGCGGGCCGCCTGCTCCTGCGGGCGCCATGGGCGATTTCGGCACGCCCCGGTGGGAAAGCGCTTTCCTCGGCGGGGCAGCCGGCTGTCCCGAACCGGCCACGCGTTGCCCTCGCTCCTGCGGCTGCGGTGCAGGCAGGCCACGACGCTACGGCAGGTGCACTTTCCAGTCTGACGGGCTTGACGCGAGAGAACGAATGCGGTCCCTTGCGCGCGCCGTGCGCCCCGACCCTGGGGCGCCCCATCAGCAACAGGAGTTTCCCGTGGCACACCATCCGTGGCACGACGTGGAGCTGCCGACGAATCTCGACGAGCCGGTTCCGGCGATCATCGAGATCCCGATGCACTCCAAGGTGAAGTACGAGCTCGACAAGGCGTCGGGCCTGCTCAAGGTCGACCGCATCCTCTTCTCCGCGGTCCACTACCCCGCCAACTACGGCTTCGTCCCCCGCACCTACTGCGACGACGGTGATCCGCTCGACATCCTCGTCTTCTGCCAGGAGCCGATCGCCTCGATGGCGGAGATGCGCGCCACGATCATCGGCGTGATGAAGATGCGCGACGACAAGGGCGAGGACGACAAGCTCATCGCCGTGCACTCGGACGATCCGGAGTACTCCTCGTACACCGATCTCTGGCAGCTGCCGCCGCATCGCCTGCGGGAGCTCAAGCGCTTCTTCGAGGACTACAAGGTGCTCGAGCGCAAGAGCGTGGTCGTGAGCGATCCGATGGGCCGCGACGAAGCCCTCAAGGTCCTCCGCGACGCGATCAAGCTCTACAACGACAACGTCGACGCGCTCATCGCCGGCTCGTCGATCAAGCCGGCCATCATGCCGGAGCCTGTCACCGAGGTGATGCCTTCGGTGCCCGCGGACGTCGTGGCCAAGCCGCGGCGCCCCCGGAAGAGCAGCCCCGCGCCCGCCGCCAGGGCGCCGCGCGCCGGCCGTGCCAAGGCCGCGAAGGCCGCCGCCGAGGAGAGCGCTCCGAAGCGGACCAGCCGCCGCAAGAAGAGCTGAGGCTGGTGGGGGGCGAACGCCGCCCCGCTGCCTCGCTGAAATGGGCCCGGCCCCGGCGCATCGAAGCCGGGCCGGGCCCGTTTCGTTCCTGCGCGGCGGCCGGAGCTACGCGGGCCGCGGGGCGATTCAGCGCGGCTCGCTGGCGATCCGGTTCGGCCCCGCCACCGGTGCCGGGAGCCCGTCGGCGTTCCACTGCACGCCCACCGGAACCACCCGGGGCAGGCCGCGGGGATCGCGCTTCTCCACGGCGATCGAGCCGGCGCTCCTGCCGTGGTCGAAGAGGTCGCGGGTGAGACGGACGTCCTCGCGGCAATACTGTTCGAGGAGATCGCGGCGGCCCTCGCGCCACCAGGTGATCGCCTGCAGGCCGTGGCCCGACTTCTTCGCCGCGAGGGTGGCGCGGCAGCAGCTGTCGAGGCTCACCCGGTGGCCGAGGCGGGCGTGCAGATCCTCGAGCAGATCAAAGAGCGGGATCTGCTCGAGAGGGCGCCCGGCAGCGTAGGGGCGGAGCACCTCGAGATCGAATTTGCGGTGGTTGAAGCCGATGACGAGGTCGGCTGCGAGGAGCCGGTCGAGGAGGGCGTCGACCTCGTCCTCCCAGTAGCTCGTGAAGGTGCCGCGCTGGTAGGACCAGAGGACGCAGATCGAGAGCCCGAGCCTGTCGGCCCGGCGATCCGGAACCTCGTCGAAGGCGCGCTGGGTCTCGAGATCGAGGACCAGCACTTCGCCGCCGCCAGGGACGAAGTCGATCCCCGGCGTGCCGGTGCTGCGCCGGGGCGGGGGCTCGACCGAGGCCTTGCTGCCCGCACGAAAGAGCCGCGCGGCCTCGACGTGCTTGCAGGTGCCGAGGCGGGCGGTGCGGAAATCGGGGCAGGAGCAGGTGGCGAGCAGGCCGGTGAGATCCGGCAGCACCAGGTAGGTGTTGCCGCTTCCCGAGCGGACCTGCACCCCGTTGCGCTCGCCGGCGGTGAAGGCGAACGCCTCTTCCTTGCCGGCGAGCTTGCGCCGCTCGACCTCGTCTGCCCACGCCACGCCCGCCTCCTTCCGTCGCACGCCGCAGCTGCGGCGCTACTCTACACCAGCCGGCTCTCCCAGCAGCGCCGCTTGAAGCCGCAGTCGCCGCAGGCAGCGGGACCCTCGAGCTTCCTCCAGGTCCCCTCGGCCCGGGCCCGCCCCAGCCGATCGCCGAGCATGGCGAGACGCGCGGCGTGGTCGTCGAGGTCCCCGCGATCGACGGGCTGCAGCTGCGCCTCGGCGCCGCGGTCCTTGAGCCAGGCGATGCCCACCCGCAGCGGCGACGCGCCGGGCAGGATCCGCGCCGCCGCGAGGGCATAGGTGCGGAGCTGGAAGCCGTAGGCGTCTGCAGGCTGGCCCTTGCCGCTGGCGTGTTTGTAGTCGACGAGGTGGACGGTGCCGGCGTCGTCGACGAAGAGCAGATCGATCTGGCCGCGGAGCGCGAGCGCCGAGCCGCCGGGCCCCTGGAGCTCGAGGGCGAAGGGAAGCTCCCGGTAGATGCGGCTGGCCGGCGTCGCCGCCAGCTTCCTGCCGAGCGGCCCCTGGACGAAGGCCACCGCGTCGGCGGCGATCGCCTCCACCTCGGGCTGGGCCGGATCGAGCCCCTCTGCCAGGACCACCTCGCGCACCGCCGCCGCCGCGTCCTCCGCGGAGCGGGCGTAGTCGACGCATTCGAGGAGCCGGTGGGCGAGCTGCCCGCGGGCGAGGCGATCGATGCCGGGCAGGTCGGCCTCGTCCGCCTCGGCGATCTCGGCGAGGGGACCTGCGGCGGCGTGCTCCTCGAGGCCGGCGACGATCTTGTAGAAGTAGCGGCGCTCGCAGCGGAGCAGCTCCGCCAGCTCGGTCACCGCGGCGACGAAGCGCCCCGGCGCGATCCGCAGCGGCGCCACCTGGTCGAGGAGGCGCTGCGCTTCCGCGGAAGGCGACGGTCCCACGTGGGACGAGCCCCGCGCTTCACCGTCCGGTCCCACGTGGGACGAAGCCTCGGCAAGCTCCATCGTCCCCGGTGCCGGCAGCAGCGGCGGCACCACCTCCACCAGCCCCTGCACCTCGCCCATCGCCTCGTCGAGGAGATGCCGCCAGGTATCCTTCGTGCCCCCCTTGCCCTTCTCGCCGCAGAGCACGAGCAGATCCCGGGCCCGGGTCACCGCCACGTAGAAGAGCCGGCGGCTCTCCGCCGCGCGCCGCGCCTTGAGCTCCTCGAGCACCTCCGCCGCATGCTCGTCGGCAATGCGCTCGTGGAGCGGATCGGTCGGCTTGATCGCCAGCCCCTTCTCCCGATCGAAGACGACCGCGTCGGTCTCGTTCTTCGAGCCGGCGGAGAGCTCCGGCAGCACCACCACCGGGAACTCGAGCCCCTTCGATGCGTGCACGGTGAGGATGCGCACCGCCCGCGCATCGGCGAAGGCGGCCACATCTGCCGGCGCCTCGCGATCGTCCGGATCGTCCGCCCGCTCGAGCATCTCCTCCACCGCTGCGAGGGCGCCCAGGCCCTGCTGCGCCTCGAGGCGCCGGAGCAGCTTCTCCACGTTGGCGAGGCGCTGCTCGCCCTGCGGCGCAGCAGCCCAGATCGGCCGCAGGCCCAACGCATCGATGGCGAGCCGCAGCACCTGCGCCGGACCGAGGCGATCGATCTCCCGCGAAAGCCGCCGCACCAGCGCCCCGATCCTGCCCACCCGCGCCGCTTCGTCCGCCGGCAGCTCCGCTGCGCAGCCCTCGCCGTGCTTGCCCAGCTCGAGCCTGCCCTGCGTCTCGAGCAGCACGAGGGCATCGTCCCCGACGCCGCCCAGCGGCGAGCGGAGCACCGCCGCCGAGGCGAAGCGATCCCACGGATCGCAGATCGCCAGCAGCAGCGCGGCGAGATCGCGGATCTCCCTGGCGCCGAAGAAGCCCCGTCCGCCCACGACGAGCGAGGGGATCCCGCGGGCGGCCAGGGCCTCCTGGTAGATCCCGACGCTCGCGAAGCTGCGGAAGAGGAGCGCCACGTCGGCGCCCACCAGCTGCCGCACGGCGCCGCCTTTTTCCTCCACCTGCCGCCCCGATCGGAGCAGCGCCTCGACGTGGGCGGCGACGAGCCGCGCCTCGTAGGGCCTGCGCTCGTCGGCGTTGAGCCCCGGCTCGCCGCAGAGGAGCTGCACCGCCGGCCGGTCCGCGTAGGCGGGACCATCCGTCCGCTGCGGCGCCAGCGCGTCCTCCTCCGGGAACCAGCCCACCTCGTAGGCCCGGGCCGACGGGGCGAGGACCTGCCCGAAGATCCCGTTGGCGAAGTGGACCAGCCCCGGCCGCGAGCGCCAGGAGCGGGTGAGCGCCTCGAGCCGCAGCTCCTTCCCCGCGCGGGCCCTCGCGGTGAGGTCGGCGAAGAGCGCCACGTCCGCCCCGCGGAACTCGTAGATCGACTGCTTGCGGTCGCCCACCGCGCAGAAGACCGCAGGCTCCAGGGGCAGCGCCGCACACGAGCCACCCGGCGCCACCGGCCGCTGCTCGTCGCGGGCCTCGGCCAGGAGCCGGACCAGGTCGAGCTGCACGCCGTTGGTGTCCTGGAATTCGTCGACCAGCAGCGCGGAGATGCGCCGCTTGGCCTCCCCCCGCACGTCGTGATCGTCCCGGAGCAGGTCGCGGGTCTGCCGGATGAGGTCGGCGAAATCGAGCCCGCCTGCCCGGCGCTTCTCCGCGGCGTAGCGAGCGGAGACCTCCTCGAGCACCTCCACCAGATCGGCGGCGATCGAGGCCTGCCGCGCCGACGCCCAAGCCGACTGGAGCCGCTCCCAGCTCGCTTTGGCGTCGCCCCACGGCTCCTTGGCTCCCTTCGGCAGCGGGCCCCGCCCGGTCGAGCAGCCGAGCACCGCCGCCACCGCCGGGTACCAGACGGCGATCGCCTCGGGAAGGCAGCGGCCGATCCGGCTCCGCTCCCTGGCGAGGGTCTGCACCGCCTGCTGGAGCCTTGGAGCGTCGCTCCCTGCGACGCCCTGCAGCGCGAGCGAAAGGAAGCCGCAGGCATCACCGAGGCGCGCGCTGGCGCGCTGCCGATCGAAGGCCCCGTTGGTGAGGAGCGAGCGCGCATCGCGGCCCTCCTCGGCGAGCTTGCCGTGGAGGAAGCCGAGGGCGTCGCGCACGGGATCGAGGCCGCCGAGCTCGGTGGCCAGGCGCCGCGCGGCGCCCGGGGTACCGACGCGCTCGAGGAGCACCTCCTCCCGCGCCCGCTCGAAGAGGGCGCTGCCCTGCCGCTCGTCGAGGATGGCGAAGCGCGGATCGAGCCGCGCCTCCGCGGCGAAGGCCCGGAGCAGCTGGCCGCAGAGCGAGTGGAAGGTGCCGATGGGCGCCGTCGAGAGGGCCCGCGCGATCCGCTCCCAATCGCCGGCGGAGGGGCGCCGCGCGCCGAGGAGCGCCGCCAGGTCCGGCTCCTTCGCCAGGTCGCCGCCGTTGTGCGCGAGCTTGAGCGCCCGGTCGGCGATCCGCTGCCGCAGCTCGGCCGCAGCCTTCTCGGTGAAGGTCACCGCCCAGACCCGCCCGGGATCGACGGGGGCGCGGCCGCCGGCTCCCGCGTAGAGGCCGAGGGCGACTGTGACCAGCGCGTGGGTCTTGCCCGATCCCGCACCAGCCGCGAGCACCAGGTTCCGATCGAGGACGAGACTCATTCATCACCTCCCACGCCGCCGTCGACCCGGCACACCGTCGCGAACCTGCAGAAGGAGCAGCCCTTCTTCGGGCCGGGACCGCCGTGGGGCCTCACGTCGAAGCGTCCCGCCCGCATCGCGTAGAGGAAGGCCCAGGCCGCGTCGGCGACGTTGGGATCGCCGTCGACCGGCAGGGCGCCGGCGCCCGGGGCCGCTTCGACCTTCTCGCCGTTGCGTGCCGCCGCGCGCCGATCGGGATCGAGCTCCAGCAGCGCCTCCAGCGGCACCTGCACCTTCTCGCAGGCCTGCCGCAGCGTCTTCGACGTGCCGCCGTCGCGCAGCGAGCGCAGGCCGGCGTCGACGTGCGGAGCGCCGGTGTGCTGCAGGGCCCAGACCGCGTAGATCGGCAGCTGGAAGCTCGACCGTCCGATCTCGGCGGCGTCGACCTTCTGGTCGACCTTGCCGGATTTGTAGTCGATCACCTCGACGGCGGTTCCGTCCGGCGCACGGTCGACGCGATCGACCCTGCCGCGCACGGCGATCCGCTCCCTGCCGTCGGGCGAGGGGAGGAAGAGCGCATCGGCCCCCTCGTCCCCGAAGGGCGCCTCGAACTCGCTCGGCACCAGCTCCGATCCCCGGCGCCGCTCGCTCTCGAGCAGGCGGCAGACGGCGCCGGCGACCTGCTCCCGCCGCAGCGTCCAGAGCGCTGCGGGTCCGGTCCGCTCCCGCTGCTGCCAGCGATCGAGGGCGCGCTCCGCAGCTGCCAGGGCGACCTGCTCCTCGCGTTCGCCAGCGGCGCCGCCGCGCAAGGGAAGGAGCCCCTCGTCCCGCAGCGCCGCGAAGACGTCGGCGACCACCTCGTGCTGCAGCGTGCCGCCCTCGCGGGCGTCGAGCTCGTCGCCCGCTGCCTCCGGCTCTGGAAGCGAGAGGATCCGCCCGGCGAAGAAGCGGTAGGGACAACCCGCAAAACTCTCCAGCGCCGACACCGAGGCGGCCCAGGCCACGTTTTCGCCGAAGCGCTCGGTGCCCCGGCGCAGCCGCGCCTCGATCGCCGCCAGCGCAGCAGGCGAGGAGATCCTGCCGACGCGCCCGGCGCCGCCGTAGGCCGAAGCGCCGGCGTGCACCGCGGCGGCGACCGGGTCGGCGCCTGCAGCCTCCCGCACCGCCTCCGCCCCGACGTCCCCCGGCGCAGGCGCCGCCCCTGCAGCGAGGAGCGCCGCCCTGGCGAGGAGATCGCCCGGGCTCGCGCACCGCGTCGCCGGCGGAACGATCGCCGCGCGCTCCCGCACCGGCTCCTCGATCCCCGCAGCCGCGAGCGCCTCGGCGAAGAAGGGCGAGCGCACCGACTCCTTCCCCGCCTCGTCGAGATGGGACGCGGTGAGGGTGAGGCTCTCCCGCGCCGCTGCCACCGCCAGCGCGAAGAGCAGCGGCTCCTCCGCCGCATGCCATCGGAAGATCTGCCGCCCCGCAGCAGCGCCGATGGCCTCCCGATCCGCCTCGTCGAGGAGGGGCTCGCTGCTCTTGCGGGCGGGGAAGCTCCCGTCGATCACGTTGCACAAGACCAGATGCGCGCAGCTGCGCCCCGGCAGCTCGCTCACGTCGAGCAGCCGCACCGCGCCGCCACGGGCGCCGCGCGCAGGCAGCGAGGTCTGCCCGAGCGCCGTTTCGAGCAGATCCCGGAAGCGCGAGAGCTCCACCTGCCGATCGGCGAGGCCCGCCCGCCGCGCTGCCCCTGCCACCGAGGCCAGCGCCGCCGAGAGCGCCCGCAGCGCCGCCTGGTCCCGGGCCACCGCCCGCGCCGCAGCGACGTCGATGGCGCCGAAGCCCTCCTCGCGCTCCTCCGCAGCCCGGCTCCTGCCATGGAGGCCAATCGCCTCCAGCCCTGCGGCGAAGCGCTGCGCGTGGGCGACGAGGGTCGCCTGCTCCTCCATCCGCACCTGGCCGAGGAAGGCGCCGAGGTGCTCCGCCGCACGCGCCGCCTGCTCCCCCCGCCGCTCGCCGCTGGCCAACAGCCGCTCCGCATGGGCCCGCAGACGGCCCGCGTGCCCCTCGCCCCGATCGTCGCGAGAGGCCGCCTCGCGAAGCAGCCGCGCCACCTCGCGGGGCGGCACGTAGCCCGCCTCGTCGGCGATGCCGCCGGCGACGTAGCGGGAGAGGAGCACCGCGCAGAGCTCCTCCCGCGGATAGGCGCGCTCCGCCGCCCGCAGGAGCTGCAGCGCCACCGCCACCGGCGGCGCCTCCGCGGCGGCCTGGCCCCGGCGATCCCGCCAGGGGATCCCCGCTGCGTCGAAGGCCGTCACCATCCGCTGCCGGACCGCCGGCAGCCCCCGCGCCGCCACGAAGAGATCGTCGGGCGAGATGCCCGCCCGGAGCTTCTCGCGCACCGTGGCCACCACCGCCCGCAGCTCCGCATCCGGGTCGTCGCCCTGGACGAGCTGCACCGGCGCCTCCGCCACCGGGGGAAGATCCGGATCGAAGAGACGGCGCTGGAACGCCTCGAGCGCGCCGCCGCCATAGGCCTTGGGCGCCACCTCGATGCCGCGCCCCTCGCCTTCGAGGGGCCGCTGCAACATCTCGAGCGATGCGGCGAGGCCCGGCCTGCCCTCGAAGGCGGGGAGCCGGTAGATCACCCGCAGCCCCCGCCGCGCCAGCGCCGCGAGGAAGCGGACCCGGACCACGGGAAGCGAGACGAGATCCTCGACCTCGATCCCCTCGGCCCGGGCCAGGTCGGCGGGAAGCTCCATCACCTCCAGCCGATCGAGGAGGGCGAGCCGCGCCCCCGCCATGTCGATCAGCCCCCGCTCCTCGCAGGCGCGCTCGTAGGCCGTGGCGATCCGCTCGATCCCGGCGAGGCGCCGGGCCGTGAGCCCCGTCACCCGCCGCGCCAGCTGGGCGAGCTCGGCCCTGCCGCAGCCGCCCTCGCGCAGGCCGTCCCAGGCCGAGAGGAAGGCCCTGGCGAAACCCGCCTCGCCGCTCACCCCGGCAAAGCAGGTCCCCGCCGCCGCAGCGGGGGCGACCTCGCCGACGAGGAGCTCCGCCGCCAGCGGATCGATCGGCGCGAGCCCCGCGGCGGCGAAGAGCCGGCGCTCCAGATCGCGCACGGTGAGGAGGCCGACGCCGAGGGCGGCGCCGCCGCTCGCACGGGCCCGGGAGAGGATCTCCTCCTCGACGCGGTCGGCGACGGGGAGGACGCGGAATGGCAGGGCAGGGGACGGGTTGGTTCGCACGCCCGTCGTCTTACCTCACCCCTCCGACATTGGCGAAGCGCGCCCCGGAGGCGGCGCTTGCCCGATGGCGCTACCGGCCCGAGATTCCGGCGGAAATGGGATCCCGAGGAAACGACTCCGTGGTGAGGCGGGCGCTGCGCTGGTGGTTCGCGCCGCCCTTCTCGCCCTCGGTGAGCTTCAACGTCGCCATCGACTTCGGGGCTGCACGAGCCTATCTCGCGCAGCTCCGGCAGCAGGGCGTCCCCGCGACGGTCCACCACCTCCTCGTCGCCGCCATCGGGCGCGTCCTCGCCGCCCACCCGGAGGCCAACGCCCGCCTCGTGGGCAAGCGGGTGGTGCGGGTGGACGAGGTCGCCCTCGCCATGCCGGTCAACCTGGTGGGGCATCCGAGCGAGGCGCTGCGGGAGACCTCGCTCGCCTTCCTCCGCGGCATCGACCGGCTTTCCCTCTCCCGCATCGTCGAGCGGGCCCGCACCCGCGTCGCCAGCGAGCGCCAGGGTCGGGCGTCGCAGCCGGTGCTGCGCGCGTTGCTCCGCCTCGGCGAGCACCTGCCCGACCCGATCTTCGACGGCACCCTCGATCTGCTCGCGGCGGGCCTCGACCATCCGCGCCTCGCCAGGGCCTTCCACCGTCTGGTGCCGATGAGCACCGCGCTGACCAACCCCGGCGCGGCGATCCCGGCGGACGATCTCCGCAGGAGCGGCATGCTCTTCCGCGGCGCATCGCTGGAGGTCCCCAGCCGGCCGCTCCACTTCAGCACCCTCTGGGGCATCTCCACCGTGCAGGACGAGGTGGTGGCGCGGGACGGGGTGCCGGAGGTGCGCCCGCTCCTTCCCGTGGTCCTCGTCTTCGACCACCGGGTCTTCGACGGGGTGGTCGCCGGCCGCCTCCTCACCGGGCTGGCGGCACTCCTCCAGGCGCCCGCGGCGCATTTCGGCGCGCGGGGCGAAGCGGGCGGCTGATGCGCACCTTCGCAGGGTGATCCTCGTCGGCACCAGCGGCTACAGCTACGCCCACTGGAAGCGGATCTTCTACCCGCCCGGCCTGCCGGCCAGGCGCTGGCTCGCCTTCTACGCCAGCGTCTTCCGCACCGTGGAGCTCAACGCCACCTTCTACCGCCTGCCCACCGAGACGGCGGTCGAGCGCTGGCGCGACGAGGCGCCGCCTGGCTTTCTCTTCGCCGCAAAAGGGAGCCGCTACCTCACCCACATGAAGCGGCTCACCGACGCGGAAGCGGGCCTCGACCGCTACTTCGAGCGGATCGACCATCTCCGCCCGAAGCTCGGCCCCATCCTCTGGCAGCTGCCTCCGCAGATGGACAAGGCCGATCCCGCGAGGCTCGAAGGCTTCCTGCGCCTCCTGCCGCCGGGACGCCACGTCTTCGAGTTCCGCGACGCCGCCTGGTACACGGCGGCGATCTGCGATCTCCTCGACGCGTACGGCGCCGCCTTCTGCGAGCACGATCTCGTGGCGAAGAAGCCGCCGCGCCACACCGGCAACTTCCGCTACGTGCGCTACCACGGCGCCACCGGCAGATACGGCGGGCTCTACGGCAAGAAGGCCCTCTCACCCATGGTGAGAAGCCTCCGCAGCGGCGCCACCGACGCCTACGTCTACTTCAACAACGATCTGCAGGGCCACGCGCTGGTCGACGCCCTCGACTTCCTCGAGCTCCTCGGCGAGGACCGCAGGCCCGCGCTCGAGGAAGCCGTCGCGTCGCTCCAGTAGCTACCGCGCCTCGGGCTTGCCCAGCTCCGCCGCGAGGTACCGCTGGATCTGCCCGTAGAGCCGGGTGGTCACCAGCGGATCCGGCACCATGTGCGTGAAGCCCGCCAGCGGCAGGAAGTCGTGCTTCTTGCCGGCGCGGAAGAGCGCGTCGCTCATCTTCAGCGCGTGGCTGAAGTAGACGTTGTCGTCCGCGGTGCCGTGGACGATGAGCAGCGGCCGCTGCAGATCCTTCGCCCAGGTGAGCACCGAGCTCTTCTCGTAGCCCTGCGCGTTGGCCTCCGGCATCCCCATGTAGCGCTCGGTGTAGTGGGTGTCGTAGTCCATCCAATCGGCGACCGGCGCACCGGCCACGCCGACCTTGAAGGTCTCCGGCGCGCGCATCACCGCCATCGCGGAGAAATAGCCGCCGAAGCTCCAACCGAAGATGCCGACGCGATCGCCGTCCATCTCCGGGTACTTCGCCGCCAGCGCCTTCACCCCCGCCACCTGATCGGCGAGGGGCACGTCGATGAGGTTGCCCTTGATCACCCGCTCCCATGCCCGCCCGCGGTTGGGCGTGCCGCGGCCGTCGATCGAGACCACCACGAAGCCGTGGTCGGCGAACCACTGCTGCAGCAGCCAGCGATCGCCGGCGGCGGTCACCGTCTGGTAGTGGGGGCCGCCGTAGACGTAGACGATCACCGGGTAGCGGAGCTTCGGATCGAAGTTGCGCGGACGCAGGATCCCCGCGGCGAAGTCGTGCTCGCCGCCGAGGCGCACCAGCTCGAGGTTGGGCGCGAAGGGCGCCTTCTCCGCCTTCGACTGCAGGGCGCCCGCGACCGTGCCGTCCGCCTTCACCACCTGCCAGCGGGTCTCGCCGGAGGGCGCCGCGGTGGTGCGCACCGAGAGGCCGCCCTTCGCCGCCCAGATCGCGTCGTGGAGCCCGTCGCCCACGCTCACCGCCTCGAGCTTCCCGTCGGCGAGGCCGAGGCGGAAGAGCTGCCGCTGCGTCGGATCCTTCGCAGCCGCCACCACCACGTGGTCGTCGCCGGCGAAGGAGAGCCCCTGGTAGCCGAAGCCCGGATCGGTGATCGCCCGCACCAGCTTGCCGTCCCTGCCGCGCAGCTCGAGCTGCCACGCGCCTTCGCGCTCGGTGGTCCAGAGGAAGCCCGAGCCGTCGGCGAGCCAGCGCGGCATCTCCTGGTCGATGTTGAGCCACGCCTCGTCGCGCTCGACCAGCAGCTCCCGCGCAGCGCCGGTGGCCGGATCGATCGCGAGCAGGGCCTCCTCGGTCTGCGTGCGGTTCTGCACCAGCACCGTGAGCGGCGCGCCCTTCGCCCACTTCACGGTGGCGAGGTAGGGGTAGCGCTCCCGATCCCACTGCGCCCACACGGTCTTGCCGCCTGCCACCGGGACGATGCCGAGGCGCACCTCGGCGTTCTTCTTCCCCGGCCGCGGGTAGCGCCAGGGCTGCGCCGGCGCCTGCGGGTTCATCGGATCGGAGATGAAGTTGGTCTCGACCTGGGAGACGTCGGTCTGCTGGTAGGCGAGGAGCCTGCCGTCGGGGGAGAACCAGCTCCCCTCCATCCGGCCCATCTCCTCCTGCGCCACGAACTCGGCGAGGCCGTTCTCGATCGTCTCGGTCTCGCGCACGGTGAGGCGCTTCTGCTTCCCGGCCGCCACGTCGATGACGAAGAGGTCGCCGTCGCGCACCACCACCACCTTCGTGCCATCCGGCGAGAAGCGCGGATCGATCGGGTGGCCGCCGTCGGAGGGCAGCTCCGTCACCTTGCCGCTGGCGCGCTCCGCCACGAAGAGCCGGCCCGAGAGCGGCACGAGGATCTGCTTGCCGTCGGGGGAGAGGGAGTAGCCGGCGATGCCCCGGGCAGCGAGGCGCATCCGCTCGCGGCGGGCGAGCTCCTCGGCGGTGAGCTTCTCCTCCCCGCCCTCGAGGATCTTCTCGGCGGTGAGGAGCACGCGCTCCGTGCCGGTGGCGGGATCGAAGAGCCAGAGGTCCTGGACGAAGGAGCGCGGCCCGGAGCGGAGGAAGAGCACCGCGTCGCCGTCGGGCGTCACCTTGATCTGCGACGGGCGGCCGAGGCGGAAGCGGAAGGTTTCGGCGTAGTCGGTGAGGAAGGAGTCGCTCGCCAGCGAGGGCGGCGCCGCCGAAGGCGCCGGCGCCTCGGGCTGGGTGCTCTGGGTGCAGCCGGTGGCGAGGGCTGCAGCGAGGAAGATCGTCCGCAGGGAGTTGCGCATCGTCGCTCCTGGGGTAGGTGCGGACCTCTCTAGCCCAGAAGCGGCGGGCGTGTCACTCGGCGGCGACCACCTGCCGCGCCGCGGCGGCGGTGCGCCCGTGCCAGGGGCCGGGGAGCACCGCCTCGACGCCGGTGGGCTGCGCCTCCTCGCCGGCAGGCAGCTCGCGGTGGACGTTCTCCGCCGGCGCGAGGACCGCGTCGCGGCCCCGCACGAAGCTCTGCTCCTCCACCACCAGCTTGTAGGTCTTGTCGAGCTGCAGGGCGCGCGCGGCGCTGGGGAGAAGCAGCGCCTCCACGTCGCGGCGCAAGGTCGCCCGGGCCTCGGCCGTCAGCTTGCCGGTCTCGTCGAAGAAGCGCGCCCGCACCTCGGCGTTCGAGCGGAACTCGTCGCCTGCGCCGTTGTGCTCGAGGTAGTGGGCGTACTCGCCCTGGCCGTCGCCGCGCACCGGCTCGCCCACGCCCGCGAGCCCCCGCTGCGTCCAGTGGTACCAGCCGCCGCGCCACGAATCGGCGGGGAGCTTGCGCACGAAGGAGAAGACGCTGTCGGTGGTGGCGCCGATGCCGGAGTGGCAGCCGATGCAGCTGGCGTGCTCCTCCCGGGACTGGGGGCGCAGCTCGCCCCGCGCGTCCTCGATGAAGGCCGTCATCGTCCAGCCGGCCCGGTTGCCGATGCCGTATTCCGCGGTGCCGCCGAAGCGCCGCACCGCCTCCGGCGTGTTCTCCTTCTCCACCGCCTCGTTGTGGGCCTGCGACTCGAGCCGCGCCCAGGTCACCCAGCCCGCCTTGCGCATGTAGCGCAGCTCCTTCATCCGCGCCGCCATCCGCGGCTTGCCGTCGACGACGTCGAGGTAGCGCACGGAGTGGGCGAATTCGGTGCCCTGCGGCAGGAGGCCGGGGGCGACCCGCGTCGGATCCCGCGCGCCGATCGCCTGCGCGCCGCCGAGGTAGTTGAGGTCGAGCCGCCCCGGCGTGTGGCGGTAGCGGACCAGGCTCGCCACACCGAGCGCGCCGTCGCCGTCGAGATCGACGCCGTGGCGGCGCTCGTCCGTCGGCGGGATCGCGACGTCCCGCCGCGCGGCGAAGGCCTCGGCGATCGCCAGGTTCACCTCGTAGATCCCGCGGTCGTACGCCCCCGTCTCGTCCTGCCGGTAGGCCGCGGGCAGGCGCACCAGCGCGTCGCCGAACGAGCCGTTGGTGGGCCAGAAGGTCCCGGGGAAGGGGTGGTAGGCGAAGGCGCGCCAGCCGGTGGGCACGCCATCGGCGCCGATGTCGAAGCCGCGCTCGTCGAAGCGGAAGGCGACGTCGGGGATCCAGCCGCCCCACCTGCCGTCGCCGTCCACGTCCCACGCCGCAGGCGGCGCTGCCAGCTTCGCCGCCAGCAGGTTCGAGCCCCGCTCGTCGAGATAATTGGACGTGCGCACGTAGGAGAGGATCGCCTCGTCGGAGATCCGCGCCATCGCGGGGCGCCTGTCGACGAAGAGGTTGGACCAGCGGTTCACCCGCGTGGTCTCGCTGAACGCGAAGGTGAGCTGCAGGTCCGCGTCGTCGACGAAGTTGGGCGGGATCGACGCCTGGTGGCAGACGTAGCAGGGATTGTGGGCCTCGCCCGCCGCGTCCTCGGTCTTCGTGTAGCACTGCGGCGGCACGAAGGCGGCGCGGTTGTAGAGGCGGTCGCTCTTCAGATCGACGACCGGCTGCTGCACGGGGCGGGCCTCTTCGCAGCTGCAGGCGGCGAGGAGGAGCGTTGCCAGGATGGGAAAGATGCGGCGCATCGGCGTCACCTCGGTGGTTGGCCGCGCCGGTATCCGATCCTTCGGTGACAGCCGTGCCGCTCGCCCGCGAAGTTCCGCGGGCCACCAGAACGCAAAAACGCCGTGGCCCACGAGGGACCACGGCGTCGGCGAACGGGGGCGCGACTACTCGAGCGCGAGGCTGGGGAAGGGGCCGACCACGCCCATCCAGCTGCCGGTGCCGGTGGCCTCTGCGTCGCCGAGGCGATCCCGATCCGACTCACCGTAGGGGTGCTGGATCACGCTCATCAGGTAGCCGAAGCCGTTCACGTCGGGGATCCAGTAGGGCGAGGTCGTCTCCGAGCCGTAAGGCGTGGTGAAGATGCGGGTCATCTTCCGGTCGACCACGTTCACCGCCCAGATCGCGTCGTTCTGGTGGCTCGAGGTGTCCTCGCCGATGACGAGCACGTCGTAGCCGGGCAGGTAGGTGACGTTGTCCGGGCTGGCGATGCCGTTCACCGAGCAGCGGTTGCCGGCGTAGGGGCTGTCGTCCGGATAGGTCATCGGGGTGCCGGAGACGAAGGGGTAGACGTTCTGGATGGCGTACTCGCTCACCAGGTTGCCGTCGATGTCGACGAGGGGCGCGACGTCGAGGGCGTAGACCACGCCGCAGTCGTTGCGGAGCACGTCGAGGTGGTCGATCGCCGACTGGGCGCCCATCGCTCCGCTCACCGCGGACATGGCGAGGTACATCCTGCCGCGGTCGGCGTCGAAGGTGATGCCCTCCTCCTTGTTGAACTCGAGGGTCGCGCCCAGGTAGGCGGCGTAGCGGCGGGTCTCGAGGCGCGAGGCGGCCATCGCCATGCCGGGCTGCAGGCGAAGGCACTCGAGGGTGCTCGAGGCGGCGCCGCGGGTGAGGGTGAAGCCTGCCGAGCAGGTGTCGCCGGCGGCGGGGGCCTCGACGTCGAAGATGTCGGAGAAGGTGATGCGCGCGCCTGCCTGCGGGTGGAGGAGGCCGCGGATCTCGTTGCTGGTGGCGTGGCCGAGGCTGATCCACTGCACGTCGCCGGTGAGCTCGCCGCCGACCGGAGAGGTCTGGTAGACCCGCGCGGCGTAGAGGGTGCCGGCGTCGAGGTTGCCGGCCTGGTCCGCCACGAACATGTAGAGGCCCACGTTGCCGCCGTCGTCGGTGATGTAGGCGGTCTTCTGGTCCGGCATCACGTAGGCGAGCTCGAGGGCGACGCGGCCCATCGCGTAGTGCTTGGTGACGGTCGGGGTGCCGTCCTCCGCCAGCGCGACCTCCACCGGGTAGCCGTGGAAGTAGGGGCTGTAGGCTGCCTTGAGCGCGGCGAGGCTGGCCTCGTCGGTCACCTCGGCCACCGCCTGGAATTTGCCGGCGTTGTTCAGGTCGCGGCGGGTGCCGCTCGACGCAGCCTGGAAGGCGGCGAGATCGGCGAGGGCCGCCTCGACGGTGCGGGCGTTGGGCGGGTACTCCTCGGAGGCGAGGTGCGTGCCCCAGGGCGTGATCGAGCCGGCGCAGGAGAACCACATGCCGTCGATGGGCGCGAGGTCGATGGCGCGGGTCCACTCGGCGGTGAGGTCGCCGGTGGCGGCGTCCTGGTGCACCTTGGTGACGAACATGCCCGAGGGGTTGGTCTCGAAGCTGTTCACGGCGAAGAGGTTGCCGCCCACCTGGAGCAGCGAGCTGAAGTCGTTCGAGGAGGCGATGAAGGGGGCGCCGTCGCCGCCGACGATCGGCTGGTAGTTCTTGTCCATGATCAGGCCGAAGCAGCTCTCCGGCGCGTTGGTGAGGTCGCACTCGACCGTGCCGCTGCTCACGTCGGTGGCGATCCGGGGATCCTTGCCGGAGCGGAGGATCACGTCGTAGCCGATCGCGTACTTCTCGCCGTCGATCGTCACGCTCTTCGAGGCGCGGGCCTCGTGCTTCTCGGCGTTGGTCCAGGGGAAGCCCACGTCGTCGAAGTGGAGCGAGCGCTCGCCGCCGTCCTTGCCGGGGGGGCCGTCCTGGCCATCGGCGCCGTCGCCGCCATCGCCGCCATCGGTGCCATCGGTGCCATCGGCGCCATCGGCGCCGTCCTGGCCGGCGTCGCCCTTCGGCCCCCGGGCGCCGGGGGTGCCCTGGTCGCCGGGAACGCCCTGCAGGCCGGCAGGACCCTCGGGGCCCTCGCAGCCGGTGAGCAGGGCCATCGTTGCGAGCGCGCCGACCACGCAGGCGCGGCGCAGGAAAATCTCACGTGCCATCTGTCCATCTCCTCGCTGGGAAGCGGTGGCGAAGATGGACGAGGAAGGGGACGAATCCCTGCCCGCCCCGTGACATCGGCGGAGCGGTGGACGCGCTGCACGGCGCGGGCATGGCGGTCGCGTGGCCGGCCGCCCGGAAACGCGAAGACCCCGGCCTGCCGAAGGGCAGCCGGGGTCTTCGAGCAGGCGAAGAGCTTCGATCAGCGCCAGCCTTCCGCCTCGATCAACGCCTGCACGCGCTCGCGCACCTCGCCGCGGATCTCCCGGACCCGCTCGATCGGCTGCCCCTTGGGATCCTGCAGCGGCCAGTCGTCCCTGCGGATCCCCGGCACGTGGGGGCAGGCCTCGCCGCAGCCCATGGTGATCAGCATCTCGGCCTGCGCCGCGAGCTCGTCGGTGAGCAGCCTCGGCTTCGCGCCGGCGAGATCGATCCCGACCTCGCCCATCGCCGCCTGGACCTCGGGGTGGACCCGCTCGCCGGGCTGCGTGCCCGCCGAGATCGCCCGGGCCTTCTCCGGCGCCGAGAGCGCGTTGAAGAATGCCGCCGCCATCTGCGAACGCCCGGCGTTGTGCACGCAGGCGAAGATCACCGTCTTCATGCTCCCTCCACACGACCGTCGGGCGAGCATTCGATGCGGTCCTTCACCGCGGGCTCCGACGGGAAATACCTGCGCTTGAGCCACAGGGCCACGCTCACCAGACCGATGAGCACCGGCACCTCCACCAGCGGCCCGATCACCGCGGCGAAGGCGGCGCCGTGGTGGATGCCGAAGGTGGCCACCGCCACCGCGATCGCGAGCTCGAAGTTGTTCGAGGCGGCGGTGAAGGAGAGCGTCGCCGACTGGCCGTAGGTCGCGCCGACCTTCTTGCTCATGAAGAACGAGACGAAGAACATCAGCACGAAGTAGATGAGCAGCGGGATCGCGATGCGCACTACGTCCAGCGGCAGCTCCACGATCGTCTCGCCCTTGAGCGAGAACATCACCACGATGGTGAAGAGCAGCGCGACGAGGGTGAGGGGGCTCACCCGCGGCACGAACTCCCGGCGGTACCATTCCTCGCCCTTCGCCTTCACCAGCACGAAGCGGGTGAGGGCGCCTGCGAGGAAGGGGATGCCGAGGTAGATGAAGACCGCGGTGGCGATCTCGCCCATGGTGATGTCGACCACCGCGCCCGAGAGCCCGAAGACGCCGGGAAGCACGGTGACGAAGACCCAGGCGTAGACCGAGAAGAAGAGCACCTGGAAGATCGAGTTGAAGGCCACCAGGCCTGCGCAATAGTCGTTGTCGCCGCGGGCGAGATCGTTCCAGACCAGCACCATCGCGATGCAGCGCGCCAGGCCGATGAGGATGAGGCCGATCATGTACTCGGGCTGGTCGCGCAGGAAGAGGATCGCCAGCGCGAACATCAGCACCGGGCCGATCACCCAATTCTGCACCAGCGAGAGGCCGAGGACCTTCTTGTTGCGGAAGACCTGGCCCAGGGTCTCGTAGCGCACCTTCGCCAGCGGCGGGTACATCATCACGATCAGGCCGATGGCGAGCGGCAGCGAGACGCTGCCCAGCCGCATCGAGTCGAGGGCCGCGGGCACGCCTGGGGCGGCGAAGCCGAGGAGCACACCTGCACCCATCGCCAGGAAGATCCACAAGGTGAGGTAGCGGTCGAGGAAGGAGAGGCGCTTCGTCACCGGGACGGGCGCCGCTGCGGTGAGGCTCATCGGGTCGACTCCAGCTGGGATGCAGCGTTCTGGGAGGGGCGGGGTCCTGTGGTGACCAGCGCCCGCAGGCGGGAGAGGCCCACCGGCGGCTCGGGGACCCAGGGGACGAGCACGGTGCGCTGCGAGAGGCCGCGGACCTCGTCGATGTAACGCGTCTCGCGCTGCTGCCGCTGGCGGAGCACCGGATCGCTCGTCTCCACCGCTGCGAAGCTCTGCTCGATCACCCACGCGAAGGGCTCGATCGAGGCGCGGCGCAGATCGGCCTGGAGCTTCGCCGCCTCGTGGACCGGCGTCGCCTCCGGCAGCGTCACCACCAGCACCCTGGTGAAGTCCGGATCGCGGAGGCGCGGCAGCAGCTGCCGGACCTCCTCCGGCATGTTGCTCCCCTGCCGCAGCACCTCGCGGTGGTAGGCCTCGGTGGCGTCGAGGAGGAGCAGGGTGTGGCCGGTGGGCGCGGTGTCGAGGAGCACGAAGCCGTCTCTGCCCTCGTCCACCGCCCGGGCGAAGGCGCGGAAGACGGCGATCTCCTCGGTGCACGGCGAGCGCAGATCCTCCTCGAGGAGGGCGCGGCCCTGTGCGTCGAGGCCGGCGCCTGCGGTGGCGAGGACCTCCTCGGTGTAGAGGCGCGTCTCCTCTGCCGGATCGATTCGGCTCAGCCGCAGATGGGCCACGTTGTCGCCCAGCGTCTGCGCCACGTGCGCGGCGGGATCGGTGGTGGTGAGGTGGACGCGGTGGCCCCGGGCAGCGAGCTCCGCGGCGAGGGCAGCAGCGACGGTGGTCTTGCCGACGCCGCCCTTGCCCATGGTGAGGATCACGCCGTGGCCTGCTGCCTCCAGGGTGGGCAGCAGCGAGGCGAGGGCCGGCGGAAGCGCGGCGGCATCGACGTCGCCCTCCGCTGCTGGCGCCGTGCCGCCACCGAGGAGCGCCCGCAGCGCATCGCTGCCGAGGAGGGCGTGGGCGGCGAGGGGCACCTCGGTGCGCGGCATGAAGATGAACTCGTCCTGCATACGTGCCAGCGCGTCGGCACAGCGCCGCTCCAGCGCCCGAGCGATCGCATCGTCCGACTGGGCGCGGAACACGCCGTTGACCACGAGGTGCTGGTTCTTGATCCCGAGGGCATCCAACTCCGTGCTGGTCCTCGCAGCCTCTGCGAGCGCTGCCCGCTCCGGCCGCGTCACCAGCACCAGCGTGGTGGCAGCGCCGTCGGCGAGCGCGCGCAACGTCGCCTCGTAGAGCGCCCGCTGCTTCTCGAGGCCTGCGAGCGGCCCCAGGCACGAGGCGCCGTTCTGGCTCCCCTCGAGGAAACCCGACCAGGCGGAGGGCAGGGTGAGCAGCCGCAGCGTGTGACCGGTGGGCGCGGTGTCGAAGACCACGTGGTCGAAGTCGGCGGTCGCGGACGGATCGCCGAGCAGCCGCGAGAATTCGTCGAAGGCCGCGATCTCCACGGTGCAGGCGCCGGAGAGCTGCTCCTCCATGCTGGTGATCGTGGCGGCGGGGAGGAGCTCGCGGTACGGCCCAACGATCCGTTCGCGGTAGGCGTCCGCCGCAGCGACCGGATCGAGGTTGAGCGCGTGGAGGCCGGGAACGCCGGCGACGGGCCGGGGCACGGGGGCGAGCTCGGTCTGCAGCACCTCGTCGAGGTTCGAGGCGGGATCGGTGCTCACCAGCAGCACGCGGGCGCCGTGATCGGCGAGGGTGATCGCCGTGGCGGAGGCGACGGAGGTCTTGCCCACGCCGCCCTTGCCGGTGAAGAAGAGGTGGCGCGTCGGCCGGTCGAGGAATTCCATGACGGCTCCCCTCAGCAGCACTTGCTGCCGTCGGCCTTCGGCGCGCACTTCGGCGCGCTCTCGCTGCGGATCACGATCCCGGCGAGGGCGGCGAAGACGTCGCGGCTCGGGTAGGTGCCCTCGGCGACGATGCGGCCGTCGACCAGCACCAGCGGCAGGCATTCGTTGCCCTTCGCGTGGAGGGCCTGGCGGACGGTCTCGTTGCCGGCGAAGTCGCCGGGCTGCTGGGCGAGGTTGAAGCGGGAGACCTGCACGCCGTTGGTCTTCAGCCACTCGAGGTCGGCGGAGACCCGGGCGAGCTCGGGATCGATCGCCGGGCCGCAGACGCCGGTGGGGCAGCAGAGGGGCGGGTCGAAGATCTGGACGTGGGCCATGGCTCGTTCCTTCGTCTATCGCCGATAGGCGATTGGTTGGGGGCGGGCCCGCGAAGGCCCGCCTCTACGTAGGGGCTAGAGGTTCCCGATCAAGGCCTTGAGGCGGCGCAGGGTCCTGGGCTCGAGGCAGTAGCAGACCCGCGGCCCGTCGATGGTGCCGCGGACGAGCCCCGCGTCCTTGAGCACCTTGAGGTGCTGGGAGACGGTCGACTGTGCGAGGGGCAGCTCGTCGACGATGTCGCCGCAGACGCACGATTCCCTGCGGGCGAGGATGCGGAGGATCTTCACCCGCACCGGGTGGCCGATCGCCTTGGCCAGGGCGGCGAGCTCCTCGTCGGCCTCCTGCCCTTCCACCGGACGCAGGTCGGGGGCATCGGCGGCGGGGGGGCAGCAAGCTTCGGGGGCGGCGGCTTTCATCGTCATCTGACGATAGAAGTTGGCGGACCATCGGTCAATTCCCGATGTAGGCCACTCGGATCTTGGAACACAAACTAGTCCGTGGTAGGTTCCACCCACGTCAGCCTCCCGCGTCGTGCGCGGCCCCACGGGCCGCCTCCTTCTCGTTGGGGAATGCTGGCGTCGGAGCCAGGTCGGCAGCGCCGACGGCACCGTGCGCAGGGAAGCCGCACCACATTGCGGTCGGCCCGAGAGGGCCCGCAGCGCCCCGCGCAAAGAGGTCACAGATCGCCGCTCCGGCACAGCCGGGATTTCGCGGCGGCGATCTACCGCATTCGTGTTCGCTCCGAGCGCCCCCGGGTGGCGGAGCAAGCGGGCCCTTCGCGCCCGCACTGCGAGGACTCCGGGTCCCGGCCACCTCCTCGAGGCGGTCCTGGGGCCCCATCGCCTTTGCGAGGGCTCGATCATGGAAAACACCGCCCGGCAGCTCGATCCTGCCAAGACCAAGGTCACCTACGTCCGCGACATCGACAAGGTGGCGAACATCCCCGAGGACGTTCGCGAGCAGCTCAAGAAGGTCGCGGAGAAGTACGTCTTCCGCGCCAACGACTACTACCTCGGCCTCATCGACTGGAACGATCCCCTCGATCCGATCCGCCAGCTGATCATCCCTCGCCTCGAGGAGCTCAGCGACTGGGGCAAGCTCGACGCCTCCAACGAGGCGGCGGTCACGGTGACCAAGGGCGTGCAGCACAAATACCGGGACACGGTGCTGCTCCTCTGCAACGAGGTCTGCGGCGCCTACTGCCGTTACTGCTTCCGCAAGCGCCTCTTCATGGACGAGAACGACGAGGTGTCGATCGACGTCTCCAAGGGGCTCGACTACATCGCGGCGCACCCCGAGGTGACCAACGTGCTCCTCACCGGCGGCGATCCGCTGCTGATGGGCACCCGCCGCCTGGTGGATATCTTCGAGCGCCTCCGCCAGATCGACCACGTCGGCATCATCCGCATCGGCTCGAAGATGCCGGCCTTCAATCCCTGGCGCATCCTCGACGATCCCTCGCTCCTCGAGGCGATCGCGAAGTACAGCACGCCGGAGAAGCGCATCTACCTGATGGCCCACTTCGATCACCCGCGCGAGCTCACCGAGCCCGCCGTCGAGGGGATCAACGCCATGCTCTCCGCAGGCGCGATCGTGGTGAACCAGTGCCCGATCATCAAGGGCGTGAACGACGACGCGGACACGCTGGCGCAGATGTTCCGCAAGCTCTCCTTCGTCGGCGCGCCGCAGTACTACATCTTCCAGGGCCGCCCGACCGCGGGCAACGAGCCCTACGAAGTGCCGATCGTCCGCGGTTACGAGCTGGTGGAGGCGGCGAAGAAGCAGGTCTCCGGCCTCGCCAAGCGGATGCGTTTCTCGATGAGCCACGAGACCGGCAAGATCGAGATCTGCGGCATCGACGAGAAGTACATGTACATGCGCTACAACCGGGCGAAGCACCCGGCGAACGAGGGCCGCTTCATGGTCTTCCACCGCGACGACAACGCCTACTGGCTCGACCAGCTGAAGCCGGTCGAGGGCATGGGCTCGCCTCCGCCGCAGCTCTGATCGCGCAAGCGCGGCAGTCGATCGAGAAAGCCCGCGGCCGGTCCCGCGGGCTTTCTCGTGTCCGGCGCTATTTGTAGAGCTCTGCCGCGAGCAGCGAGCGGTACTCGTCCGCCAGCTCCGACCGCGCGCCGATCACCCCGAAGACCTCGAGCATCGCCTTGCGCGCCTCCTCGCCGGCGCCGGCCTTCGGGCTCTTCTTCACCACCTCGAGGAAGAGCTGCAGCGCCTGTTCGTGCTGCCCGGCGGCAGCGAGGCCGCGTCCGTACGCCACCTGCGCCTCGAGATCGTCGGGCCGCTTCGTGGCCAGCAGCCGCAGCTCCTCGAGGCTGCCCACGGCGCCGGCCTGCAGCTCGAGCCGCAGCTGTGCGATCGCGGCGGCGAGCCGCTCGCTCTCCGGCGGCAGGATCTGATCGAGGTGCCGCTCGGCGTTCTCCCGTTCCCCCGCCGTAGCCTCGAGCCGCGCCAATCCCAGCAGCGCCTCGCCGTGGCGCTGCTTGATCGAGAGCGCCCGTTCGTAGGCGGCCCGCGCCTCGGGAAGCTTGCCCGCCGCCTCCAGCGAGCGGGCCTCCTCCACCGCCTCCTCCGCCGGGCCGGGGACGAAGCCCTCCAGCCAGCTGCGCAGCTGCGGTTCCGGCAGCACGCCGACGAATTGCTCGACCAGCTGGCCCTTGTGGAAGGCCTTCACCGACGGGATGCTCTGCACCGAGAAGAGCGTGGCGAGCCGCTGGTTCTCGTCGACGTTCACCTTGGCGAGGCGCCAGCTCCCCTCGCCCTCCGCCGCGAGCCGCTCGAGGAGCGGACCCAGCGTCCGGCAGGGCCCGCACCAGGGCGCCCAGAAATCGACCACCACCGGACGGCGCTGGCTCTCGTCGAGGACCTCGGCGTGGAAGTTGGCCTCGTTGGCGTCGATGCTGCAATCGGTCGAAGCGGTGGTCTGCACTTGGCTCTCTCCTGGTCTTCCACTCCTGGAGCCGGCGTCGCCCCGAGAGTTTCGCCGGCGGGGCCGCCGGCCGCCCGGTAGGATGGGCACCGATGGACGTCGCCACCACCCACCTCGCTGCGGATCTCGACGGCGTCGCCTCGCTGGTGGCGCTCTGCCTCCTCGAAGCGCCGCTGCAGCTGGTGCTGCCCGGCTCGATGGACCCTACCACCCGCCGCTTCTGGGCGGAGCACCGCGAGGAGCTCCCGCGGCTCCTGCCCCTCGCGCAGCTGGAGGAGCGCCTCGCGGAGGAGGGAGCGGGACGGCTCCTGGTCGCCGACACCTCCGATCCGGCGCGGATCGGCCCGATCGCGGCGCTCATCGATCGCTTCGCCGAGGTGCGCACCTTCGATACCCATCCTCCGGCGCCCACCGACCTCCCCCGGGAGCCGATGCCGGTGGCCGGCGCCGCCACCAGCGCACTCGTGCTCCGGATCGCCGAGCGCGGGATCACGCCCTCGCAGGTGGAGGCGGGGCTCTTCCTCCTCGGCATCCACGTCGACACCGGCCACTTCACCTTCCCCGGCACCAGCGACCTCGACCACCGGGCGGCGGCGCAATGTCTCGCCTGGGGCGCGCCCCTGGACTACCTGCCGCGCTACGTGCCCAAGGGCTACACCGCCCACCAGCTCGCCCTCCTCGAGCGGATCGCCCGCTCCCGGGAGATGGTGGAGGTGCCGGGTACGGTGGTGGCGCTCCTCGCCCTCGAGACCGAGAGCTACGAACCCGACCTCTCCGTGCTCCTCGAGCAGCTCCGGGCGGCGGAGGGCTGGCCTGCGGCGATCCTCCTCGCCAGCTCCGGCGAGCGGATCGACGTGATCGGCAGGAGCGAGGGGCGCATCGACGTGGCGCAGGTGGTGCGGCCGCTGGGCGGCGGCGGCCACGCCGAGGCGGCGAGCGCCTCGCTCAAGGGCATGACCCTCCACGACGCCAGGGCGCTGGTGCGGCAGATCCTCGTCGAGGAGCTGGGGCGCCGCCGCGTCGCTGCCGACGTGGCGGTGCGCCGCTTCCATGCGATCCCCTCGACCTCGACCGTGCGCGAGGCCGCCGATCTCCTCCACCAGCGGCGGATCAACTCGCTGCCGCTGGTGAAGGGCAGGAGCCGCAAGATCGTGGGGCTGGTCTCGCGGCAGGAGGTGGAGGCGGCCTTGCGCCACGGCCTCGGCGACAGGCCCGTAGGCGAGATCAGCGCCGGTCCGCCGGAGTGGGTGGCGCCGGAGAGCTCGCTGGCCGATGCACGCGAGCGCCTGCTCTCCGGCCCCAAGCGGCTGGTGGTGGTGGGGGTGCCGCCGGACGAGGTGGTGGGGATCCTCACCCGCGGCACGCTCTTCCGCGCCCTCGAGGAGCCGGCACTCGCAGCGCCGGTGAAGGCGCCGCCGCCGAAGCAGGTCCTCGCCATGGCCCGCGACGGCCTCGGCGATCGCTGGCCGATGGTGGAGGCGCTGGGGCGGATCGGCGGCGAGCTCGGGCTCCCCGTGCACCTCGTCGGCGGCACGGTGCGCGATCTCCTCCTCGGCCTGCCGGTCCGCGACGTCGACCTCGTGGTGGAGGGGCAGGGGCCGCGCCTGGCCCGGGAGGCTGCCCGCCGCTTCGGCGGCGAGGTCCACGTCCACGAGGCCTTCGGCACCGCCTCCTGGACCGGGCCCGACGGCAGATGCCTCGACCTCGCCTCGGCGCGCTCGGAGCATTACGAGGCGCTCGCCGCGCTGCCACAGGTGGCGCTCCACGCAGGGCTCCGGCAGGACCTCTTCCGGCGGGACTTCACCCTGAACGCCATCGCCATCTCCGTCGACCCGGTGGAGCTCGGGCGGGTGCACGATCCCTTCGGCGGCCTGGGTGATCTGCGCGGCGGCGTGCTCCGCGTGCTCCACGGCCTCTCCTTCCACGACGACCCCACCCGCGCCTTCCGCGCCGCCCGCTTCGGCGCCCGCTTCGACTTCGTCCTCGCCCCCGAGACCCGTGGTCTCCTCGACGCCGCCCGGAAGGCGGGGGCCTTCGACCGCCTCTCGAAGGAGCGGATCGGCACGGAGCTCGAGCTCATCCTCGGGCAGCACGAGGTGGTGCAGTCGTTCCGGCTCCTGCGCTCGTGGGGGCTGCTGCAGCTCCTCCACCCGCAATTCGCCTCGGGCCGCACCTTCCTCTCCCGCCTCGGCGAGGCGCGGGTGGCGCACCACCGGGCGGAGGGCTACCTGCCCGACGCACCGCTGCAGTCCGACGTGCTCTGGCTCTGCGTGGGAGCGGCGATCCCGCGCAAGGATCGCGAGGCGCTCGAACGGCTCGTGCCCGGCGGCGCTGCGCGGCGCAGGCGCTTCCGCGAGGGGCCGGAGAGGGCGAAGGGGGCGGTGGCCGCGCTCGCCAGGCCGAAGCGCAACGCTGCGGTGGCCCGGCTCCTCGAGCGGCTCGACGTGGTCGAGCTGCTATACGCCCAGGGGATCGCGCAGCGGTCGGAGGTCGAGGAGCGGATCGGCTGGTGGCTCCGCGAGGGCCGGCACGTGCGCAGCGCCGTCGACGGCAGGCAGCTGCTGGCCCTCGGCGTGAAGCCCGGTCCGCAGGTGGGCAGGGCGCTGGAGGTGGCGCTGGACGCAGCCCGCGACGGCGCCGATCCGGCGGCGCAGCTCGCCGCAGCCCGGCGCTCCCTCGGGCAGAAACGCGAACGCCGCTGACCGGCAGGGGCCCGGTTGCGGCGCCGCGCTTCCCTGGGGAGGAAGACTTCGAATCTAGGGATGGCGGTTGCCCGAGGGAGCCTCCCGCCGTGGATCGCGCTGGTAGGTGTGCGGCAGCGGTTCGCGGACGATCGCTGCCATGTCGCGGACCTCGACGGGCTCGTGGCTCGCGAAGAGCACCTCCTCCTGGCCGTCGCGGGTGACCACGTCGCGGATCTTGTCCTCGAAGACCGTGCCGTCGAGCAGCTCCACGCGCACGCGCGTGTGCATCAGGACGGATTCCTCGAGCACGTCGATGAAATCGCAATTTCCGAGTTCGTTTCGATCGTAGCGGCTCATGAGCTTAGAGGTGGGGATCTTCCGGGGCGCCGACAAGAGGGAGTCGCCAGCGACCGGTGGGGCGCGTTGCCCGGCGCTCGGCAGGCGGAAAAAGCGAACGCCCGGCGGAGGGCCGGGCGTCCTGGTGCTGCGCAGCTCGGCTCGGAATCAGAGCGAGAGGCCGCCGTCCACGTCGATGGTGCGGCCGTTGAAGTAGTCGCACTCGAGCACGAACTTCACCGCCTGCCAGATGTCCTCGGGCTGCCCGGTGCGGCCCACGGGGATCATCTTGATCATCGCCTCGCGGGCCTTCTCGTTCATGCCGGCGGTCATCGGGGTCTCGACCATGCCCGGGGCCACCGCGCCGACGCGGATCCCGTAGGGAGCGAACTCCTTCGACCAGGTCACGGTGTTGGTGGCGAGCGCCGCCTTGGCCGCGCTGTAGTTCGACTGGCCGCGGTTGCCGTGGCGGGCTGCGGACGAGAGGTTCACGATCACGCCGGGGCGGCTCTCGGTCTCGAGCATCTTCGCCACCACCTCGCGGACCATCATCGTCGCGCCGGTGAGGTTGACGCCGATCACCATGTCCCAGTTGGCCTTGCTCAGCTTGGAGATCGCGCCGGTGGCCCGGTCCTTCTTCACCAGCAGGCCGTCGCGGAGCACGCCGGCGTTGTTGATCAGGCCGTTGAGGCCGCCCATCTGCTCGTGCGCCCAGGCGACGAAGGAGATCACGTCCTCCTCGTTCGCCACGTCGAGGCGCCGGGTGAAGATGTTCTGCTTCGGGAGCTCGGCGAGGCCTGCCTCGTTCACGTCGCCGACTGCCACCTTCGCGCCGGCCTCGGCGAGGCGGATGGCGAAGTGCGCGCCCATGCCCTGGGCGCCGCCGGTGACGATGACCTTCAGATTGGAGAGCTGCATGTGTCGCTCCTGGTTGCGGGCGGCGAAACGCGCCGCCGGGGCCCGATCTCATAGCAGCCCCGGCGGGGCCTCGGAAACCGCGGAGTGGGCCGGACCGCGAGGGGCTGTGCGCCGTTGTAGCGGGCGGCTATGCTCGACGTGATGCGGGAGGGGACGACGATGCGCACCAGCCGATTGGCGATCGCCGCGTGTTTGCTGCTGCCTGCCACGGCGCAGGCCGGGGAGATGCCCTACTACGAGGCCTTCGTCGTCGAGGCGGACCCCGCCGACACCACCCCGCCGGCGACGCCCCGGGTCGAGCTGCTCGAGGTGAAGCGCGGCGTGGGGCCGCGGGACGAGGGCTGCGGCACGACCATTTCGAGCACCGACGACTTCGGCTCGGTGCGCCTGGAGCTCGGGGAGGCGGGGGGCGACGAGGTGGTGGGCTACCGTTTCCTGCCCATCGACGGTTCCGTGCCCTTCGGCAGCGCGTACGCAGGGCCCGTGGTGGTGCGGGAGCCGGTGGTCTACCTCGGCTGGATCGACGGCGCGCAGGACGATCAGGAGCCGCTCGACTTCACCTTGCACGTGGTCGCGGTCGATCGCGCCGGCAACGAGAGCGAGCCGGTGGCGATCCACGTGCGCGATCCGGGCCGTAGCGAGGGCGGTTGCTCGGTGGGCGGGGCTGGATCGGGCGGTCTGCTGCTCGCTGGCGTGGCGCTGCTGCTGCGCCGCAGCAAGAAGGGACGGAACGGATGAAGCCATTGGTGATCCTGGCGGGAGCCTGCTGCGTCGCCGCAGCCCTCGCGCTGCCGGCGGAGGGCAGGGCCTGTTCGCCGATGCCGATCATGCCCTTCGAGATCGACGGGAGCTCGAGCGACGCCACGCCGCCCGGGCCGATGTCCGCCCGGGTGGATCGGATCCTTCGCGGCAAGGCGGAGGGTGACTCGGCGATGTGCAGCGATCTCGGCGTGATCACGCTGCACGTCGGCGCTCCTGCAGGCGAGGATCCCGCGGAGACCGGTTACCTCCTCGAGATCGTCGCCGGCGCCTCGCCCCGCGGGGCGATGTTCCCGCCGCTGCCGATCGCGCCCTTCCCGGACGACGAGACGATCGTTCTCACCTTCATCGACGGGATCTGCGAGGAGCAGGAGCCGATCGCCTTCACCTTGCGCTTCGTGCCGCTCGACCGGGCGGGGAACGAGGGGCCGCCCTTCGATCTCGCCATCACCGACCCGGGCCGGTCACCCGGCGCCGGCTGCGGCGGGAGCGGGGGCACCGGTGGCAGCGGTGGCGGTGGTGGGGCCGCCGGGGGGAGCGAGGCGCCGCCCGTCGAGGGGGAGAGCGATCGCAGCCTGCGCGAAGCGGAAGGCGGGGACGAGGCGGCCAGCGGCTGCAGCGCCGCGGGCTCGGCGGGCGTCTACTCCCTCGCCTGGCTGGCGCTCGTTGCCGGCGGGATCGGCAAGCGCCGCCGCAGCGCTGCATGAGTCCAGCTGCGCCGCGTCCGATCGTGCGGCGGTCCCCGGAGGCCGCCCTTAGCTTCCGGACATGCGCCACGTACTCGTCGTCGGAGGCGGATTCGGCGGGCTCATCGCCGCGAAGGAGCTGGGCAAGCTGCCGGTGGAGGTGACGCTCGTCGACCGGGCGAACTACCACCTCTTCCAGCCGCTGCTCTACCAGGTGGCGATGGCGGGCCTCTCCCCTTCGGACATCGCCGTCCCGATCCGCTCGATCCTCCACCGGCAGAAGAACGTGCAGGTGCTCCTCGACGAGGTCACCGGCGTGGACCTCGCGAAACGGCGCATCCACCTCAAGGCGGGCCGCGACAAGAGCTTCGACACCCTGATCCTCGCGGCGGGCGCCCGGACCAACTTCTTCGGCCACGACGAATGGTCCCGCTACGCCCTCGGCCTCAAGGATCTCGACGAGGCGGTCGAGATCCGGCGCCGCGTTCTCCTCGCCTTCGAGGCGGCGGAGCGCGAGCCCGATCCGGTGCGCCGCAAGGATCTGCTGCGCTTCGTGGTCATCGGCGGCGGCCCCACCGGCGTGGAGCTGGCCGGCTCGCTCTCCGAGCTGGCGCGCTTCGTCCTCTCGCGCGATTTCCGCGTGGTCTGTCCGGCGGACGCGGAGGTGACGCTGCTGGAGGCGGGGCCGCGGATCCTCCCGCCCTTCGAGCCGGCGCTCTCCGATAAGGCGGTGGAGCAGCTCCACGAGCTCGGGGTGAAGGTCCGCACCGGGGCGATGGTGACGAAGGTGGACGAGGCGGGGGTGCACCTCGGCGACGAGCTCCTTCCTGCCTCGACGGTGCTCTGGGGCGCAGGCGTGGTGGCCCGGCCGCTGGCACAATCGCTGGGGGTCGAGCTCGACCGCGCCGGCCGCGTGATCGTCGGCGAGGATTGCGCGGTGCCCGGCCACCCCGACGTCTTCGTCATCGGCGACATGGCCCATTTCCGCGGGGCGGACGGCAAGCCGCTGCCCGGCCTCGCGCCGGTGGCGATGCAGCAGGCGCGCCTCGTCGCCGCGAACGTGCGCCGCGATCTCGAGGGCAAGCCGCGCGCGCCCTTCCGCTACCGGGACAAGGGGATGATGGCGACCATCGGCCGCTCCCGCGCGGTGGCGGAGAAGGGCCGCCTGCGCTTCAGCGGCTTCCTCGCCTGGATGGCGTGGCTGGTGGTCCACCTCTGGTTCCTGGTCGGCTTCCGGAACCGCTTCCTCGTCTTCTACAACTGGGCCTACGGCTATTTCACCTACCGCCGCGGCGCCCGCCTGATCACCGGCAGGCGCCTCGAGGCCGGGGTGCCGGATCGGCTGGTGGCGCCCTCGGAGGTGGAGATGGAGGCGGAGATGCGGGCGGGACGGGAGCCGCCGGTGGAGGCGGCCGCCGACAGATCGCAGGTCCGGCACTGAGATGGCACGGCACTGGTACGAGGAGCAGGCGCGGCGCAGGGGACCGAGGCCGCCGCGGGTCCCCGCGGAGGCGAGCATCTCCCGGCGGCAGCAGCTGGTGGCGCTCCTCGAGCTCCGTGCGATGGACTTCGACGAGCTCCGAGAGGCCTTGCGGATGTCGGTCCGCGGTCTCGACGAGGCCCTCGGCCACGTGGAGAAGAGCCTGAAGCACACCGGGCAGGAGCTGGTGGTCGATCCGGCGGTCTGCTCCACCTGCGGCTTCGTCTTCACCGGCAGGGAGCAGCGCCACTTCCACCCGCCGGGACGCTGCCCGCGCTGCCGGGGCGAGCGGATCGAGGCGCCGCGTTTCTCGATCCGCGGGTAGCCTCACCTATCGGCCCCGGGCCTTGGTCACCGCGCGATCGTAGAGCGCGTTGGGCAGCAGCCGCCCCGCGCGGACCGCCGCGACCAGCGGCGCCGGGAAGGCCACCACCGCGTCGCCGTTCTCGATGCCCTGCACGATCTCGTCGACGGCGTCCTCGCAGTCGACGAGGAAGGGCATCTTGAATCTGTTGGCAGCGGTCATCGGCGTGCGCACGAAGCCCGGCTGCACGTCGGTGACGGTGACGCCGGTGCCGCGCAGATCCACCCGGAGCGACTCGAGGAAGGTGGAGAGGAAGGCCTTGCTCGCGCTGTAGGCGGCGCTGCGGGGCAGGCCGCGGAAGCCGGCGAGGGAGGAGACGCCGACGAGGTGGCCGCGCTTGCGCTCGACCATCCGCGGCAGCACCGCGGTGAGCGTCGCCGCTGCGCCAGCCACGTTGACGGCGATCGAGGGCTCGACGTCCTCCCAGCGGAGCTTGCCCGCCCAGCGCTCGTTGCCCACGCCGGCGTTGGCCACCACGAGATCGAGACCGCCCATCTCGTCGTCGGCGCGCTGCACGGTGGCGACCGACTCCGGCGCGTTGCCCACGTCGCCCTCGTAGATCCGCGCCATGCCACCGGCGTGGGCGATCTCCTCGGCGAGGGCTTCGAGGCGGTCGCGCCTGCGGGCGAGGAGGGCGACCTCGACGCCGGCGCGGGAGAGACGATGGGCGAGCGACCAGCCGATGCCGCTGGAGGCGCCGGTGATGAATGCGGTGCGGATGTCCAAGTGCGCTCCTCGTATCTTGTCCACTCGGCCCCGCTGGCGCGGAACCAAGCGGACAAGAGGCGCGCTTCGCGCGCAATGTTCTTTGCGTTGGAGCGCCCCACTGGGCGCTCCTCAATCGATCGGCGTGGTGAAGGGCGGTTCGAAGGTGTGGCGCTGCGCCGCGGGATCGTAGGCGAGGTGGACGAGCACGGCGGCGAGGTGGGCGGCGTCGATCGAGTGGAAGCGATCCCGCACCGTGCCGAGGCCGAGGGCCCCGGCGACGCCGAGGAGGGCGTCGCTCACCTTCGCACCGACCTGCTCCAGCGGGCGCGGCTCCGGACGATCGGGACCGCTGATGAAGGAGGGGCGGACGATGACCCAGGGCATGCCGCCCTGGCGCACCGCCTCCTCCGCCTTGCCGCGGGCGCGCAGGTAGGCGTTCGAGGAGGTGGCCGACGCGCCCAGGGAGGAGAGGTAGGTGAATTGCACGTCGCTGCGGGAGCGGGCGGCGGCCCGCACCAGCAGCGCGGTGAGGCCGTAATCCACCTTCTCGTAGCTCTCCGTGGCGCTCTGTCCCACCGCCTGCGCCCGCTTCTTCGTGGTTCCGACGAGGTGGAAGAGGTGGCTGATCCCGCGATCGGAGAGCTGCTCCGCGAAGGCGTCCTCGTCGTCCCAGGCGGTGCTGTCCACCTCGGCGCCGAGGGCGGCGAAGCGCTCGCGCCACATCGCCAGCTCGGGTGAATCGGGGCGCACGTGGGCGACCACGTGCTCGCCGCGCTTGCGGAGCTGCTCGACCACGGCCCTGCCGGTGTAGCCGGTGGCGCCGGTGACGAAGGCGGTGCTCATCGCTTCCCCCCCTTTCGTTTCAGCGGCTCTGGATCAGCTCGACCTTGTAGCCGTCCGGATCCTCGACGAAGGCGATCACCGTGGTGCCGTGCTTCATCGGCCCCGGCTCGCGGACCACCTTGCCGCCCGCCTCGCGGATCTTCTCGCAGGTCCCGTAGATGTCCTCGACGCCGAGGGCGATGTGGCCGTAGGCGTTGCCGAGCTCGTATTTCTCCGTGTCCCAGTTGTGGGTGAGCTCGAGGGCGGGGTGGGTCTCCTCGGGGCCGAAGCCGACGAAGGCGAGGGTGAAGCGGCCGTCGGCGTAGTCCTTCTTGCGGAGGAGCTGCATCCCGATCACGCGGGTGTAGAAATCGAGGGAGCGGTCGAGGTTGCCGACCCGCAGCATGGTGTGGAGAAAACGCATCGCCTCTGCTCCTTTGGCGCTGCCCCGTGGGCAGGAGAGGGGCAGCGCTATCGGATCCCGGTGGGGCATGTCCACCGGGAAGGCGGCGGGCGATCGGGCGGCTCGTTGGTCGGCCAACGTGCCTCCCCAAGGCGATTCATCGCCGCTCCAGGAGGAAGTCGTCCCAGGTGGTGCCGGCGAAGGTGGCCTGCAGGCCTGCGCTGCCGGCGGCGCCGAGGGCCTCGCTGCCGGTGTCGACGAAGTCGATGATCGTGCGGCCGTCGATGCGCACGACGAGATGCACGGCGCTGGAGCCGGTGGCTTCGAGCTCGACGTGGACCGGCGCGCCCGGGGTGATCGCGCGGGTGCGCAGGGCGAGGGTCTTGATCTTCGTGCCGCGGTAGCGGCGGAGCAGGACGCGGTCCTTCGAGAGGAGCACGAGGTAGCGATCGTTGCCCGCTGCGCGCAGGGTGAGGCCTGCGCCGTTGCCCTGGAGGCGGGCGGCGACGCTGCAGTCGAGGCAGGTGGCGCCGGTGCGGGCGACGCTGCTGCCGAGGTCGGCGACGGCGGCGCCGTCGACGAGGAACCTGCCGCGATCGGTGATCCAGCCGGGGCCGAGGTCGGCGGCGGTGCGATCGAAGGCGTCGGCGAAGAGGGTGAGGGGCGTGGTGCCGCCGGTGCCTCCCGCACCGCCGCTGCCTCCGGTTCCGCCCGTGCCTCCGGTACCACCGCTGCCGCCGCTGCCTCCGGTACCGCCCGTGCCGCCGATACCACCGCTGCCGCCGCTACCTCCGGTACCGCCCGTGCCGCCGATGCCACCGGTGCCGCCGCTCCCGCCCATCTCCGCCCACGCCAGCGCCAACGTCCCCCAATCCGCAGCGCTCGGCGCATCCCCGAAGAAGACCGGCACCCGCCCGCTCCCCACCGGCAGCTCCTCCGGCGCAGCCGGGTAGCCCTTGAAGCTCATGCTCCCGTCGAGCAGCACCGGCGTGCTCCACACGCCGCCCGCAAGGCGCCGCGTCCAGAGCTCGTGGTGCAGGTTGAGCGTCACCACCCGGTTCCAGAAGACCACCAGCTCCCCGCCGACCCGCGTCGTCGCCGGCAGGAGCGCCCAGTCCTGCCTGCCCTCGAGGAGCGTCGGCGCCGAGAAGGCCCCCGCCTCCCAGCGCCGGTGGCGCAGCCGCTCCGCCTCGTCCTTGTAGACGAGGTCCACCACGCCGCCAGGGCCCGGCGCCAGGCTCAGCGCCGCCCCATGGTAGATGCCCTCGGGGATCGCGCGCTGCACCGCACCCCAGCTGCCGAGCGGCGCCGTGTCGCTGCGCACCCGCAGGCGCGCGGCGCTGCCGGCGTCGTGGGCGTCGTAGAGGAAGCCGAGCCGCTGCCCGTCGTGGAAGAGCGCGCCGCCGCTGCGGGTCGCGAGCCGGTCCAGCGACGCCTGCTCCACGAAGCTGGCGCCGCCGTCGCTGCTCACCGCGATCACCGCGGTGGCGCCGCCGTCGCTCTCCAGCCGGAACGCCTGCACCCAGAGCCGGTCCTGCGAGTCGACCGCGAGATCGCCTCGGTAGTAGCCGCCGGAAGAGCTCGTGGAGTCGAAGACGCGCACCGGCGCCTCCGGCTCCCACGCGCCGGCGTGGTGCCGCCACCACTGGAAGAAGACGTCGTGGCGGGTCGACCCGGCGAGGGTCGGACCCTCCCAGGCATAGACCAGCGCGACGTCGTCCCCCACCCGAACCAGGTCGGCGCGATCCGCGTGGCTGGCGTCCCCCTGGATCGGCGCGTAGAAGCGCCAGCTCGCCCCCTCGTCGTCGCTGCGCCAGAAGGAGAGGCCGTTGCCGTCGCGCCCCTCCTGCTGCACCGCGAGGAGCCACACCGGCGGGCCGCCTGCAGGTGCGAGCCGGACCACGTGGCGCTGCGAGGGGAGGGTGAGGGCGTTGCCGCCGCCGATGGGCAGGAGCGGCGTCGAGGCCAGGAGCGCCAGGCTGCCCAGCAGGGAGGCGAAGAGACTCATGCCGCAAATCTGCGCGTCGCCCCCGCAGGCAGCCATGGACCAGGGCGCACCCGAAGCGCTGCACCGACCGGGCGGGTACTTCACCCGCCGTCCGTCACGTGCCCCGCTTCCGCTTGTACGGGAAGAAGCGCTCCTTCTCGCCGCGCTGCCAGGCGGCGCGGAGCTCCGGTGCGGTGGGATCCCAGTCGCTGCGGTAGCGCCTGCCCATCTCGCGGAAGTCCCGCCACAGCTCGTCCCGCGAGGGCCTGCCGAAATACCAGTAGCCGTTGTAGATGCGGAAGAGCCGCAGTCCCGGCTCGAGCAGCACCGCGTGCGGGATCATCGGATTGCGCACCGGATCGGTGTACTCGGCGATGTCGAGATCCTGCTGCACCGTCCGCTCCGGATCCGAGAGGAAGGTCCAGTGGGCCCCGAGCGCGCGGCGCCACTCCGCGCTCTGGAAGACCGGCTCGGTGCTCAGCGTGACGATCTGCACGTAGCCCACCACCAGCTGCGGATGCCACGCGACCATCTCCCGGTGGAAGAGCATCTCCTTGGGGCAATAGCCGCCGCGGGCGAGCAGGAGCAGCATCGGATCCTGCCCCTGCAGCTCGGAGAGCCGGCGCTGCTTCCCGTCCTGATCCGCCAGCTGGTAGTCGGGAAAGGTCGCCCCGGGCTCGATCCCTGCACGCATGGGCGGCACCGTGCGCATCGAGGGCAGCTGCCGCACTTCCCCAAAAAGGCTGGAAGCTGCGCTACCCTGCACCGCCCGCACGACCACCGCGCTTTTTGGAGGAGACCCTGGATTTCTCCATCGTCGATGAGTTCTTCGGCCGCTTCGTCGTGGAGCCGCTCGCTCGCGTACTCTTCCTCGACGCGGCCTTCTGGAGCGACCAGGTCACCGTCCCGATCGTCGTGGCCTGGCTCGCGCTGGGCGCCATCTTCCTCACCCTGCGCATGGGCTTCGTCAACCTGCGCGCCTTCCGCCACGCGATCGCCGTCACCGCCGGCCACTACGACGATCCCCGCGACGCAGGTGAAGTGAGCCATTTCCAGGCGCTCTCCGCTGCGCTCTCCGCCACGGTGGGCCTCGGCAACATCGCGGGTGTGGCGCTGGCGGTGAGCACCGGCGGCCCCGGCGCGACCTTCTGGATGATCGTCGCGGGCTTCCTCGGGATGACCTCGAAATTCGCCGAGTGCACCCTTGGCCAGCAATTCCGCCACGTCCGTCCCGACGGCCACGTGATGGGCGGCGCGATGTACTACCTGTCGCAGGGCCTGGCGGAGCTGGGCTGGGCCCGCTTCGGCAAGGTCCTCGCGGTGCTCTTCTCGGTGCTCTGTATCGGCGCCGCGCTCGGCGGCGGCAACGGCTTCCAGGTGAGCCAGTCGCTGGGCGCGGTCCAGGAGGTGGTTCCGGCGCTGCGCCAGGCGCCCTGGGCCTACGGCCTGCTCATGGTGGTGCTCGCGGGCCTCGTGATCCTGGGCGGCATCAAGCGCATCGCCCACGTCGCCTCCGCCGTGGTGCCGATCATGGGCATCGGCTACTCGCTCACCTGCGTCTTCGTCCTCGTCTGGTTCTGGGAGCGGGTCCCCGGCGCCTTCGCCGAGATCTTCGCCGGCGCCTTCTCGCCCGAGGCGGTCGCCGGCGGCGCCCTCGGCGTGCTCGTGATCGGCTTCCAGCGCGCCGCCTTCTCCTCGGAGGCGGGCATCGGCTCGGCGCCCATCGCCCACGCGGCGGCGCGCACGCCCTATCCCGTCCGCGAGGGGATCGTGGCGCTCCTCGAGCCCTTCATCGACACGGTGGTGATCTGCACGCTCACCGCGCTGGTGATCGTGATCACCGGCGCGTGGTCGAACCCCGACTACGCGCACCTCGTCTCGGCGAGCAAGGGCGCCGCGCTCACCTCCGCCGCGCTGGGCGAGGTGATCGCCTTCTTCCCCTACGTGCTCGCCGTCGCGGTCTGGCTCTTCGCCTTCTCGACGCTGATCAGCTGGTACTACTACGGCGATCGCTGCTGGACCTGGCTCTTCGGCGAGCGGGCCATCGTCGTCTACCGGCTGCTCTACCTCGGGGCCACGTTCCTGGGCGCCGTGATCACGGCGGAGAACGTCCTCGCCTTCGGGGACCTGATGCTCCTCTCGATGGGCTTCCCCAACCTGATCGGCGTGGTGCTGCTCTCCGGCAGGGTGCGCGAGGAGCTCGACGCCTACCTCACCCGGCTCCGGGCCGGGGAGCTGCCGCGCTACAAATGAGAGAGCGCGCCCTCGCGAGGCGCGCTCCCCGGGGGCCCGATCAGCGGCGGGGCAGCTGGTCCGCCGGCACGCTCGGGTCGAGATATTTGCCGAGCTTGTGGGTCAGGTAGTCCTTGGCCTTCTTGCGCCAGAGCATGCCCGGGTCCTTGCCGTCGAAGACGACCTTGTCGGCCCCGACGTCGACGGTGCCGTCGATCGAGACGACCATGTAGCGACCCTGGATCCGGGCGCTTTCGCCCTGCCAGGTGACGCCGATCCCGTGTTTGTTCTGGAGGTAGTCGCCGAGGGCCTGGAGCCGTGCCTTCGCCTCTGCCTGGGAGAGGCGGTGGGGGAAATCGATGTGCATGCCCACAAGCTACCAAAGCCCGTCGGGAGCCGCGACGTTCTCCTCGCGTGGACCGTGGGAGGGCGTTTAGGCTTGTCGGCATGAGTGAACTCAGCCGCACCCTGACCGACCTCAAAGACGCCTACCTCGCCCTCCACACGCGGAAGGAGGACCAGTTCTGGATCGCCAAGATGGGCCTGGCCGACGACAACGAGCAGGCGCAGCGCGCGCTCGGGGAAGCGGAGATCGCCCTCAACGAATTCCTGCAGGACACCGGCAGGCTCCAGCAGCTCCGCCAGCTCGAGGCCTCTGGCGAGGGGAGCGAGGCGGACCGCGCGGTGCTGCAGGGCTGGATCGCGCTCTTCGCCGCCCACGGCGTCGAGGACCCGGCGGCCCGCGCCCTATCCGCCAGCACCGTCGCCGCCGAGCAGGAGCTGCAGGTGGCCCGCGGCGGGCTGCAGCTGGGCTACGTCGATCCCGCGAGCGGCAAGCTCGTCCCCGCCTCCAGCGTGAAGCTCGGCACGATGATCCGCACCGAGCGCGACGAGGGTCGCCGCAAGGCGGCCTGGGAGGGCCTGCGCTCGATCGAGGGCTTCGTCCTCGAGCGCGGCTTCCTCGAGATCGTGAAGATGCGCAACCGCTTCGCGCGGATGCAGGGCTACGAGGACTACTACGACTACCGGGTGCAGACCGTCGAGCGGATGAGCAAGCGCGAGCTCTTCGCGGTGCTCGAGGATCTCGCCGACAGGACCGAGGCCCACACGAAGGCGGAGCTGGCGAAATTCGAGAAGGAGCACGGGGCGGGGAGCCTCGAGCCCTGGAATTTCGTCTTCCTCCGCTCCGGCTCGATCACCCGGGAGATCGATCCCTACTTCGGCTTCGCCGACGCCCTGGAGCGCTGGGGCCGCTCCTTCGCCGCCCTCGGCGTGAAGTACCGGGACGCGACGCTCACCCTCGACCTCGTCGACCGCAAGGGCAAATACGAGAACGGCTTCATGCACGGCCCCGGTCCCGCCTTCTTCGACGAGGGGAGATGGCGGCCGGCGCGGATCAACTTCACCGCCAACGCGCTGCCGGGGCAGGTGGGCAGCGGCGTCCGCGCGATGCAGACCCTCTTCCACGAAGGGGGCCACGCCGCCCACTTCTCCAACATCCTCGCGCCGGCGCCCTGCTTCAGCCAGGAGTTCGCGCCGACCTCGGTGGCCTACGCCGAGACCCAGTCGATGTTCATGGACTCGCTCCTCGGCGATGCGGATTGGCGCACCCGTTACGCCAGGGATGCCGAAGGCCGGCCGATGCCGTGGGAGCTGATCGAGCGCTCCATCCGCGAGGAGCAGCCGCTCCGCGCCTGGGACGTGCGCTCGATGCTCACCGTGCCCTTCGCCGAGCGGGCGATCTACGAGATCCCCGACGACGAGCTCACGCCGGAGCGCGTGCTCGAGGAGATCCGCGCGGTGGAGCGCCGGCTCACCGGGCTCACCTCGGCGGCGCGCCCGACGCTGGCGGTGCCGCACCTCCTCGCCGGCGAGTCGAGCGCCTACTACCACGGCTACGTGCTCGCCGAGATGGCGGTCTACCAGACCCGCCGCTTCTTCCTGCAGCGGGACGGCCACCTCGTCGACAACGCTCGGATCGGCCCCGACCTCGCCGCCGCCTATTGGGCGCCGGGCAACGCCGTCTCCTTCAACGCCACCCTCGAGGCGCTCACCGGGCGCAAGCTCGAGGCCGATGCGCTGGTGGAGGAATGCCTGCGCAGCGTCGACGGCGCGCTGGAGCTGGCCCGGACACAGGTCGAGCGCCTCGCGCAGGTACCGGTCTTCGACGGCCCGGTGGAGCTGGAGGCCAAGGTGCGGGTGGTCCACGGGCGCCAGATCGTCGCCGACACCGAGGAGGGCGGGTTCGCTGCTGCCGCCGCGCGCTTCGCCGCGTGGGTGGACGAGCAGGCCCGCGCCGCCTCGTGATCGTCGAGGAGCTCTGGTCGGCGCGGGACGAGGCGACGCTCAAGGCCTTCCGTGCCGCGCTCCTGCGCAACGATCTCGCCGGCGCGCTCTTCGCGGTGGAGGGCGCCGGCCCGCAGGCAGTGGAGCAGAGCCGAAGCCGGATGCTCGGCTGGGCCCGCGCGATCGCCGGGCGGGTGCCGCCCTCCGGTGATCCGACCGCGCAGTGCGAGGCGCTGGCCGAGGTGCTCGCCAGGGAGAACGACCTGCGGGGCTCCCCGGCCACCTTCCAGAACGAGTGGGCGAGCCATCTCGGCGAGGTGCTCGAGCGCCGGCGCGGCCTGCCCATCCTGCTGGCTGCGGTCTGGATCGAGGTGGGCCGCATGGCAGGGCTCGAGGTGGCGGGCATCGGCCTGCCCGGCCACTTCCTCGTCCGGGTGGGGGGCCGGCAGGGCGTCTTCGCCGATCCCTTCAGCGGGGGCCGGATCCTCTCGGTGGACGAGTGCCGGACCATCGTGCGCCGGCTCTCCTCCGGGCGCGCGCCGTGGCACGCGTCCTATCTGGCGCCGCGGAGCCTGCCGCAGATCACCGAGCGGGTCCTCAACAACCTGGTGAAGCTCTACGAGGCGAGGGAGGCGCGGGCGCCGCTCTACCGGACCCTCTCCTTTCTCTCGGTGGCGCGGCCCGACGCGCCCGGGCCCCTGCTGCAGCGGGGCCTGGTGGCCCTGGAGCTGGGGGCGATCCCCTGGGCGCAGCGGGACCTGGAAGAGGTCCAGAAGCGTTATGCGGGGACCTCGGAGGCCGCCACCGCGGCGGAGCGGCTCGCCTCCCTGCGGGGCTCGCTCCTCCACTGACCGCGCAGCCGGCGGGGGCTGCCACCTGGATGCCATCGGATCGCCATGCACCTGTCGCATGGCGGACACGATCCATGGTAGGGGGGCAGCAACTGCTGGAGGTGCAACATTCGCCCCGTCTTCGTCGTCCTCGAGCTGCTCGGTGCCCTCGGCGTCTTCCTGCTCGGCATGAAGATCATGTCCGAGGCGCTGCAGCGTGCTGCAGGGAGTCGCCTCAAGGGCTGGCTCGGCAAGATGACCGCGAACCGCTTCGCCGGTGTGCTCAGCGGCGTCGCGATCACCACGATCGTCCAGTCGAGCTCCGCCACCACCGTGATGGTGGTGAGCTTCGTCTCCGCGGGGCTGCTCTCCCTCGCCCAGGCGATCGGCGTGATCATGGGTGCCAACATCGGCACCACGCTCACCGGCTGGATCGTCTCGATCCTCGGCTTCAAGGTGAAGCTAGGCGCCTTCGCCCTGCCGGCGATCGGCATCGGCACGCTCCTCGGCTTCACCCGGGGGCAGCAGAAGCGGCAGTGGGGCGAGGTTCTCCTCGGCTTCGGCCTCCTCTTCCTCGGCATCGCGCTGCTCAAGGATTCGATCCCGCCGATCGACGGGCCGGAGCAGATCGCCTTCGTCAAGGAGCTGGGCGGCTACGGCTTCCTCTCGGTGCTGATCTTCGTGGCGATCGGCACGCTCCTCACCATCGTGCTCCAGTCGAGCTCGGCGACGATGACGCTGACGCTCACCATGGCGGCGATGGGCTGGCTGCCCTACGACGCTGCGGTGGCGATGGTCCTCGGCGAGAACATCGGCACCACCGCCACCGCCAACCTGGCGGCGATCGGCGCGCCGGTGAACGCGCGGCGGGCGGCCAGGGTGCACCTCATCTTCAACCTGCTCGGCGTGGCCTGGGCGCTGGCGCTGCTCAACTTCTACCTGCTGCCGGTGGTCGACGCGCTGGTGCCCGGCGATCCGGCGGCGACCGGGGAGGCCGCAGCCGGCGTGATCACCACCCACCTCGCCGGCGTGCACACGCTCTTCAACGTCACCAACACCCTGCTGATGATCCCCTTCGTGCGGCAGCTCGAGTCGATCGTCACCCGTTGGGTCCCGGAGCCGGCGGTGGCGCCGCGTCCCTCGCGCCTGCACTACCTCAGCCCCGCGGGGATCGAGACCCCGGAGCTCCTCCTCGTCCAGGCGGGCCGGGAGATGCAGCACATGACCGAAGTGGTGCGGGAGCTCTTCGGGGACGCGATGCGGATCATCACCCATCCCTCGGCGAAGCTGGGGACGCTGGTGGAGGAGACCCTGCAGCGCGAGGAGGTGGTGGACGACCTCGAGCGGGAGATCTCGGAGATCCTCACCGACTCCACCTCCGCCGGGACCTCGTCTGCCACCGCCCGGCGGATCGGCGAGATGATCCAGAACACCCACCGGCTCGAGCGGATCGGCGACCATTGCGCCGTCCTCGTCCGGATCGCCCGGCGGGTCTACGACAGCGGCAACCGCTTCGGCGACGACGACGTGCAGGATCTCGCCAGGCTCGGGGCGCTGGTCGACGAGGCCCTGGCCAACCTGGGGGCCTACCTGGCCGGTGACGCGAGAGCCGCGGCGAAGGCCGAGGCGATCGAGGGCCGGATCGACGCGACCCGCCGCGAGCTCCGGCAGGGACACGTCGAGCGGATGAAGATGATGACGGGCGAGCAGATCCAGGCGCAGCTCGCCTTCCTCGACACGCTCACCCACCTCGAGGAGGCGGGCGATCGCGCGGTCGGGATCATCCGCCTGGCGGAGTCGACCCGGAAGGCGGCCTGAGCCCGGGCGGCGGCACCTGCGTCGCTGCGGGTCCCACGTGGGACGGCGCGGGACGTCGGAGCCGACCCGCCAGGGGCGATCGGTCCCACGTGGGACGAGTGTGGGACGTCCGCGCCGACCCACCGGGGGTGAGCGGTCCCACGTGGGACGAGTGTGGGACGTCCGCGCCGACCCACCGGGGGTGAGCGGTCCCACGTGGGACGAGCGTGGGACGAACCTGCAGCCCGCCTACTGCGGCGCGTAGGTCGTGCAATCCGCGTGGCCGGCGTGGTGGCGCACGTGGATCGACTTCGCGTGGCAGCTCAGGTCCTTGTTGTGCTCGCAGTTGCCCACGTGGCACGCGCCTACCAGCGCCTTGGTCCGCCCGTGCACATGGGCGCCGTTGGCGATGTAGGTATCGCACTCGGGATGGTTGCCGCCGACGTTGATCGCCGGCGCGTGGCAGTCTTTGTCCACGTTGTAGAAGCACTCGGTGGCCTCGCAATCCGAGACCTTCGGCATTCGCAGCTGGGTGAGCATCGCCCTGGCCTCCCGGCCGCCTCCAGAGGGCGGCCTGCACGAAACGGTCGACGTCCGTCGTCGCCGGACGCAGGACAACGCTAGGGTTCGTTGGGGTCACCGTGCCTGCACCTTCGTCCGGAGGCCATGCGGGCAGCCGCGGCCCAGTCCTGCGCACAGGCCACAGGCCGCGTTCGCGACGAAGTGCCGCCGGGCCCTCTTTGTGGCTAGCGTTCCCCCGGATCGGAGCTACGAGTCGCGTGCCTGAAGGGAGCAACGACGGAAATGTGGAACGACAAGTACAAGAGCGCCGCAGAGGCCGTGACCGCGATCAAATCGGGAGACCGGGTCTTCCTCCACGGCGTGGCGGCGACCCCCTTGCGGCTCATCGAGGCGATGACCGCCCGGGCCCCCGAGCTGCGGAACGTCGAGGTGACCGCCCTGCACACGGAGGGGCCCGCCCCCTACGCGGACCCGGGCATGGAGGAGAGCTTCCGACTCAACGCGCTCTTCGTCGGCGCGAACGTGCGCAAGGCGGTGCAGGAGGGGAGGGCGGATTACCTGCCCGTCTTCCTCAGCGAGGTGCCGCTCCTCTTCCGGCGGGGCATCCTGCCGATCGACGTGGCGCTGATCCACGTCTCGCCGCCGGACGCCCACGGCTACTGCTCCCTCGGCACCTCGGTCGACGCAGCACGGGCCGCGGTGCAGGTGGCCCGGCACGTGATCGCGCAGGTCAATCCCAACATGCCCCGGACCCACGGCGACGGCCTCATCCACGTCACCGAGATCGACTCGCTGGTGCGGGTGGACGATCCCCTGCCGGAGCACCAGCCGCCAGCCCTCGGTGCGACGGAGTTGGCCATCGGCCGCCACGTCGCCAGCCTGGTGGAGGACGGCGCCACCCTGCAGATGGGCATCGGCGCCATCCCGGACGCGACCCTCGTCGCCCTCAAGGACCACAAGCGCCTCGGCGTCCACACCGAGATGTTCTCCGACCGGGTGATCGAGCTGGTGGAGCGGGGGGTGATCACCGGCGAGGCCAAGCGGATCCACCCCGGCAAGATCGTGACCGGCTTCGTCAACGGGACGCGGCGCCTCTTCGACTTCGTCGACGACAACCCGCTCGTGGCGATGCTGGACATCAGCTACGTCAACGACACCGCCGTGATCCGCAGGAACCCGAAGGTCACCGCGATCAACAGCGCGATCGAGGTCGACTACACCGGCCAGGTGGCGGCGGACTCGATCGGCGAGAAGCAGTTCTCGGGGATCGGCGGCCAGATGGACTTCATCCGCGGCGCGGGCCTCTCCGAGGGCGGCAAGCCGATCATCGCGCTGCCTTCGGTGACGAAGCGGGGCGAGTCGCGCATCGTGCCCTTCCTCAAGACCGGCGCCGCCGTCGTCACCACCCGGGCCCACGTCCACTACGTGGTCACGGAGCACGGCGTCGCCCATCTCTACGGCAAGAACCTGCGGCAGCGCGCCCGGGCGATGATCGACATCGCGCACCCCGACCACCGCGAGAGCCTCGCGCGCGAGGCCCACCGCCGCTTCGGCAGCATTTGATCGGCGCTCCCACGTGGGACGGAGGGGCCTCGGCGCACGACGTGCCGGGGCCCTTCTCGTCGCAGGGGAGCCAGGAGGGGAGCCAGGGGAGCCACCACCGTTCGTCCGGTTCGCCGACCCGGACGGTCCGGTTCTGCATCCCGAACCACCCCCAGGAACGACGATGCCGGCCCATGGCTGGGCCGGCAACGGAGCGCGCCTGGCATCGCGCTCTCTCGCTTCTCTACCTGCGTCGCGACAGCTGCCGCTTACGCCTTGCGGCGGCGCCGGAGCAGCGCCCCTGCGGCGACCACCAGCGGGAGCAGGCCCGCGGGACCGGTGGCAGCGGAAGCGCCGCCGCAGCCGGCCTGCGCCTCTTCCTCGCTGATCAGGCCTGCCTGGATCTGCTCGATCTCGTAGGCGTCGAACGTGGCGTCGGCGTCACTCGAGGTCGGTGCGGAGGTCGGTGCTTCGCCGGCAGGCTCGGCGGTCTCGCTGGAGCCTGCGCCCAGGGATGCGGAAGCGGAGCCGTAGCCGCCCCTGCCTCCGTGGAAAGCTGCAGACCCGCCCTCGCCGTTCCAGCTGGGGTGGAAGAAACCGACGTGCCGGATGCGGCCGTCGATCACGACACCGCCTGCGGATGCCTGCAGGGGGGCGAAGAGCCCCACGGCAGCGACGGCGGCGAGCATCATGTTCCGCTTCATTTCGATTCTCCAGCATCACGCTGCAGGTCCGCCCGGAACCCGATCACCAGCGTGTAGTTGGGCTTGCGACCTTCGACCTGGCCGGACGCGACCTTCTCCAGCGCGCGCCGCACGAGGGCCTCGGCCTCACCGAGGCGATCGGCAGCGTACATGGCGCTGTAGAAGGTCAACACGGCCCGCTCCGCCTCGGACGCCACGGTCCGCTGCCTCGCGCAGCGCCGCACCGTCTCGAGGATTCGATCATCTTCCGCTGCTGCCGGCGCCGGGACGTTGGACGTTCCCACCACCACCAACGTACCTGGCCGCCTGGGGCCACCGGGCACGTCGGACAGCGCGTTCAACTCCTTCAGCAATTCCTGTACCAGCCCGCCGCGAAGCCCCCGCTGCGCCTCGGCGTCGAGGACGAGGTCGAGCTGCGCGATGAAGCCCTGGTTCGGCTCCCGCACCAGCTGCACGAAGCTCGGCAGCATGTAGCGCGAGAGGAAGGTGACCATGCCCTCCTGCCGGGAGGAGACCACCATCCGCGCCACCGGCTGCCACCTGCCATCCTCGACCTTGAGGATGCCGGCGCGCTCGAGCCGGCGGAGCCGCTTTTCGACGGTCGCACGATCCGCATCCCCCTCCAGCACCAGCTCCTCGACGGAAGCGGGCTCGGAGAGCACGCGCACGACCAGCGACAGCCCATCCTGCAGGGCGTCGTAGGCCGTCTCGCTGCGGAACTCTGCAACCTCGGAAGCCATGGGCTAGTTCGATTCCTTCGTCTCGTCGCCGAAGACGTCGTGGTAGAGCTGCCAGGCCACGCTCTTGGGCGGCATCTCGTGGTTCTTGCTGCCGAAGAACTTCCGGAACTCGCTCTGGTTGTTCGCGCCGCTCAGGACCCAGAGGGCCGCCTTGGTTGCAAGGCTCGTGCGCGACATGAGGTTCCGGTAGCTGTCCGGCACGGGCTTCTCACCGGCGGTGAGCGAGTCGCGGAGCTCCCGGAGCACGCGGGTCAGCTTGAGCAGCGTGGCGTCGGGGATCCCGTGGAGGCCGGCGATGTGGCGCACCACCTGTGCCTCGACGGCGAGGTCGAAGCGATCCTCGATGTCCTCGCGATCCCACGCGCCGCGCTCCGCCAGCGGGTTCGCGCCGTAGAAATCGGCGAGCACCTTCTCGACGGCGGCGCTCTCGAGCAGCTCGGGCGCGGGCTCGCCCGCGGCGAAGACCGCGTCGCGCACCATCTCGCGCAGGCGCCGGACCGAGCTCTCCTCGTTGGCCACCACGGCGCCTTCGATGTCGGCGAGGGCGCGGCGGGTGAAGCCCTCGAAGCCCTCCCAGCCCCGATCCTTCGCAGCCTCGAGGGCGAACTGCTGCGCCAGCTCGCCCACGTCCTCGCGGCGCTGCCAGAGGGGCAGGAGCGCGATCTTCGCGGGGGCGCGGTCGAGGAGGTCGCGGCGGAACTTGCCGTCGCCTGCGAGCTGCACCAGGTCGAGGTTCGAGACCAGGACGATGAGCGCGTCGGTGCGCTGCAGCGCGGTGGACCCCACCGGCCGGTACTCGCGCTCGCCGATGAGGCGGAGCAGCCGCCCCTGCGCCTCGACCGAGAGGTTCTGCACCTCGTCGAGCACCAGGGTGCCGCCCTTCGCCCGTTCGAGCAGGCCCTTGTTGTCGGCGGTGGCGCCGGTGAACGCGCCCTTCTTGTGGCCGAAGAGCGCGCTTTCGAAGAGCTGGTCCGGCAGGTTGCCGCAGTTGACCTCGACGAGCTCGCCGTTGCGGCCGAGCTGCTCGCGGGCCACCTCGTGCACGAGCGCGGTCACGAGCTCCTTGCCCGTGCCGGTGGAGCCGGTGACACGCACGGTGTCGCGGCCCCTGCGCGCGAGAACCGAGGCCTGGACCTGCGCCGCGATCTCCTCGCGGAATCGCGTGCCCACGATGCCCAGCCGGTCGCACGTCTGGAGGATTGGATCCATCCGTTGCCCCTTCCCGACGGCCTTGCAGCGCATGCAGGACCGCCAGAGGATCAGCCTACCATCAACCCGTGGACGATTCCCGGGTTCGGATTTCCGAACCCCAGTCCACTACCTCGAACCGGGAGGTTCGAATGAGCGAAAGACCTACCCCGGATGAGCCTGACGAAGCAACCGAGCCCCTGGAGGTCCCGATCGACGGGACCCTGGACCTCCACACCTTCGCGCCGCGGGACCTGCCCGACGTCCTCGACGGCTATTTCGACGCCTGCAGGGAGAAGGGGATCCTCTCGCTCCGGGTGATCCACGGGAAGGGAAGCGGGATGCAGAAGGCCCGGGTCGAGAAGCTGCTGGCGAAGGACCCGCGGGTCCGCTCCTTCCGCACCGCCGGGATCGGCGCCGGCGGGTGGGGCGCCACCCTGGTCGAGCTCCACCCGCTCTAACGGCAGGAACGGCGACGGCCACCCCGGGATCGCCGGGGTGGCCGTCGCTACGGTTCAGCTACCGATCAGGCTGCGATCAGTAGATGCCCTTCATGCCCGGACCGCCGAGACCGAAGGCGCCGATCGCCTCGCGGAGGAAGTACGGCACCGCGGTGTACTTGGAGAGGGCGTCGCAGGCGACGTTCTCCTCGCAGGTGCAGTTCATCTCGTCGAGGGCGGTCGCGTCGCCACCGTCGTAGCGGGCCATCAGGGTCTCGTTGCAACCCTCGCGGTTGCGAACGAGGTTGCCGTTCTCGTCGATGCCCGCGATCTGGGGATCGAAGCGGATGACCGGCTGGCCAGCGCTGTCGAAGACCGGCTCGTACCAGTCGGCGACGCCGTCACCGGTGTTGTCGACCGGGGTCACGACGTAGGCCTTGGCGAGGAGCTCGTTGGCGTACTCGAGGACGCGAGCGGAGATGCCCTTCTCGACGACCTTGCCGTAGATCTCCTCCTTGCCGAAGGTCTTGGCCACGTAGATGCGGCCGACCGGGTCGTGGAACTCGATCCGGTTCTGGAAGCCCGGATCGTTGTCGGTGCCCAGCTCCCAGACCCACATGCGGTTGAGCCAGTACTGCTTCTGGTTCTCCGGCAGGAACATCAGGGTCGAGGCGATGAGGAACTTCTGCTGCTCCCAGCCGACCTGGGGATCGATGACCGCGGTGTTCACCGGAGCCTGGTCGCAGGCCAGGTAGTTCCCGGAGCCCTCACCGGGCAGACCGAGGGTCGCGCTGGTGAAGCAGGTGCGGGGACCATCCACCGGCCACCACTGGGTCCAGCCAAGGCCCATCTTCGGGAACTTGCTGGTGCCGTCCTCGAGGACCGGACGACCGTTGTCGTCGGCTGCCACGCGGACGCCCTTGAGCTGGTCGTCACCGGTCAGGTTGTTGCCGAGCCAGCGACGGAAGCCCTCGGGGAAGAGGTCGGCCATCGAGACGGCGCGGTAACGCGGGTCGGTGAAGTCGCGGCGCGAGTCGGAGATGAAGTTGTCGTACGACTCGGTCATCAGCATCGGGGTGAAGACCTTGTCGTAGTACGAGCCGGCGTTCAGCGTGTACTCGGCAGCGTACTCACCCTTGTCGCGGTCCTCGGCCAGCGTGTTCTCCACGAGCTTGCCGCCGTAGGAGACGTTCATCCCGTAGACGCCGGTGGCGCCGTTCGGCACGACCACGCGGGTGCGGCCCGGGTTGGAGATGGTGTCGAGATCCGAGCGGAGCACGCCGTCCTCGGCGACGTTGAAGTTGCCGCGGGTCGGGAGGTAGTGCGGGCCCGGCTCCGGACGAGCGAGCTGGCGGGTGAAGTGGTCGAACGCCAGGGCCGAAGCCATGATGTTGTCGCCGAAGTTCAGGTCGGCGATGAACGGCCACAGCGTGTTGAAGTCCCAGCCGTTCTCGAGGGCGAAATCACGGTAGATGTTCGCCATCAGGCCGAGGCCCTTCGCACCGTCGCGCATCTTCTCGTTGTACCGACCGAGGGTCCGGTAGGCCGCGCCCTTGATGGAGAACGTGGTCCGGTTCCGGCGGTAGTTGTCGAAGATGTGGTTCATCTCCTGGCTGGTGATGAAGAAGTCGAAGAGCTCGTAGGCGTCGGCGCCGTTGTCGTGGCGGTAGACCGAGAGGTTGCCGAGGTCGGCCCAGCGGTCGGTGGCGAAGCCGTAGGGGACGCGGGTGCGGCCGTTCTTGTCGACGGTCGGACCCTCACGGTTGAAGCCCGACTCCACCCGCGGCACGGCGGCGCGCAGGGTCTGGAAGGGGACGTAGTCCACCGGCTGCTGCTTGCAGCGGGTGTACTCGCCGCCGACCTGCACGATGTAACCGTCGAAGGTCGGGTGCCACTCGCCGTCGAGCTCCTCGTTCCAGGTGCTGGGCTGGAACTTGGAGGGATCGACCGGCTCGCAATCCTTGATGAGCTGGAAGGCGTTCTGCAGCGCCGAGTAGTGCATCGAGGTGCTCGACGACGGGTCGTTGTCCTCGCCGATCGAGTACTGGATGCCGACGGTGCCGCCGAAGTTGTCCGCCTTCTCGATCATGCCGGTGCCGCGGGGGGTGCCGACGTTGTACGAGGTGTCCGCGTGCACGGCGATGGTGTGGCCGTAGAACATGCGGGTGGCGGCGAAGTCGTAGACGCCGAGGCCGATCATGTCCTGCAGGTACTCACCGGCGTAATCCATGACGGTGGACTGCATGAACATCTGGAGGAAGTTGTCCTTCTCGTCCTGGGTGATCGGGTCGAAGTAGCGGGGGCCGACGCACGCGCCGTCCGCATCGTAGTCGGAGCAGAGCTCGGTCTGCGTGCCGTTGGCGGTGCGGAGCTGCCAGTACTGCGGGCGGTAGGAGTACGCGTCCGAAGAGCTGACGAAGTTGTGGCGGAGACCGACCGAGTGGCCCATCTCGTGCGCCATCACGTTGTAGTGCATGCGGCGGGCGAGGAACTTCCGCATCCGCTCGGCACGCTCGAGCTGCACGGCCTTGCTGTCGTTCGGGTTGAACGCGCCGAACTTCGCCTCGAGGAGGTTGGCGATGTCGGCGGTGGCGATCGGCGCGGGGGCCTCCGCCATCGAGAGCATGCAGGCGTTGCGATCGGCGAGGGCGAGCTCCTTCATGCGGCGGAGCTCACGCATCATCACCGGGTTGTTGCCGCGCAGGGGCGACGAGAACGCGCGGTTCATGTCGGTGAGGGGCAGACCGGCGGTGCCGGCGAGCTGCTGCATGTAGATGTTGGAGAGCTCCGCCTCGACCTGGCTGCCGAGGGCGCGCTCGCGGCGGGCCTCGTAGTGGATCGCGTTGGTGGTCGGAGCGTAGGCGTCGGCCACGATGTCCGTGCGGAGCATCTGGTCGAAGTCGCGGATCTGCTGGCGCAGGTTCATGTCCTGGCCGATGGCGGAGGTCTTGATGGCCTCGAGCTGCTCGACGTCGACCTTCGAGAAGTCGGCGATCGCCTTCTCGCGGTCGGCCTTCGAGAACTTCGGGGCCATGCCGTTGCCGTTGCCCACGGCCTGCATCGCGCCGACCCAGTCGCCGACGAAGGTGCCGTCGGTGACGTCCTGCGCGGTGAGCTCGCCCTTGATGAAGCGGGCGGTGTCGACGAGCGACTGCGAGATGAAGTCGTTGACGTGCGACCAGACGTTGACGCTGGCTGCGACCTTCTCACCGGTGAGCGGATCCTCCGCGTCGACCATGATGCCCCAGGGCGACGGGGTCTGCGGCGCCTGGATCACGTTGACCTGGTGGTAGCGCAGGTCGCCGATGCGGGCGTTGAGGGCCTTGCGGCACTCGGGCATCGCGTTGCCGGTGGCGGTCATCGCCTCGGTGCACTGCTCGGCGGTGATGCCTTCGGGCAGGCGGGGGCCACCGCAGGCGGCGGGGTCCTTGGCCTCGACGGGGCTGTGGCAGAGGACGAGGGCCTCGGGGCGCTTGGCGAGAGCGATCACGCCGGCGCTGAAGCCGCGGTCCTGGCCGATGCTCTCGGCGAGGGCGACGCACTCCGCCTCGGGCTTGCCGCTGTCACGGCAGAAGTCGACCTCGTTGGCGAGGAAGGTGGCGTTGTCGTTGTCGATCTGCTGGCCGTCGAGGACCGGGAACTCGGCCTTGCAGGCCTCGGCCTCGCCGCCGGTGGCGACGCACTCGGTGTACTTCGCCACCATGCCCGCGGAGCGGAAGGCGACGTCCCAGTCGTGGGTCGCGCGGTGCGAAGGCTCGAAGAACTCGGGGTTGGAGCCGGTGGTGTAGTACCAGGCGATCGGCTTCTGGGTGCGCGCGCGGTAGGGCAGCGTGCACTTCTGGTTGAAGGTGTCGCACTGCGAGCCGGCGAGGCCGGTGGCGGCGGTCACACCCTCGCACTCGTCGGCGGTGCCGTTGGCATCGTCGTCGAGGTTGGGGATGGAGCTGCGATCGGTGTAGCACTCGATCGCGCCTTCCATGTTCACGGGGTCGGCGTAGAAGTGGCTGCGCTCCCAGATGTTGTAGCGCGCGATGAAGCGGTGCCACTTGTCGTCGGTCATGCCGTACCGACGGGTGTAGCCGTAGCGCTCGGCGGTGAAGGCACCGAAGGCGCGGAAGCGGTGGCCGTCCCAGTCGGCGGGCTCGTAGTCCGTCGGCTCGATGCGACGGAACGAGTGGCGAACCGTGAGCTCCACCGGGTTGCAGCTGCCGGCGGGGGCGGTGCCACCGAGGAAGTCGGCGGGAAGGAAGCAGGAGGGGAAGGAGTCGATGCCCCAGCCGAAGCGGCGGAGATCGATCTCGCCCGGCTCGGCGAAGACCTTGGTGGTGACGTCGAAGTAGCCCTCTTCGGTGGCGAAGTGGGGCGCGTTCGGGTCCATCGGGTCGTTGATGAAGTACTTCATCGGCGTGTACTTCACGCCGCCGAAGATCCCGAGCATCGAGAGCATGTCGAAGTCGTAGGCGTCGACGTTCTCGTTGCTCGACCAATCGACGCGGAAGTACTTCCGCTCGTTCCAGGGCCGGTCGGTGGTGTTCTCGACGATGACGTTGAGCTCTTCACCGGTGGTCGGGTTGTACTGCTTCTGGATGTCGAAGTGGCTCTGGATCTTGAACGAGGCGACGACCACGCCCTCGTTCTGGAGCGCGGACTCCTTGATGCCCTTGCCGTCCGAACCCTCGATGCGCTCGTGGGTGAGGCGGGCGACGAGGCTGTCCTCGGTGATCACCCACTTCATCCGCGACGTCTGCTGGGCATAGGTCGAGGTGAAGAGGCCGTTCTGCGAGGCGCCGTAGCCGACGTCGATCAGGGTGCCCTGGGTGTAGAACTCGGGATCGTCCGCAGGATCCTGGAGGTCCTTGCCGACGAAGAAGGTCTTGTCCAGCACGTTGGGCTGGACCCAGCTGATCGGCTCACGCTCTTCGGCGCAGCCGCTCGCCAGCGCCGCCGTACCGACGGCCGCGACGAGAGTTGCTCGCTTCCACATGGTGGTCTTCCTGCTCATCTAAGAGGTACCTCCGTACCTTCCCTACGAACGCCTTCGGGCTCGACACCCGCGGGCGCAGCTCTCGAAAACGAAACGAAACGACTCGAAACGGATCAATTCCGCTGCAGCACGCGTGCCGCGAGCGGATCGAGGTTCAGCGTCAGGCCGACGCCGACCTGCGTGAAACGGTTGAAGAAGGGCGAACGCCGCGTGCCGTCCGGTGCCAGCTGCGGCGAGGGGGTGGCGACCGTTGCGGAGACGGTGGCCTCGTCGACGATGTCGTAGCTGGCGCCCAGGCCGAAATAGCTGCCGTAGCGGCCGTCGAAGCCGGCGGCGAAATCGGACGCGCCGTAGCTGCGCTCCACGTCCATCACCTGCTCGGTGCCGGTGGTGTTGTCGTAGAGGAACGACTCGCTCCAGCGCATGTCCGCGAAGAGGTTGAGCTGCGGCATGACCGTGTAGACGACGCTCGGGCCCGTGCTGAAATCGCCCCAGGCGTTGAGGTAGCCGAGGCTCTTCGGATTGCTGCAGTCGCCGCAGTCGTCGCGAACGGGGCTGGTCTCGCTGTGGAAGCGCTGGGTCCACCGGCCGTTCCAGGAGACGTTCAGGTTCCCGCCGACATCGAAGTTGCGCGCGATGCGGATGGCGGGCGCGACCGAGAGGATCTGGGTCGAAGCCTGCGACACGAGGGAGAGCGGCAGCGCCACTGCGAGCGAGCCGGTCACGCGGATCTGGCTGACGGGCTCCTGCCAGCCGCTCCAGCCGGCGCTGAGGTTCAGGTCGCTGAACATCCACTGCCGGTAGTCGGTGGTCCAGTCGGAGTTGGTGAGCTCCTGCTGGAGGGAGAGCGCGGCGCCGACGTAGAGGTCGTCGCGCAGGTAGTAGCGCGGTGCGACGCCCAGGGTGTGCGCGTAATAGGGGTTGTAGGTCAGCTCGGCACCCTTGTCGAAGCTGATCGTGCTGGTGACGTGCTCGTAGGTGAGCGAGCTGCCGCGCCAAGGAGAGTTGGCGTTGCCGCGGATCACGCTGCCGTCGGCAGCGAGCTTGGTGGCCGCTTCGCCCTCCTTCGCCTCCTCCTCCGCGTAGGCAGGGAGGGCAAAGGCGAGAATCGATGCAGCGACGAGGAGCTTTCTTGCGGTCATTCTTTCCTCAGCCGGATGGACATGTGGCGGCGTCACGAGACTGCAGCGCACGTGCCATGGGTGGGCGGCGGCGGAGTAGAGCCTACAATCCGAAGTTTGGCAAGAACGCCTGCCCCGCCCAAGAGACGGCCGGGCAGGGACTCGTTCGGATGGCCGAACCGAAGCAAGTTCAAGCGGTTCGAAAATCCGAACGGCACCGGCCCCCGACCTCCGGAGGTGCAGGTCGGGGCCCTGCGTACATCAGCTGACGTTCACTTTCCGTGTAGGCTTGCGATCACGGGCCCTGCGTCCGCCGTATCGCACGTGGAAGCGATAGCGATATCGCGTAGCAGCCGGGGCAGCCCCCGGGCTGCTACACGATCCCTCTACTTGAGCCAGGGCGATCCCAGCCCGGATGCGGGCGGAGAGGGCCCGGTCGCAGGTGGCGAGGAGCTTCTCGTCGCGATCGGCGCGGGAGAAGCCGCACTCGGTGCCGAGGCGCTCCGCCAGCGCGTCGCAACCCTCGCCGGCCCAGGCCTTGCCCACGCGGCACCGTGCTCACCGGCCAGCAGGTCGAGGTCGCTCTCCTCGGTGAAGTACCAGGCGACATGGCGGCTCCTCCTCGGTCGGTGGCTCCCTTGCCACCTGCGAGAAGGGTCTTGCGCAGCGCTCGTGCCACGCTCGGGGGGGGAAGAGTTCCCCACCTCGGGTGCCTCATCGCTCTACGCCACGCAGAAACGTTCGGCCGCCCGAAACCGGGTGGTTCGGCCCGCCGAACGGGACCGGCGCGCCGAACGGGAAGCGAAGAGGTCAGTCGCGGGGCCAGCGCTTCCGGTCGCGATCGCTCTCGAAGCAGTCGCCGAACTCGGGATCCCTGCAGGAGAGGTCGGCGATGCAGGCCTTCTCCTCGTCCTCGAGGCGCATGTCGCGGCAGACGTCGACGCACTGGTCGAAGCGGTCGTCGTCGTTGCCGTCGTTGAACCAGCCGCAGTCGTAGACGGTGTGGGCGCAGGCGTCCTCGCAGTCGGCGCCGCTGCAGGCGCTGGCGAGGAGGGGCAGGGCGAGGGTGGCAAGGAGCAGCAGGCGGGTCATGGGTCGATCCTCCGGGAAATTGCGTTGGAGAATTTGCACAACTGCCCGGTGGGAGAAAAGGCGCTCGCTCGCCTGCACGCAAAAATGAAAAAGGCCCGCCGGAGCGGGCCTCGTTCGGCGGGACGGCCTGGCTTCAGAAGCGCAACTGCAGCCCGGCCCCCAGCTCGAGGAGCGGGGCGGGCTGGTCCACGCCGCTGGCGAGCATCGCGCCCATCGCGGGGCCGAGGCCCAGCTGCGCCAGCTGCTCCTCGGAGGCGCCTTCCAGCTCGGCGACCCGCGGCACCTGCATCGCGAGCCGGAACTCGCCGGCCTCGCCGAAGTGGGAGGCCACGAAGGCGTTGAAGTCCAGGTAGGTGAGGAGCCGGACCCGGTAGTCGAAGCGCCCGACGAAGGAGCGGTCGGTGAGGTTCCCGAGGACGCTGGCGGTGAAGCTGGTGTCGTTCCAGCTCCCGGGGGCGGTGGCGTTGGCGTAGACGGCGCCGTAGTGCTGGCCGAGGTAGAGGGGCGAGAAGCCGTTGGAGAGGAGCCAGGGGTAGAGCGCCGGATCGTCGGTGCCGGCGCCGTTGTAAAAGTACTCGGCGCCGAGGACCACGTTGTCCTCGTCGGAGTATTTGATCGCCAGGTCGGCGCCGAGCACCGCCTGTGGGATCCACTCGTCCGATCGATCCCACGCCTCGGGCAGCTTCACGCCGGCGACCCGCTCCTGCAGCGTCGCCTCGCCGTTCTCGAGCGACGAGAGATCGAAGTCGCCTCGCCAGTAGCGCTGCTCGTCGCCGTAGAGCATGGCGACCTCCGCCCGCACGTCGAACTCCCAGAGCGGGAAGGAGAGGTCGGCGCCCACGCGCCAGGGCCGGTCCTTGCGCAGCGCGGTGGAGAGGGTGACCTCGGTGGAGCCGATCAGCTTCTCCACCCGGAAGGCACCGCCCATCTGCTCGACGGTGGAGGCCTCCTCCAGGTCGGCGATGGCGTAGAGGTTCCAGCCGCTCGACTCGATCGGCAGGTGGACCTTCACCAGCGAGACGCCGAGGCGCTCGTCGAAGATCGCCAGCGGATCGCGCACCCGATCGTTGACGAAATCGGTGGGATTCCAGAAGCGGCTGGCGCCCCAGCGGATCGGCTGGCGGCCTGCGGTGACGAAGAGCCGGTGCTCGAGGTTGAAGTTGATCCAGAGCTGGTCGAGGTCGGCGCCGCTCGCCTCGCCGCCGAAGCCGGTGTCGACGCCGGTGGCCTGGCCCTCGGCGAAGGTATGGGTGAGGCGGCCCCGCGCGAAGGCACGGAGGTTGTCGTTCGGCCTCGCGTCGAAATAGACGTCGAGGAGGTTGGGGCTCGCGATCGGATCCCGCTCGACCAGCGTCCCCTCCGCGCCGCTGTACTGGGCGCGGAGGTAGAGGAGGCCGCCGATGGCGAGCTTGTCGCCGGCGAGGTCGAGGCGCTGATCGATCTGCGAGGAGGAGAGCAGGCCGTCGCCGCCGCTCCCCTCGCTACGGGTGGAGGCGGGGACGACGGTGGAGCCCTCGCTCTCGCCGAAGATGTCCTCGTCGCGGGAGGCGTCGTCGGTGGAGCCCGTGCTCTCGCCGAAGATCTCCTCGTCGCGGGAGGCGTCCTCGGTGGAGCCCGTGCTCTCGCCGAAGATCGCTTCGTCCCGGGCCTCGTCCTCCGCCGCTTCGGTGGCGCCTGCAGCAGCGGGCAGGGCGAGGAAGGCCGCCCATGCGGCGGCGAGCAGGCGCTGCTTGCTCATCGCGACTTGCTCTCCAGCCACGCCTTGGTGAAGTAGGCGTCGCTCACCGGCTTCAGGTCCACCGAGCGGATCACGATGGTGGTCTTGTTGCCCTTCTCCACCTCGTCGAAGATCCGCTGCTCCTTCGGGATCCAGACGTCGCCCTTCTTCGACTCGGAGTAGAGCTTCGTCCACTTGGGGAAGTACTGGGTGCGCATCAGGCGGCCGGAGAGGGCGAACTCCTGGCGCTTGAGCAGGTTGTGGTCCTTCTTGTCGATCCACAGCTGCAGCACCGGGTAGGCCACGTCGACGCCGGGCTTCGCCTTGAGCTCGAGGTGGTGGGCCTCGAGCCGCCCGAGCTTCACGTCGCCGATCCACTTCGCGTCGTATTCCTCGGCGAGGCGGGACTCGTCGAAGTCCTGCCGCCGGGAGTCGGTGCCGGCGATCCGCTCGCGCTCGGTCTTGCGCTCCCACTTCCCCACGGTGGGGTCGTAGAAGAACATGCTCTTGTCGATGCGGAGATAGCCCTTGCCCGCCTCCTCCTTCGGCTGGAGGAAGAGGATGACGAGCTTGTCGGTCTCGTCGCGGCGGTAGACCACCGCCTCGTAGACGAGATCGTTCTTGTCCTTCTCCTTGCGCTCGATGAAGGCCAGCGCCTGGTAGTCGCCGGTCTGCTGCTGCCGCAGGTCCTGCTCCTTCAGCAGCGCGAGGGTCTCCGCCGGCGTGAGCGCCTGCACGGTGGTCGGGAGCGCGACGGCGAGTGCCGCCAGGGCGAAGAGGAGCTTGTGCATCGTTCGTTTCCTTGCCGCGGTTCTCGTGCGGCCGTTCAGCTCACGTGCTGGATGGCGGTGACGGGGCGCATCTTCGCCGCGCGGTACGCGGGATAGAGCGCGGAGAGCGCGGTCACCAGGGTGAAGACGAACACGGCCCCGACCACGTGAGCGACCTGCGCGGAGAGGTGGATGGTGTCGCTGAGGAGCACCATGCGCGCCGCCTCCGAGGGGACGGAGAACGCGGCGGCGTCGAGGGCGAGCGCGAGGCCGCCGCCCACGAGCGCGCCTGCGGTGGAGGCGGCGAGGCCGAGGATCAGCGCCTCGGTGAGGAACATCCCCAGCACGCTGGCGCGGCCCATGCCGATGGCCCGCAGCGTGCCGACCTCGCCGGTCCGCTCCCGCACGCTCATGAACATGGTGTTCATGATGCCGATCACGATGATGAGCAGGAGCACGCCGACGAGGAAGAAGGAGATGCCGTTGAAGGCGGTGATGATCCACTTGAGGAAGGAGGCTTCGTCCTCCCAGGTGGTGAGGTCGAGCCGCGCGCCGGTCCAGTCCTCGTGGGGGAGCTGCTCGAGCTTCTGCCAGAAGGGTTCGGCCTTGTGCTCGAGCACGGTGTAGCCGCGCGCCGGCAGCACCTTCTGCAGCCGCGCCAGCACGGTGTCGGTCTGGGCGATGTCCTCGAGGAAGATCATCACCGCGCCGGTGGTGTCGCTGGCGGTCCGATAGAGGTCGTGGAGCGCGCTCTTCGGCACGAAGGCGTTCCACTGGCTCATCATCCCCATGTCCTCGGCGATCGCCACCACGGTGAAGTCACCGGAGTTGGTGGCGCCGCGGGTGGTCTCGGCGACCACGGTGATCTGGTCGCCGATGCCGACCTCGAGCTTCTTCGCCTGGGAGGCGAAGAGCACGATCGTCCCCTCCTGGCCCATCTTGCCGAGGTCGCCGGGCGTGGCGGCGCCGCCGTCCTTGCGGTAGGCGCTCTCCCGCGCCGGCTGCAGCGCGGCGATGAGCTGGCCCTCCTCGGCGGGGTCGATGCCCACCGGGCTGGTCCACATCGCGCCCGTCTCGCTGACGAGCTTCGACCAGCCGCGGATGCGGTCGAGGACCATCACCGACTCGGGGACCTCCTCCTTCACCAGCGCGCGGATCTTCGGGACGTCCTGCACCAGCGGCGCCACGTCGCCGGGGCTGAGCTTGTAGTAGCCGCCGATGTTGACGTGGCCCGAGGCGAGGGTGGTCGCGTAATGGACCATGTTGTCGGTGAGCCCCTGCGCCAGCGAGAGGAGCAGCACCAGCAGCGCCGCCACCATGGAGAGCGCCGCGCCGAGGAAGAAGGTGCGCCGCCTGGCCTGCAGCAGGTTGCGGAGCGCCACGACGAAGTAGATGCCCATCGGCTACTCCCGGGACTGCATCGCGACCACGGGGGCGATGCGGGCGGCGATGCGCGCCGGATAGAGGGTGGAGACCAGGCTCACCGTGACGATGGCGGCGAGGCCGAGGACCAGGTTCGATCCGACCAGCTCCGGGTGGAGCGCCGGTCCGCCGAAGAGGAAGATCAGCCCGTCGTTGCCGGCGGAGGGGATGCCCACGTTGCCGAGGAGCACGATCAGGCCGCTGGCTGCTGCGGCACCGACGCCGCCGGCGATGAGCGCGAGCACCAGCGTCTCGAGCAGGAAGAGGGTGAGCACGAAGCGCCGCCTCGCGCCGATGGCGCGCATGGTGCCGATCTCGCCGACCCGGTCCATGGTGGCCATCACCATCGAGTTGTTGATGATGACCAGGGCCACGGCGAAGATGATCGCGATCGCCACGTAGAGGACCACGCGCATCACCAGGATGAACTGGCCCACGATCCCAGCCACCTGCTGCCAGGTGAAGGGGCGGACGCCGAGATCCTGCTCGTCGCTCGCCTTCTCGATCGCCGCCATCGTCTCGGTGAGGCGCGCGGGATCCTTCAGCAGCAGCGCTGCATGCAGGGTCATCCCCCGCTCCAGGTCGGCGGGATCGAAGGTGTCGGTCGCCCGGGCCTGGGCGCTCGCCGCAGCAGCCAGCGCCGCGTCCACGTCGATGGTGCCGCCGGCGAGATCCGCCTCCACCACCATCTCCTCGTCGCCGCCGAAGAGCGCGTCCTCGGCGGAGGCGCGGTCGATGTCGGCGACGCCGACGTCGGCGCGGATGGCGTCGAGTTCCTTGCGCTTCTCGGGCGTCATCAGGCCGTAGAGGTCGCGGAAGCTCATCAGGTCCACCAGGTTGTAGACCGAGGCGAGGACGGAGCGCTCCAGCCCCTTGAGCTTGAAGGTCCCGTAGACCTTCACGTTGATCGCGCGCATGTAGCCGTCCTGCGAGAGCGCGCGGATGGTGACCGTGTCGCCGACCTTGACCCGGTAGAGACGGACGCGCGGCGCGATCACCTCGTAGAAGAAGGCGTAGCGCTCCGCGAAGTTGGCGTCGTCCACGTCGAGGAAGGTGGTGAGCAGCGCGTCGAGATCGCCCTTCACCTCGGGCAGGAGCTTGCGCAGCTCCGCCTCGACCAGCACCGCGTCGGCGGGGCCGAGCTGTTGGGTGACGTGGCGGGTCTGCTTCTTGCCCCGCTCGATCTGCTCCTGGAGGAGCGGGTCGCCGGCGATGGTCTTGCCGTCGAGCTCGATCGCCTCCTGGATCTTGTCGAGGTGGCGGGCGACCTTGTTCTTCGCCTGCTCCTCGAAATAGGTCTTGTTGAAGAGGAAGCCCTTGTGGCCCCGCGGCACCATCTCGCCGTCGGCGATCTCGAAGTGCTCGAACTTCTCCGCGTAGGCGTCCAGGTCGGTGGCGATGTAGGGGAGGAAGACCGCGGTCGACGTGGTGGAGAGCGGCGCCACCTTCGTGTCGAGGAATTCGAGCGCAGCGATCGGATCCGCGCCGAAATCGGCCCAGAAGGCGTCGCTCGAACCGCGGCGCAGGTGCCCGATGCCCTCCTCGAGCTCCGCCGGATCGGAGGCGATCTCGGCGGCGTTCTGCTGCTCCACCAGGAGCAGCGAGACCATCCGCTTCACCCGCCCGGAGAGATCGGCGACGCGGGACTCGTCTTCCGCCCGCACCGCTTCGCGCAGGGCCTCGAGGTTCTCGTCGAGCTCGTTGCCCACCACGCCCTGCGCCATCTGCCGGCCCATCGGGATCACGGCCTCGACGTTGTCGAGGGCGAGCATCGCCTTCTTGACCCGGTCGTAATCGGCGATGACCGATAGATCCTGGTCGGAGGCTGCGGCGGGACCGAAGAAGGCGAGCTCGTCCTTCGCGTTCTTCGAGACCAGCTGGATGTGGCCGGTGAGGGACCCGGTGATCGACTCCTCCATCGAGCGCTCCACGTTGTCGAGGAGCGTGGTGCCCAGCACCACGAGGAAGGTGCCGAACGCCAGGATGGTCCCGACGATGAGGCCCTTGATCCGGTGGCCCACCAGGCTGCGCATCGCGATGCGCAGGAGCAGGCCCAGGGAGATGCCGCCCATCACGCAGCTCCCACGCGGGCGCCGGTTCCGTCGTCGACGATCAGGCCGTCCTGCAGCCGGATCACGCGGTCGGCGCGGTCGGTCACCTTGGGGTCGTGGGTGGAGAAGATGAACGTGGTCTTCTCCGCCGCGTTGATCTCCTTCATCAGCTCGATGATGTTGGTGCCGGTCTTCGAGTCGAGGTTGGCGGTGGGCTCGTCGGCGAGAACGATCTCGGGACGCGTGACCAGCGCCCGGGCGATGGCCACGCGCTGCCGCTGGCCACCGGAGAGCTCGCTGGGGCGCTGCCGCAGCTGCTTGGTGAGCCCCACCTTCTCCACCATCTCGCGCACCCGGCGGTCGCGCTCGCCCTTCGTCAGCCCGCCCTGGAGCAGGAGCGGGAATTCGACGTTCTGGTAGAGGTCGAGCACGGCGATCAGGTTGAACGACTGGAAGATGAAGCCGAGCTTGTGGAGGCGGAGGGCGGTGAGCTTTCCGTCGTCGAGCTCGCCGGTGGACTGGCCCGCCACCCGCACCGTGCCGCTGGTGGCCACGTCGACGCAGCCGATCAGGTTGAGCAGGGTGGTCTTGCCGCTGCCGGAGGGGCCGGCGATGGCGGCAAACTCGCCCTGCTGCAACTCGAGGGAGACGCCGCGGAGGGCCTGCACCACCAGGTTGCCCAGCGGGTACTCCTTCACCACGTCCTTCACTTCGACGATTGCGCCCATCTCTACCTCGTGGCTCCGGCCTGGGCCGGAGCTTCGAACCATCAGGAATTCGAGTTGCCCCCGGCGCGCTTCTCCGCCTGGCGCTTGCGCCACTCGCTCTCCAGCAGCGGCGACATCTCGAGGAGGAATTCGTAGATCGCGTGCATCTCCTGCAGACGCCCGCGGCGATCCGGCTGCGCGTCGGCGAGGAGGGCGAGCCCCTCCGCGGCGAGGTCGCGCATCATCCGGCTCTCCTGCTCGAAGCGGTTCATCATCTTTTCCCAGGCGCCGGAGATCATCCGCACGTAGTCGCGCCGGTCGCCCGGGAAGGTGACCCGTTCGATCACCTTGAATTGCTCGAGGAGGCGGGTGGAGGTGCTGATCGAGCCCTTGCTCGCCTGGAGCACCTCGGCCAGCTCGACCAGGGAGGTGTGGGCGGGATCGCAGACCAGCAGCCACCCCACCACCCTGCCTGCCATCCGCGGCAGGCCCAGTTGTTCGCAGAGGAGGCCGGTCTTCTCCGCGAAGGCGAGAGCGCGCTGCTTTTCGTCGGTGTCGATCGTCGCTCGCATGGGACCTCGGCTTATGATTCGTTTCGAGCGTTCAGTCAAGATTGAACCCTGGCGGCAAAAAGAGGCCCCGACGTGCCGGTTCCCCCACCGGCGCGCCGGGGCCTGTACGACCGCGCGGCCCCCGGCCACGCGGCGTCCCCCCTCGTTTTCCGCGGCGCCACCCCCTCGCGGCTCGAGCCGTCTCCGGCGAGTCCCGCACGTGGCGCCGCGGAAAAGCGCGAACGCGAACCAATCGTGCCGCGAAGCCCGGGAGCGGAAGTAGTGCGGTTTTCTGCACGGGCCGTACGCAAGATGGTTGCAGGGCCGACGAGCGGTGCGGGCGGAGGTTACCGATCGCCGTCGCTTGTATCTGGACCACTCGGCCCCGCTGGCGCGGGACCAAGCGGTCCAGAGGCGCGCTTCGCGCGCAAATTGCTTTACGTTGGAGCGCCCCGCTGGGCGCTCAGTGCAGCGGATGGGGCGGGGGCAGGCGTGCCACCGCTGCGTGATACTCGCGCTCGAGCTCGTCGAGGATCCGGGCGAGGGGCTGCACCGCGCCGACGAGGGAGGCGGAGTGGCCCGCGCTCCAGAGCGCCCGCTCGCCCCTGCGGATCCGCTCCATCTTCGTCGCCGCCAGCGCCATCATCGCCTTGCGGGTGAGGCGCGCCGTGCGCTTCGAGCGGAGGAGGATCTGCAGCGGCAGGCCGAGGGAGGCGCCGAGCCGCTCGAGCTCCGGCGTGCGCAGGTAGTTGGCGGTGACGCCGGAGACGCGCTCGGTGGAGAGGACGTCGTCGGGGCCTGCCTGCAGGATCGCCTCCTTCCAGCCCGGCGCAGCGGCGCACTCGCTGGCGGCGATGAAGCGCGTTCCCATCTGCACGCCGGCAGCGCCCAGCGCCAGCGAGGCGGCGAGCCCCCTGCCGTCGGCGACGGCGCCTGCCACCACCACCGGCAGATCGTAGCGATCGACGAGCCAGGGCACGAAGGCCAGCGGCGAGAGGTGGCCGGTGTGGCCGCCGGCGCCTGCCACCACTGCGACGAGGCCGTCGGCGCCGGCGCGGGCCACGCGCTCCGCGTGGGCGGCGGTGGTCACGTCGCAGAAGACCTTCGCGCCCCTGCGATGGGCCTGCTCGATCACCTCGGTCGGATCGCCGAGGGAGGTGACGAAGAGGGGCGTGTGGTGCTCGAGGGCGACCTCGAGCTGGCGCCTGCGCAGCGGGTTCACCCGGTTGACCACCAGGTTGACCGCGAAGGGCCCCTGGGTGGCCTTGCGGATCCGCCCGAGGGCGGCGCCGAAGGCGTCGGTGCCCGGGTAGTTGTGGGGCGGCACGCCGGCGATCACGCCGGCCTCCGCCGCAGCGACGAGGAGGTGCTCGTCGGAGACGGCGGTCATCGGCCCCACGAGCACGGGGAGGCGCAGGCCGAGGAGGTGGGTGAGGGCGGTCTCGATCATCTACGGATTCCGCCAGGCGCTGGCGGTGGCGAAGCTCGCTGCCTGGTGGAAGCGCAGGGCCTCGTCGCCGTAGCGGGCGTCGGCGCCGACCGGGCAGGCGAGGCGGGCGTGGCAGCCCGACGCGCAGGGGTCGCCGTGGTCGACGCGGTGGTTGCTGCAGCCTGCAGCATCCCAGCCCCCCGTGGCCACGGCGCCTGCAGGGCACGCCGGGATGCAGGGCGCGGCGCAGCTCTCACATGGGGTGAAGGCCGGGAGGGGATGCTCCTCGACCGGGCAGGAAAGGAGGAGCAGGGCCCGGTACGCGATCCAGGAACCGTGCACCGGGTGGAGGGTGAGGCCGATCCGCGCGGGGGCGCCGAGTCCCGCTGCAGCGCCGATGCGCTGGAAGGGAAGGGGCGCCGCCTCGCCGACGAAGGGATGGCGGGCCTGCGCCTCGATCCCCGCCGTGCGCAGCGGGACGAGGAGGCGCTCGACCAGCGCGCGGGTCCAGTCGTCGAGGGGATCGGCGCCTGCGTGGGGACCCGCCGCTGCGAAGCGGTCGAAGAAGGCCGGCCCGCCGGAGAGGAGGAGGAGGCCGCCCCTGGCGAAGGGGGCGAGGTCGCGCAGCCGCAGGCCGGCGCCTGCCCGCTCGTCGTAGCGGGGGCCGAGGCCGAGCTGGATCTGCAGGCCGAGGCCCGCCGCTTCCGCGCGGAGGATGTCCAGGGGGGCTGCCATGCTTCTCCCGATGTAGCGCCTGCGGCAGGCGAAATCATCCTCCCATGGCGGCGGGGCAGGCCGCGCGATAGAAGTGCGGTTGATGCGCGCACTTCCACTCGTCGCCCTCCTCGCACTCCTCGGCGCCTGCTCCAGCGAGGGCGGGCTCTGCTCCGACGATCCGGCCTGCGAGCCTTCGGGCGGCTGCGGGCCGAGCGGCTGCGTCGGCGACGGCGTCGGCGACGGCGTCGGCACGGGTGGCACCGGCGGCACCGGCGGGGCGGGCGGCAGCGGTGGTGGTATGGCAGGTGCCGGCGGTGGCGGCGGAGCGAGTGATTCCGACTGGTGCACGCCGATGTGCGACCAGATCTACTTCACCTGCGGCGGCCTCCTCACCGACGAGAACGGCGGGGCCCTCTCCTACGAGCAATGCCGCGCCGGCTGCGAGGACGGCAGCCCCTCGCAGGCGCAGGCGGCCTGCGTCGCCGGCGCCAACTGCGCCGAGGTCCCGGGCTGCCTCCAGCCCGTCCCCGCGTCGACCTGCGACGCGGTCTGCACGAAGGTCTACGAGACCTGCGCCAACGGGGCCCTGGAGATGGACGGCATCCTGGTCGACGAGGCCTCCTGCAGGACGCTCTGTCCCGCGGGGCTTTCCAACCGCCAGGCAACCTGCATCCTCGGCGCCGACTGCACGCAGTGGGTCCACTGCGCGCCGTGAGAGTTTGTAGAACAAACTCTCCAGCGAAGCCGAAGGCGGAGCGATCGCAAGAAGGAGCGCTTCTCGCGCGAAGCGCGAGCGAAGAAAGCGGGCCGGCGCTTGCCGGACCGATTTCTTCACACGCTCGACCTCAACCCTTGCACGGCCGCCGGAAGACGCAGCGGGCACAGGCCTTCTCGTCGTCCGTCGGCGGGAAGTTCTCGGCGGTGGCGACGTTCGCGTCGCGGTCGACCAGCAGCGAGAGCATGTTCTCGATCGAGGCCTTCATCCGCTCGGAGAAGGCGGCGACCTCCGACTCGTCGACCCGGACCTCCACCTCCTCCAGCGAGGGGAGATAGACCACGCGGCACTCGATCCGATCGAGGGGCACGCCCCAGGTCTCACGGGCGTAGATGGCGTAGCCGCGAAGCTGCTCCCTGTCGCTCTCGCGCTTCTGGCCGGTCTTCCAGTCGACCACCACCACGCCGCCGTCGGCGGTGCGGAAGGCGAAGTCGGGAGCGGCGAAGATCTTCGTCCCCTCGAAGGAGAAGGAACCGAGCTCGTCGATGGGGAGCCAGCGCTCCGGCTGCAGGTCGGAGGCGATCGAGAGCCACCGCGAGGCGAAGAAGGCCTCGATGCAGCGCTCCACCAGCGCCCAGTTGTCGCGCCACACCTCGTCGGGCAGGGGCTCGTCGTATTCGTGCTCCACGAGGCCGAAGGCCTTGCGCTGCCGGTAGGCCTTCTCCCGCGACTCGCGGAACTCGGCGCGCATCCGCGCCCGGGTCCGGTCGACGAGCTCCCGGGGATCGGCGGGCTGCCCGTCGCGGACGAGGGTGAGCGCCCGCTTGATCGTGTCGTGGACGGTGGAGCCCGCCCAGGGTGCCCGGGCGGTGAGCTTCTTGAGGGTGTAGAGCTCCTTCACCTCGGGAGCGGCGCCGCGCTCCCACCCGCCCCAGCTCGCGTAGTAGTGGAAGAAATACTGCCGCGCGCACTCCGCCAGCTTCTCGTGGCGGCTCTTCGACCAGGAGAACTCGTTGCGCAGCGGCTGTCGCCCAAAGGCCATCGACCACCTCCGCCGGCCACCGTAGCACAGGGTCGACTGTTGCCGGCCCGACAGGCACGGCAAATGTCTCCTTCCCCAAACGGGGGAAGAGGCAGAGGCTCTCGCGCCGCACGCAGGGAGGAAGGGATGGCGGAGCGACCGACGCAGATCCGGCACGTGGAGGACGATCCCGTGGAGGCGGAGAGCTCCGCCCGCAGGTGGCGCTTCCTCGCCGAGGCGAGCCGCGTCCTCTCCTCCTCGCTCTGCTACGAGACCACCCTGCGCACCGTCGCCGAGCTCGCGGTGCAGGCGGTGGGCAATTATTGCTTCGTCGATCTGCTCGAAGGCGAGGAGCTCCGGCGCGTGGCCGCAGCCGACGTGGACCCGGGCCGGTGGGCCGCTGCGGAACGGGCCCGGCGTTACCCGGTGCTCCGCAGCAGGCGCACCAACCCCTCGATCGTCGCGCTCGAGTCGGGCAAGCCCGTCTTCGCCCTGCTCGACGAGGGGGGGCGGGCGAGCTACGCGCAGTCGGACGAGCACCGGGCCGTGATGGAGGAGCTGGGCGGCCGGTCGATGCTCAGCGTGCCGCTGGTCGCGCGGGACCGGACCCTGGGGGTGATGATCTTCGCCGACCGCTCGCCGACGCCCCGGCTGGAAGCGGGCGAGGACCGCGCGCTGGCGGAGGAGCTCGCGGGCCGCGCCGCCCTCGCGGTGGACAACGCGCTGCTCTACCAGCAGGCGCAGGCAGCGGCCCGGCGCAGGGACGAGGTGATCGGCATGGTCACCCACGACCTGCGCAGCCCCCTGAACGTGATCCTGATGGTGCTCGCTGCGCTGCGGCGCGATCTCGGCCCGACGGCGGAGCGCGTGCAGAAGCGGCTCGAGGCGATGGAGCGTTCCACCGACCGGATGACACGGCTGATCCAGGACCTCCTCGACGCCACCCGCAGCGAGGAGCAGGAGCCGCCGGTCACTCCAGGTATTTGACGAAGCCCTTGTTGAGCCAGGCGCCGCCGTCGACGGTGAGGCAGGCGCCGTTGACGTAGGCGGCGTAGTCGGAGGCGAGGTAGGCCGCCGCCCACGCGATCTCCTCCGGCGTTCCCAGCCGCTGCAGCGGAACGTCCCTGCGCACCGCCTCGGCGATCTCGGGGACGCCGAAGAGCCTGTCGGCGCCGCCGGTCCGCTCGATCGGTCCGGGGGCGATGGCGTTGCAGCGGATCCCCGCCGCAGCCCACTCGACTGCCAGCGTCTGGGTCATGGCGAGGACGCCCGCCTTCGCCGCCGCGGAGTGGACGGTGCCGGGGCCGCCGGTCCAGGCGTAGGTGGCGATCATGTTGATGATCGAGCCCTTCCTGTCGGCGTCCATCATCCGCTGCCCGAAGGCCTTGGTGCAGTAGAAGGTGCCGTTGAGCACGATGTCGATCACCGTGCGCCAGCCGTTGGGCGAGAGCTGCGCCGCGGGGACGACGAAGTTGCCGGCGGCGTTGTTGACGAGGATGGTCGCTGGGCCGAAGCGCTCGGCGACCTTCGCCGCCACCTCCTCCACCGCCTCCGGCTGCCGCACGTCGAGGACGAAGTGGGTCACCTCGGCGCCCTTCGCAGCCTGCTCGCGGATGGTGGCGCAGGCCTGCTCGAGGACCTCGGGCTTGCGGGAGGCGATCACCACGTTGGCGCCGAGCCGCGCGAACTCCGCGGCGATGGCGAGGCCCATTCCCGTGCCACCGCCGGTGACCACGGCGGTGCGTCCCTGGAGCGTTCCCGGTGCGAGCATCTTTCCTCTCCTCGTCGCTGCAGCGCGAAGCGGGGACGATAGCCGCGGGGGAGCGGTCGCGCCACCTGCGCCGCCTGCTCGGGCACGCTGGTCCGGCGGCGGACACATGGTAGAAGGGCCCGCATCCCGGAAGGAGCGAGCGATGGATCATCGGGCAAGGCGGAATGCGCTGGCGGCACGGATGGAAGCGGGGGCGGTGGCGATCTTTCCCGCCGCACCGGAGCGGCTGCGCAACAACGACGCCCACCACGCCTACCGGCAGGACTCGGACTTCCACTGGCTCACCGGCTTCGACGAGCCGCAGAGCCTGCTCCTGATCAAGGCGACGAAGGAGGGGCACGAGTCGGTGCTCTTCGTGCGCCGGCGCGATCCCGCCCGGGAGATCTGGGACGGCAGGCGGGCAGGGGTCGAGGGCGCGGTGCGCGACTTCGGCATGGACGCGGCCCACGTGATCGACGAGCTGGACGAGGTGGCGCCGAAGCTCCTCGAGAGCGCCACCTCGATCGTCTTCCGCCTCGGCGCCGACGAGGCCTGGGATCGCCGGGTGATCGGCTGGCTCGGCAAGCTCTGGCAGCGGGCGCGCCTCGGGGTGACGCCGCCGCTGGCGGTGGTCGATCCCCGGCCGCTCCTCCACGACCTCCGCCTGCGCAAGGACCCAGCGGAGATCGAGGCGATGCGCACCGCGGCGCGGATCACCGGCGAGGCCCACGCCGCGGCGATGCGAGAGGCCCGCGACGGTACCCGCGAATACGAGCTGCAGGCGACGATCGAGGGGATCTTCCGGGGGCGGGGCGGCAGCGGTCCCGCCTACCAGACCATCGTCGCCGCAGGCGAGAACGGCACCATCCTCCACTACCGCGCGGGCGACGAGGTGCTGCGCGAAGGCGCGCTCTGCCTCATCGACGCAGGCGCCGAGTACCGGAGCTATGCCGCCGACGTCACCCGCACCTTCCCGGTGGGCGGCCGCTTCTCCGCGGTGCAGCAGGAATGCTACGAGTTGGTGCTCGCCTCGCAGGAGGCGGCGATCGCCGCCGTGCGCCCGGGCAGCACGATCGAGGCGGTGCACGACGCCGCGGTGCGGGTGCTCACCGAGGGCATGGTGCGGCTGGGCCTGCTCGACGGCGACGTCGACGCGCTGATCGAGAGCGGCGCCTACAAGCGCTTCTACATGCACCGCACCTCGCATTGGCTCGGGATGGACGTGCACGACGTCGGCCTCTACCACGTGGGCGGAACGCCGCGGCCCCTCGAGCCGGGGATGGTGCTCACCGTGGAGCCGGGGCTCTACGTGCAGGCGGACGACGAGGCGGCGCCGGAGCGGCTGCGCGGCATCGGCATCCGGATCGAGGACGACGTGCTCGTCACCGAGGCGGGGCACGAGATCCTGAGCGCCGGCACGCCGAAGACGGTGGAGGAGATCCGGCAGGCATGCGGCGGCTGAAGGAGAAGGTGGCGCTGCCCTTCGCGCCGGCAGCCGTCGCCGATCTGCAGGAGCGCCTGCTCGCATGGTACCGCGCCGAGAAGCGCGATCTGCCCTGGCGGCGCACCACCGATCCCTACGCGATCTGGATCAGCGAGGTGATGCTGCAGCAGACCCGCGTGGAGACGGTGAAGCCCTATTGGGCGCGCTTCCTCGCGCGTTTTCCCACGGTGCTGGCGCTGGCGGAGGCGCCACTCGACGACGTGCTCGCCCATTGGAGCGGCCTCGGCTACTACGCCCGCGGCCGCAAGCTCCACGAGGCGGCGCGGGTGATCGTCGAGCGCCACGGCGGCGCGCTCCCTGCCGACGCTGCGGCGCTGGCGGCGCTGCCGGGCTTCGGCCCCTATACGGTGGCGGCGGTGGGATCGATCGGCCTCGGCCTCGACGAGGCCGCGGTGGACGGCAACGTGGCCCGGGTGCTCACCCGCTGGCTCTGCCGCGAGGGCGATCCCCGCGAGGCGAAGGCGCTGGCCTTCTTCCGCGAGGTGGCCTCGCTCCTCCTGCCGCCCGGGGCGGCGGGCGATTGGAACCAGGCGATGATGGAGCTGGGCGCCACCCGCTGCGGGCCCGGTGCGCCTGCATGCCTCGGCTGCCCGGTGGCCACCCACTGCCTCGCGTTTCGCGCCGGACGGCAGGCGGAGCTGCCGCCGCGGCGGAAGGCGAAGGCGCGCCCCGAGCTCCACCTCGCGGCGGCGCTGGTGGTGCGCGACGGCGAGACGCTGCTGGCGCGCAGGCCCGACGCGGGGCTCTTCGCCTCGCTCTGGGAGCTGCCGGCGGTGACGGTGGAGGCCGGCGAGGGCACCGCATTGCTGCAGCGCCTCGTCGACGAGATGGTGGGCGGCGGCGCGGTGGTGGGCGAGGCGATCGGCACGGTGGAGCAGACCCTCACCCACCGGGAGCTCAAGCTCACCGTGCACGCGGTGGCGGCGCAGGCGCAGGCGCCCCGGATCGCCGCACCCTACGTCGACGTGCGCTTCGCCGATCCGGCAGCGGCGCTGCCCGGGGGCCTCTCCTCGGTGACCCGCAAGGCGCTGCGGGCCTCCAGGCAGGAGCGTTAACGAACCGCCCGGGCGAGGAGCGCGTGCTCCTCCCAGCGCAGGCGGCCCTCCACCGTGGCGAAGCCCGCGCCTTCGAGCAGCGCTTCCATCTCGGCAGGCGTGAACCGGCGGTTGTTGTCGGCGGAGCGGCCCCATCCCGCGAGCATCTCGGCGACGGCCGCGCCGTGCTCGCGCTCGAGGAAGGCGCGGAGCGAGGCCTCGCCCATCCGCGGTCCGGGCACGATGGCGAGGAAGAGGCCGCCGGGGCGGAGGACGCGGAAGGACTCGGCGGCGACGGCTGCAGGGGCGGACACGAGGTGGAGCACGTTGGTGACGAAGACCGCGTCGCAGCTCCCCGCGCGCAGCGGCACCTGCATCGCGTCGCCCTGCACGGCGGCGTGGCCCAGCGCCTGCGCCCGGGCTGCCATCGGCAGGGAGAAATCGATCGCCACGCCCCGGGCCTCCGGCAGCCGCCGGAGCAGGCCGCCGGGACCGGCGCCGAGATCGGCGACCACCGCCCCCGCCGGGCAGGCGGCCCAGGCCACCAGCTCGTCGAGGAGCCCGGCGAAGGGGCTCTGCTCCTCCATGGCGTAGAAGAAGTCGACCTTGTCGTCGAAGAAGGTGGTCGTCATTCGGTAGGCTCCGTGGCTTCGGGGGATGGATACCCCACGGGAGGCGAGCATGCCCAGCGTCGAGGTCGAAGGCAGGCGGATCCATTGGCGGGAGCAGGGCAGCGGGGCGGCGATGCTCCTGCTCCACGCCTTCCCCCTCGATTCGCGGATGTGGCAGCAGCAGCTGGACGGACTCTCCGATCGCTACCGGGTGATCGCCCCGGACCTCTCCGGCTTCGGGGCCTCCACCGTGCCCGCCGATCCCGCGGCCTATTCGGTGGAGCGCTGGGCGGAGGAGGCCCGCGCGGTGCTCGACGCCTGCGGGATCGAGCGCGCCATCGTGGGCGGCTGCTCGATGGGCGGCTACGTGGCGTTCGCCTTCCTCCGGCGCTGGCCCGAGCGGGTGGCGGGGCTGCTCCTGGCGGATAGCCGGGCAGGCGCGGACACGCCCGAGGCCCGGAAGGGGCGGGAGCAGACGCAGGCGGAGGTCCGCTCCCAGGGCAAGGGCCCCCTGGTGGAGCGGATGCTGGGGCTCCTCCTCTCGCAGCGCGGGCAGGGGGACGCGGCGCTGGTGCAGCGGGTGCGGGCCCTGATGGATCAGCGCGAGGCCGGCATCGTCGGCGGGCTCGAGGCCCTGAAAAACCGCCCGGATTCCGCCGACCTGCTCCCCGGCGTCCGGGTGCCCGCGGTGGTGGTGGTGGGCGCCGAGGACGCGATCACCCCGCCGGCGCTCGCCGAGGAGATGGCAGCCGCCATCCCGGGGGCACGCCTGTCGGTCTTGCCGGCGGCAGGCCATCTCGCCAACCTTGAGGTGCCGGAAGCCTTCGACCGGGCCCTCGATTTTCCGCAGGCACCCCGGTAGCGGACGGCAACGCGTACGGCGGGAAGGCCCCCGGGCAGTCGGGGGTTCTCGTCGCGTCTTCACAGGCGGGTTTCATGTCCAGCAAGTCACGACGATCGACGGTTGCGAAAGCAGAGATCCTGGCAGGCGAAGCGGCGGTGAGCGCCGCGCCCTCTTCCTCCCTGGCTTCCCCCGGGGAGGAGGGCCTCGCAGAGGTCCTCGAGGCCCAGGCCGGGGCCAACGAGGCGGCGGGGAACGTGGCGGTGGCGGCGGCGCCGGTTCCCGCTCCGAAGGGCAAGGCGACGAAGCGCGCCGCGAAGGGCAAGGGCGAAGGTCAGCCGCCGTCGCTGGTGGTGATCGATTCCGCCGGCGAAGAGGACGAGGAGGCCAGGGCCGCCCGCGCCCGCAAGGATCACGTCGAGGTGAAGGTCCGCAGGCTCCACCGCCGCGACCTCAACCGGACCTGGGAATTCCTCAAGCTCGTCTTCCGCGACGTGAACCGCGAGACGGTGGAGTACCAGCGCCCCCGCTCGAAGAACCGCTTCCTCGACGTCTACGAGGAGAAGGGCGAGCAGCTCCTCTTCGAAGTGGGCGATCAGGTGGTCGGTTACGCCGAGTGCGCCTTCGACGCCACCGGCGCCGACAACTGGATCAACCCCCGCTACTTCGAGAAGCGCGGGATGCGGCCCCTCTACGTGGAGGAGCTGGCGGTCCACCCGGACTACCAGGGCAAGGGCGTGGGCGGCTTCATGCTCGACCAGCTCCAGCACCTCGCCCGCGTGCGCGGCTGCACCCACCTCGTGCTCGAGGTGGCGGAGAACAACGAGAGCGCGCTCACCTGGTACCGCCGGCGCAACTTCTTCAAGCTGGATGCGGCGATCTTCCTCGCCCAGAAGGTGCCGGCCGAGCCCGAGCTCCTGCCGCCCCGCAAGCTGCCGCTCAAGAAGGTGGCAGCAGGCGTGAAGGGCAAGAAGCCCAACGGCGGTGCCCGCCGGGCGCCCCGCTCCCCGGGGGCCGGCAAGGCGGCGAAGCGCCGCTAGGCCCCGCACGCTGGCGCGATCCCGCGGTGGATCGCGCCAGCCCCGCAGCTCTCCAGGCGGGCAGGCGAGGCGCCGGGGTGCACCCCGCCGTGGATGCGCCGGGTGCACCAAGGCCTGCTCCAACCCCAGATTGGGACATGAGAGCTCGTCATCAGCTGCTGACCATCGTCGGCGCCGTGACGCTGCTGGGCGCCCATGCGGTGCGGACGGCGGAGCACGGCCTTCTCGCCCGTGCGGCGCAGGCCCAGGACGAGGCCGCCACCGAGCTGCCCTACGACGGGCTGAACGTGCCCGATCCCGACGTGGCGGAGGAGGCCGAGGAGGCTGCAGGTGCCGCTGCCGCGGAGGACGTGGCGGCAGCGGAGGCGGAGGCCGAAGCGGCGGAGGAGGCCCGCGCCGCTGCGGAGGAGGAGGCTGCTGCGGCCACGGACGACGCGCCCCGGGGCGCGGAGCTGGTGGGCGACCGGCTGGTGCTCGAGGGCGACGACGAGCCGGCGCCGGAAGCAGGCGCGGAGGCGGAAATCGCGGCGCAAGCGGCGGCGCCTGCAGACCCCACAGCGGATCTGCTCGACGTCCCCGCGCTCGGCGAGGAAGCGGACGCCGCCGCGCAGGCGGAGGCTGCCGCTGCTGCGGCGGCGGAGGCGCCCTCGCCGGTGGACGAGGCGGAGGCTGCCGCTGCGGCAGAAGCCGCCGCCGACGCCGAGGCCGAGGCTGCGGCAGAAGGCGTGCCGGCGGAGGAGCTGGCCGCAGAGGCGCCCCCCGGCGCCGAAGCGCCGCCCCTCGCCACCGAGCAGCCGATCGAAGGCGAACCCGCCCTCGCCGCGGAGCCGCCGCCACCGACCCCCGAGCAGCAGCAGGCGCTGGAGGAGCAGGCCGCAGCGGAGGAGCGGGCGCGGCAGCTCGGTGATCTCGTCGGCGCCGTCAACACGCTCAACGAGAACCAGCAGCTCCTCGACGAGCGCACCCAGGATCTCGAGGACGAGATCGCCGACATCGAGGACCAGGGCACGGCGATCGAAGAGGCGCGCGTCGCCCGGATCGCCGCCTATTCGCGGCTCCTCGAGCAGGCAGAGGATCTCGACGCCTTCCTCGCCACCGGCGGCGGCACCGGCGCGGACGCGGGGTTCGCCCAGCTCGCGCAGAGCCTCGGACAGCTCGCCGGCAACGCCTACCAGACTGCCGGCGAGCGGGAGGCGGCCCAGGCGATCGCGGCGCAGGAGGCCCTCGTCGAAGCGAGGGCCTCGCTCGCCCAGGCCGACATCTGGGGCGCGCGCTCCTTCCTCAACGGCGCGACGCTGGCGATCCGGATGGCGCTGGGCGAGGCGCAGAGCACGCCGATGCCGCTCTTCCGCCAATAGCGCCGCCAGAAACGAGGAGGCCGCCGTGCCCCGGGGGGCAGGCGGCCTCTTCTGCACGGGGATTGCGCGGTCAGGCGGGCTTCGGCGCAGGGCGCGGCTTGCCGGCCTTGTAGGGATCCGGCCACGACTGCCCGTCCCAGCCCTGCTCCGCCGCTGCCCGCAGCGTCCAGTTCGGATCGGAGAGGTGCGGCCGCGCCAGCGCGCAGAGGTCCGCGCGCCCTGCGGCGAGGATGGTGTTCACCTGGTCGGCGCTGGAGATGTTGCCCACCGCGATCGTCGGGATGTGCGCCTCGTTCTTCACCTGGTCGGAGAAGCGCGTCTGCCACATCCGCCCGAAGATCGGCTTCGCCGCTGCGGTGGTCTGCCCGGTGGAGACGTGCACGATGTCGCAGCCGGCGGCCTTGAGCACCTTCGCCAGCTCGACCGCATCCTCCGCCTCGAAGCCGCCCTCCACCCAGTCGGTGGCGGAGATGCGCACCGACATCGGCTTCTCCTCGGGCCAGACCGCACGCATCGCCCGGAAGACCTCGAGGGGATAGCGCATCCGGTTCTCCAGCGAGCCGCCGTATTCGTCGGTGCGGACGTTGGTGAGCGGCGAGAGGAAGCCGGAGAGGAGGTAGCCGTGGGCGAAGTGGAGCTCGACCATGTCGAAGCCCGCCGCCTCCGCCAGCTCCGTGGCACGCACGAAGTCGTCGCGGACCCGGTCCATGTCGGCTCGGTCCATCGCCTTCGGCACCTGGCTCACCGGCAGGTAGGGCAGGGCCGACGCAGCGAGGATCGGCCAATTTCCCTCGTCGAGGGGCTGATCGATCCCCTCCCACATCCGCCGGGTCGATCCCTTGCGGCCGGCGTGGGCGAGCTGCAGGCAGATCTTCGCCGGCGAGCGGGCGTGGACGAAGTCGACGATCCGCTTCCAGGCCGCCACGTGCTCCGGGGCGTACATGCCGGCGCAGCCCGGCGTGATCCGCCCGTCTGCAGAGACGTCGGTCATCTCGGTGATCAGCAGGCCCGCGCCGCCCATCGCCCTGGCGCCGTAGTGGACGAGGTGGAAGTCGTCGACGGTGCCGTCCGTCGCCGAGTACATGCACATCGGCGAGACGACGACGCGGTTGGCCAGCTCCATCGAGCGCAGCCGGAAGGGCGTGAACATCGGCGGCGGCAGCGGTCCGTCGGTGGGAACGCCGGCCTCCCGCGCGAAGGCGGCGCCGACCCTGGCGACGAACTCCGGATCGCGCAGCCCCATGTTCTCCCAGCCGATCCGCTTGCTCCGCGTCATCAGGCTGAAGGCGAAGCGATCGGGATCGTGCTGCACGTGGCGCCTGGTGTTCTCGAACCAATCGAGGCTGTCCTGCGCCGCCTTCTGGATCCGCGCCACCATCGGGCGGCGCTCCTCCTCGTAGGTCTCGAGGGCCTGCTCCACGTTGCCGGGATGGCGCTCGATCGCCTCGGCGAGGAGGATCGCGTCCTCGATGGCGAGCTTCGTCCCCGAGCCGATCGAGAAATGCGCGGTGTGGGCGGCGTCGCCGATGAGGACGATGTTGCCGTGGCGCCAGCGCTCGTTGCGCACGGTGGCGAAGTTGATCCAGGTGGAGGCGTTGAGGAGCAGGGGATTGCCGTCGAGGTAGCGGGCGAAGACACCCTCGAGGTATTTCGCCCCTTCCTCCGGCGTCATCCGATCGAGCCCCGCGTTCCTCCACGACTGCTCGTCGCACTCGACGATGAAGGTGCTCGTCTCCGCGTCGAAGCGGTAGGCGTGGACCTGGAAGAGCCCGTGCTCGTTCTCCTCGAAGAGGAAGGTGAAGGCGTCGAAGATCTTGTTGGTGCCGCACCAGATGTACTTGCACTTGCGCACGTCGAGGCTGGGCCGGAAGACGTCCGCGTGCGCGGCGCGCACCTTGCTCCGGATCCCGTCGGCGCCCACCACCAGATCGTAGCCGGCGAAGGCGGCGAGGTCGTCGACCTCGGTCCGGTAGCGCAGCTCCACCCCGAGCGACGCGGCGCGCTGCTGCAGGATGCGGAGGAGGTGCTTGCGGGCGATCCCCGAGAAGCCGTGCCCGCCGGAGCGGATCACCTCGCCGCGGAAGTGGATGTCGATCGCGTCCCAATGGGCGAAGGACTCCACGATCTCGGCGTGGGTGGCGGGATCGGCCTCGAGCAGGTTGCCGAGGGTCTCGTCCGAGAAGACCACGCCCCAGCCGAAGGTCTGATCGGGCGCGTTGCGCTCGATCACCGTGATCTCGTGGGCGGGGTTCGCCTTCTTGAGCAGGATGCCCAGATAGAGGCCGGCAGGCCCTCCCCCGATGCAGACGATCTTCATCCCCGGGCTCCTCCAGCGAAAATTGGAAGGGCCCGTTGTACCACGGGGCGCCGGGGCACCGCCCGCCGGCGCGGATGACGCAGCGCTTCAGCGCCGCTTGCCGCGCCCGAGCTTCACCACGTGGTCGAAGTGCTCCTTCGCGACCGGCTGCACCGAGAGGCGCGAGCCCTTGCGGAGCAGCTCCATCCCCTCGAGCGCAGGCTCGCCCTTGAGCAGAGGCAGCGGCAGGACCTCGGGGAAGCGCTCGACGAAGCCCACGTCGACCATGAACCAGCGGGGCTTCTCCTCGCTGTGGCCGGGGTCGTGGTACTTCGACTTCGGGTCGGCGGCGTGGTGATCGGGGTAGGCCTCCCGCACCACCTCGGCGATGCCCGCCACCCCGGGCGGCTCCGCGTTGGAGTGGTAGAAGAGGACGCGATCGCCCTTCTTCATCTCCTGCATGAAGTTGCGCGCCTGGTAGTTGCGCACGCCTTCCCACGAGGTGCTGCCCTCCGCCTCGAGCCTGTCGATGGAGTAGACGTCGGGCTCGCTCTTCACCAGCCAGTAGCGCTTCGCCAAGGGAGATCCTCCTTCGGGAAGGCGTGGTAGCCCCGGAGCGATCCGCGGCGCAAGCGCCTTGACCCGGTGCCGTGCCGCTTCCATCCTCCGCCCGATGACGGACTCCTCCCTGGCGCGCGAGCTGCGGGGCAAGCGCGTGGGCCTCGTGCTCTCGGCTGGCTTCTTCGGATTCTTCGGACACGCGGGCTTCCTCGCCGCGGTGGAGGGGGCAGGGCTCTCGCCCACCGCCTACGCCGGCACCAGCGCCGGCGCCCTGGTGGCCTCCCTCGCTGCGGCGGGGCTCGACGCCCACGACATCGCCACGCTCCTGGGGCGGGTTCGCAAGCAGGACTTCTGGGATCCGGCGCCGGTGAGCGCGCTGCTCGATGCGGCCCGGGGGCGGAGCTTCACCGGGCTGCTCGCCGGCCTGCGCTTCCGGCGGCTCCTCGACGACGCCCTGCCGGTGGAGCGGATCGAGCAGACGCCGAAGAAGCTCGTGCTCGTCACCACCGACGTGACCGCAGCGGCGCCGCGGATCCACACCGAGGGGCCGCTCTCCGAGGTGATCCACGCCTCCTGCGCCTACCCCGGCCTCTTCCGCGCGGTGCCCTTCTCCCGGGCGCAGCTCTGGGACGGCGGCCTGGTGGACAAGGCGCCGATCCTCGCCCTGGCGGGGCAGGTGGAGCTCGACGCGATCCTCGTCCACTACCTGCCGGGCAAGGGACGGACGACCCTCGAGCAGACGCCGGAGGATCGCTGGCACGGCTACGTGCAGGCGATGGCCCGCGGGCTGCTGGCGGTGCGCCACGAGAACTACGAGCTGCAGGGCCGGCTCTGCGAGGCGCGGGGGCTGCCCGTCTACGTGGTCTCGCCGCAGCTGCCGCGGCTCTCGCCGGGCAGGCTCAAGGAGGGGCGCAACGTGATCGCCGCCGCCACCGCTGCAGCGGCACGGGCCCTGGCGGCGCCGGCGGCGGAGAGCCGCCCCTTCGCGAAGGCAGGAGGCGGGACGTGGAGCTGAAGCTGCGGCGGATCGAGGTGCGGGTACCGGGCGAGGCGAGCCGCTTCGGCCTCCTCGCCGAGGGCGAGGACGGGCGGATGCTCGTCGGGCTCTTCGCCGCGAGCGAGGCGGAGCTCGCCCAGCAGATCGACGATGCTGGTGGCGAGGCGGCCTGGCTGCGGCGCTTCGGTGCGCCGCCGCTCGATCCCGAAGGGATCGCGGCTACGGCTGCAGGTGCGGTCTGGGTGGAGCCGGGCGCGAAGACCTAAGCGACGCGGCGGGGGCCGGCGGCCTGCACCGCGGTGATGCGCTGCGCGGGGCGCTGCTCGCGCCACTGGCGGTCGCCACGCAGGATCGAGAGCACCAGCGCCTCGGCCTCTGCTGCGGCGCGGGCCGCGTCGTCGGCGAGGCGATCGGCCTGTGCCTCGAGGCCGCCGATGGACACGTCTTCCGGGAAGGTGAGCAAGCGCATCGCCGGCCACTCTACCGGCCGATCGATCGGCGGCAAGGAAGCTGCCGGGCAGGCCCTGTGGAAAAAGCGGAGCGCTCCCGCCCACCGCCACCGCTTCGTCCGCCGCCTGGGGCACCGCGCGCAGGCGCTCCACCTCGGTCCAGGCCAGCGCCGAGAGCCCGAGGAGGAGCAGGGTGAGCGCCACGGGACCCAGAGGCCCCGGGGTGCCGCTCGCCTCGAGGACCCGGGCGACCTGCGCCCGCACCGCGCCGCTCTCGCCCACGCAGCGCACCGCCAGCGCGAGGTTGTGCCTGCGGGAGGAGCGCGCGTGGAGCAGCAGCCCGACGAGGAGCGCCACCAGCACCGCGCCGGCAGCGCCGACCTGCGCGCCCACCCGGAGGATCTCCGCCCCTGCCCGGGCCTGGAGGCTGCCGACCACGGCGGCGCCGCTGCCCAGCGCACGGGCGAGGGCGAGATCCTCGAGCCCCCGTGTGCCGGCGAGGTGGAGGGCGAGGGAGGGAGCGCCGATGGGCAGCACCGCGGCGAGCAGGCCGATCGCCGCGCCGGTGCGCGGCAGTCCGGTGCGCTCGATCCTCGCGGCGAGCTCGGCGCCCACCGCCCGCTGCCCTGCAGCGGCAGCGGAGAGCCGGGCCCGCTCACCGGCCTGATGCACCCTGCGCCCGCCGGCGATCCCGGCCCAGAGCAGGGAGGAGAGGCCCACCGGCAACGCGAGGAGCAGGCCGGCGAGTCCTGCCTGCATCCGCTGCTGCAGCGCCGTCGTCGCTGCGGCGAGGGGATCGCCGCCCGCTTCCGGCACGGCGAGGAGCGCGCCGGCGATCGGCAGGAGGAGGGGAAGCGCGAGGGCCACCGCCACCAGGATCGCATGCCGCGGGTTGCCCGGCGCGTGGCGCCTGCGCCACCCGAGGCCGCCCACGACGAGGCAGGCGAGCGCACAGACGGTGGCCGCTGCTGGCAGGAGCAGGCCCGTCGGGTTCATGGCGAGGAGACCGAGGGCTCGTTCCACAGCTGGCGGTCTCCTTCCGCGATCCGTTCCGCCTGCAGGACGAGCAGCGCGCCGGCGAGCAGCCCCCCTGCCACCCAGGCGCAAACCACCGCGATCTGGCGCATCCGGCCCTTCTCCATGGCGCGCAAGCTAGCAGAAAAGCGGGCGCTCCCGTGCTGCCGGCTGGGGGGCGGGGCGCTGCCCGCAAGCTGCACGAGGGAGCCTTGCGTGTGCGCAACCAGGCGAAATATGAGCACCTTTCCGCTGTTGGTACGGGCGGAGGCATGCATGGACAAACCAACCGTCCTGGTGATCGACGACGATCTCGACGCGCTCGTCCTCGCCACTGCGGTGCTGGGGAGCGCTGGCTACCAGGTCTTCAGCGCGGTCGATGTCGGCCAGGCCCTCGAGCTGGCCCGGGCGCATCGGCCACAGGTCGTGTTGCTCGATCACCACCTGCCGGTGGTGGTGGGCCTCGACGCGGTGGAGGCGCTCCGCCACGAGCCGGCCTTGCTCGGGGCGGCGATCGTGCTCGTCACCAGCCGCCAATTCGCGGGATCGGAGGTGGCCCATCTCGACGGCTACGTCCGCAAGCCCTGGGTGCCGGAGCAGCTCCTCGCAGCGGTGGAGCGCTCCCACGGCCTTTCCCTGAACAACGCGATCTAAGCCGCTCCGGGCTCCACGGGCCTGGTGGGGAGGAGCCCGCGCTGGAGCAGATCGAGCTTCTGGAAGGCGATCCCCACCAGCGCATGGCGGATGCTCCCCTCGGCGAGGAGGCTACCCACCTGCTCCAGCGGAATCGTCTCGATCGCGATCACCTCGCGCTCGTCGAGCTGCTGGCTCCCGGCCTTCGTGGCGCGCTGCGCGAGGAAGGTGTGGCAGCGGTTGGTCTGGAAGGCCGGGTTGGGCTCGATCGATCCGAGGTCGAGCCAGCGCTTCGCCACGTAGCCCGTCTCCTCGCGGAGCTCGCGGGCCGCTGCAGCCAGCGGGCTCTCGCCCGGGTCGACGATGCCGCCGGGGATCTCGAGGGTGACGTCGCCGCTGCCGTGGCGGTACTGCCGGATGAAGATCACCTCGGCGTCCTCGGTGAGGGCGATCACGTTGACCCAATCCGGCAGTTCGAGGACGAAGAAGGGCCAGGTCTTTCCGGTGCGCGGCGAGACCGAGCGATCCTCGCGGAGCCGGAAGATCCCCGCGTCCTGCAGCACCTGCGATCCGACCGTCTTCCACTTCTCGGGCATCCGACGCCTCCACACGGGAGCGTCCATTCTACGCGTCGACGACCACCGGCCGCATGCCCGCGAAACGGAACCCCTCCAGCCCCACGTCGAAGGCGACGCCGCGGAGGAGCACCCCTGCGCCCTGGGCCTCCGCCAGCGCCAGAGCGAAGCCGGGATCGACGGGGTGGGGCCGGATCTCCTCCACGTCCGCCCGCTGCGCCACCAGCACGATCGCCGCCGGCTCGCCGGCACGGACGTGCGCCGCCAATTCGCGGCAGTGGCGGGCCGCGCGCTCGGAGGGGGCATCGGGAAAGAGCGCGGCCCTGCCCCGCGCCACCGCGACGCTCTTCACCTCGAGCAGCAGGCGCCTGCCGTCGTCGAGGGCGAGGGCGAAATCGAAGCGCGAGGCGCCGACCTTCACCTCCGGACGCACCGCGCCGAAGGCGGGCAATCCCTCGATCGCCTTGGCCTCGAGGAGCGTCCGCACGAGTCGATTGGCGCCAGCGGGATCGAGGCAGCCCAGCGGTCCGAGGGGCGCGTCGCCCAGCGGCGGGCAGCGGGCGCAGACCAGGGTGAAGGCGGTGCGGCGGGTGGGGCCTGCGGCAGGCACCACGTAGACCTCGGCGCCGGGGAAGAGGATCTCCTCGAGCCTGCCGCGGTCCGCGATGTGCGCCTCGACGACGGCGCCGCTCTCCAGCGCGACGACGCCGAGGAAGCGGTTGGGTCGTTCGACGAGCCTGCCCCGCTGCAGCGAGCCGGCGATCCGGTGGGGAACGAAGAGGCCCTTCAGAACAGCTCCTTCTCGAGGCCCGCGAGATCGAGGTCGATCAGCCGGGCGGCGTGGCTCTCCGCTGCAGCGAGGCGATCGAGTCGCTGGGTGTGGGCCACGGCGGCGACCTTGCAACCCGCGCGCTGCGCCGCGTGGATCCCCGCCTCGGTGTCCTCGAAGACGAGAACGCTCCGGGGCGTGATCACTTCCCCGCCGTAGCGCCGTGCCACTTCGTCCAGCGCGGCGATGCAGGCCGCGTAGCCCTCGGGGGAGGGGGTGGGCCGGGAGAGCTCATCGGCGGTGACGAGCGCGCTGCAGCGGCGGAAGAAGCCCGCGCCCTTGAGGGCCGCCTGCGCGTCGGCGCGGAGCGAGCCCGCCACCACGCCGACGGGCAGGCGCCGGCTCGCCTCCTCGAAGAGCGAGCGGGCGCCGGGAAAGAGCGGCACCTCCTCGGCGAGCGCCGCCGCGTAGCCGCGGCTCTTCTCGGCGAGCAGGCGGCGGAGCTCGTCCGGCGGGAGGGGCCGCTGCGCCTCCGACCAGAGGAGGCGGAAGGTGGTGCGATCGTCGAGACCGGCGAAGCGGGCCGGGTAGCTCGCCTCGTCGAAGGGGACGTCGTGCGCGGCGCAGCGCTCCTGGAGCAGGCGCAGCCGCAGCGCCTCGTCGTCGAGGAGGGTCCCGTGCAGATCGAAGATCACCGCGCGCAGCACCGGCGCAGCATACGGATTCGGGCCTGCCCGATCACGCGCCGAGCGCTGCAGCCGTCGCGCTCGCCACCAGCGCGAAGCGGGCTGCCTTGCCCACGCCGGTGAAGATCACGAACGGGAGCAGGCGCACGCCGACGAAGCCCGCGGCGATCACGAAGAGGTCGCCGACGATCGGAACCCAGGTGAGGAGAAGGAGCGGCGCGCCGAAGCGTCGCAGGCGCGCCTGCGCGCGCTCGAAGGCCTGCGGATCGCGCTGGATCCTGCGCTGCAACGCGCGGCCGAGGGCGCCTCCCGCGCCACGCGAGAGGGCGGTGCCGATCCAGAAGAGGGTGGCGGCGCCGAGCAGGTTGCCGGCGGTGGCGACGGTGACCAGGGGCAGCGGGGCCAGGCCGCCGCCGAGCAGGGCCACGAGCACCGCCTCCGACGGCAGCGGGACCACCGAGCCGGAGAGGAAGGCGGCGAGGAAGAGGCCGGGCAGCCCCCAGGTTGCCAGCAGGACGGGATCCACGGCGCTCCAACGGCGGACGGGCGCGGCACCTTCCCGCTTTGGCGACTTCAGCCCGCCTGGCGGCGGCCGTCGCCGGCCTTGAGCCACTGCACGTAGTGGGTCTGGCAATAGCCGCGGGTGCGCGAGGGCTTGTTGCAGCCGGCCCTGCCGCAGCGGGGCGGCGGATCGCCGGCGCGGCGGCGGCGGCCGGTGAGGCCGGGCAGGATCTTGCCGGCTTGCGCCGCGGCGGGCTCGGGCGGCGATGCGAAACCGCCGTCCGCTGCAGCGCGCTCTTCGAGGAGGCGCGCTGCGAGGGCACGGCCGAGCTCGCGGCCCAGCTCCCGGAAAAGCGCCTCGTACTGTGTCGTGATCTCGTTCACCTGGCCCTCCTCGAGGGGGAGAAGCGCCCCGAAAATAGCAAGAAGGACCCGCCTCTTGTCTTGTGGAAAATGAAAACCGTTGCAATTCAAGCTGGTTGCGCGGTGGCGTGACGTGACCATACGTGGCCATGGGCGCCAAATCGCGCGGCGAAACGACGAAGCGCCGCCTCCGGCAAGCGGAAGGCGGCGCTTTCGGCGGTGCGGATCCGGAGCGGCGGATCAGTACTCGGGGCGGGTGGTGCGGGTGAGCACCGGCACCTGCTTCCAGAGCTCCGGGAAGAACGACTCGTCCACGCCGAAGCGGAGCTGCGAAGCCGGCACGTCCTGCAGGCTCTTCACCTCGAGGCCGATGATCCGCTTCACCATCTCGTAGTGCTTGAAGCGCCAGGTCTGGAAGCCCTCGTCGACCTCCATCATCCCCTGCACGACGAGCCAGAGATCCCAGTTCTGCCGCGGGTTGCGGAAGAGATCCTGGAGGTCGACGCCGGTCTTCGCCAGCGCCTTCTCGAACGCGGCCCAGACCGGCTCGCCGGTGCGGAGCATCTGGTTGAAGCCGGGGCTCTGCTGGCCGCTGCCCCGGCCGAGGGCGTTGAGCCGGATCACGTGGTAGTCGGCGGGCGCCATCGTCTCGATGATCGGGATCTGCTGCACGAGCGAGGCCTCGATCGTCGAGATGCGGCGCAGGTGGTGTGCCGCCTGCCCGAGCTCTCCCTCACCGAGAAGCTGTGCCACCCGGCCGGTCTCCCGGACCATCACCTTCATCCAGAGCTCCATCACCTGGTGCATCACCTGGAAGAGGAGCTCGTCGGGATCGACGCACTCGTTCGCTTCCTTCTGCAGGGAGAGGAGCTCTTCGGTGCGGATGTACTTCTCGTAGTCGGTGAGGGTCTTGGCCTCGAGCTGGGACATGGATTGCTCCGTCGATCGGGGGATTGGGCCGCAAGGTAGCAGGGCCTCGGAGTGGGGTCCATGTGGCGCAAAGGAAGCGAGGAAGCAGGCGCCTTGTCTGCTGGCGCACAGGACGCCCCCGCTTGCAGGGCCCCCGATGCGTGGTCACCCCTTTTAGCGGGGAGGAACACCACAGGGGAGGAGGTTCACTGATGACGAAGCTTCGTTGGATTCTCGGGGCACTTGGCGCGGCGGCTCTCGCCGTCCCGGCAGCTGCCTCCGCACAGGATTGGGATCAGGAGTACGAGTCGGAGCCCGACGTCCAGATCGAGACGGACGAGGGCACCGAGATCACCGTCGAGGGCAATGGCGAGGCGGACGACTTCTACGCGGAGCGCGAGCGGGCCCGCGAGGAGGCGAGCAAGCCGGACCGCGGCGTCGAAGTGCAGGCACAGGGCGGTATCGTCGGCTTCCCCGGTGAGCTGGCCAGCCAGCTGAGCCCCGGCGCCCTCTACGGCGTCACCGTGGGCATCGAACCGGGCATCCCGGTCCTCGAGCTCGAGCTCGGCTACATGGGTGCCGCCTACCAGACCGACGAACGGCTGACCGGCGCCCAGGAGAACGCGATCGAGAACGGCGGCCAGGCGCTGCTCATGGCCAGCCCGAAGTTCGGCGCGTGGGAGCCGTACGTCTTCGGCGGCTACCAGCTCAGCCGGTTCAACGTCTACGAGCGCGACAACAGCACCGGCGCCCTCGAAGACGACACGATCAACAAGGCGCCCGTCGGCGCGGGTCTCGACATCCACCTCGGCGACGTGCTCGTCGGTGCACGCGGTAGCTACAACTTCGTCTTCGACGACGACGCGTTCACCAACCTGAACGACGAGGACAACGTCGACCAGATCACCGGTTCGCTCCTCGTCGGTGGCCAGTTCTAGGGCCCCACGGGAAAGCGCCAGACCCGGGGGGGGGGGGGGGGGGGGGCGGGCGCCCCCGAGGGGCGGGGGCTGGCCGGCGGGAGTGCGCCCCGGGGGCGCGGGAGAGCTCGCCCGCGCCGCTTCTTCGTCCGGAGGGCTCCATGAACGAGGACACCGATCTCAAGGCCGGCATGTACGTGATGAGCGTCGACGGACAGAAGCTCGGCCGGATCGCCAGGCTCGGCGACGAGGTTTTCGAGGTGGTGCTCGGCAACCGGCACCCCAGGGGCTTCGCCGTCGCCTACGACGAGATCTGCAGCAAGCTGAAGGCGGAGATCTTCCTGCTCCGGCGCTTCCGCGACTACCAGCCGCTCTACCGCCCATGGCAGGGGCCGGCGCCGGAGCCGCACATCGCCAAGGGCGGCGCCGGGCGGCGCTTCTTCCTCTTCCGGCGGGTCGACGCCCGCTGGTGATCAGCGGCGGAGCAGCACGTAGACCGCGCCGGCGCCGCCGTCGTGGGGGCGTGCGGTGGTGAAGGCGAGCACCTGGGAGGCGAGGCGCCCCCGGGAGAGCCAGCCCTGCACGCCCTCCTTGAGCACGGGGAGCTGCTCCCTGGAGTGGAGCCCCCTGCCGTGGACCACGAGGACGCAGCGCAAGCCCTTGTAGCGGCTCTGCTCGATGAACGAGAAGAGCGCCTCCTTCGCCTCGCTGCGGACGAGGCCGTGCAGGTCGAGATGGGCCTGCACGGCGTAGTCGCCCTTGCGGAGGCGGCGGAGGATCCGCTTGTCCAGCCCCTCGACCGAGCCCTCGATGAACTCGTCGGAGTCGGCGACGTCGAAGGCGCCGGTCCCTGCCACCAGCTCCGCCAGCGTGTCGAGGACCTCTTCCTCCTCGTTCACGATGCGGCGCACGTGCTCGGGCGGCGGCGGCGGGCGCTCGACGATCTGCGGCCCGCCGCGCACCGGCTCCACCTGGCCGACGAGCTCGAGGAAGAGCGAGTCGTCGTCCGGCTCCTGCACGGGCGCCTTCTTCGCCTGCTGCACACGCGGCGGCGGCTGCGGGGCCGGCTTCTTCTCCGGCGCCGCTTCGGCCTTCTTCAGCTTCAGGCCGGCGAAGGGATTGTTGAAAGGCTTCGGTTTGGCCATCCCACCGTTCTACCGCGGGGAGGAGCGGAGCCTTCCGGCCCCGGCCGTTTTTCGCCGCCGTTGCGGAGCTTTCAGGCGAAGAGCGAGCCGAGCCGCTGCTCCAGCTCGGTCCGGACCCGCTCGCGGATCGACTTCGGAATCAGCATGCCGAAGTCGAGATCGGCGGTGAGGAGCTCCTCCACCACGGCGAACTTCACGTCGACCATGCCCTTGCGGTGGACGCGGCCGGCCCTGGTGGCGGGGGCCGCATCGAGCTTCAGCCCGTACTCCTTCGCCACGATGCCCAGCTGATCGACCAGCCGCTCGTAGATCTCGTTGGCCCCGTGCCCGTTGAAACGCTGCTCGATCCGCTCGGCCATGCTCGTCACTCCAGCTGCAAGAGGTGCAAGGGAGCCGCCGAACATAGGTGCGGCCCCCCGCCTGGTCAACGAACGTAGCGCGTCGGATCGGCGACGCCCGCATCGGCGAAACCCTTCGCCCGGAGGAGGCAGGCGTCGCAGGCGCCGCAGGCGAGGCCGCCCGGCGCCGGGTCGTAGCAGGAGTGGGTGATGCCGTAGTCCACGCCGAGGGAGACGCCGAGCCGGATGATCTCCGCCTTGCCGAGCTGGAGGAGCGGCGCCTCGATCCGCGGTGCGTGCCCCTCGAGCCCCGCAGCGGTGGCCACCTTCGCCAGCTGCGAGAAGGCCTCCACGAAGGCGGGCCTGCAGTCGGGGTAGCCACTGTAGTCGAGGGCGTTGACGCCCAGGTAGATCGCCTCCGCCTCGAGGACCTCGGCGAGGCCGAGCGCCACGGAGAGGAAGACGGTGTTGCGGGCGGGCACGTAGGTGATCGGCACGCCGGCCCCGATGCTCGCCTCGTCGCGCCCCTTGGGCACCGCGATCGAGTGGTCGGTGAGGGCGCTTCCGCCGATCGCCTCGAGGTTCATCCGCACCACCCGGTGCGACGCGGCGCCGAGGCGGCCCGCCACCTGCCGGGCCTGTTCCACCTCGTCCGCGTGGCGCTGCCCGTAGGCGAAGGAGAGGCAATGGGCCTCGTAGCCGTCGCGTCTGGTGGCGATGGCGAGGCACGTCGTCGAGTCGAGGCCGCCCGAGAGCAGCACCACCGCGCGCTTCAACTTCAACCTCCGATCCGGGTTCCCTGCAGCGCCCACACGAATTGGCAGACGCCGGCGACCTGCTCCTGCACGCCGTCCACCTCGCAGGAACAACCGCTGGCTTCGAAGCGCACTTCTTCGCGGAGGGTGCCGCAGATCCCGCCGCAGCTGTCCCAGGCGAGCTCGCCGTCCTCGCCGAGGCGCGGGCAGGTCGCCGGACCGACCTCCACCGGTTCCTGTGGCGGTCTGCAGCCTTCGGTGGAGCTCTCCACCAGCGCGCCGTCGATCTTCTCGACGAAGAGCAGATCGCAGGTGCAGGCGGGGAGCCGGCGGGGCACGCCGCGGATGCTGCCGTCCGGCTCCCGGGGCAGGGAGAGGTCGAAGGTGGCGCCCTCGAGCGTTCCCTCCCGCAGCGTGCCGTCGATGAGGAGCCAGGCGGCGTCCCCCTCGGGATCGTGGGAGAGGGAGCCGTCGAATTCGATCCGGTCCGGCGCCCCTTCGAAGCGGCAGCGCGGCGTGGATTCGGGGGGATCGAGGATGGCGCCGCCCTCGTCGAGCGAGGCCACGAAGGCGAAAGTGCCGATCGCATCGCCGGGTGGTGCATCCTGCGTTCCACAGGCGAGCAGAGGCAGCAGGGCGAGGAGCGGAAGACGGGACATCGGCGGCAGCCTACTGCCGCGGGTCGGCGCAGGGCAATCGTGCGATGAACCGGCAGGCGCCGGGACGCGTACCGGGATCGCGTGGACGCTGCGGGCGGTTTCCCCCCGGCGAGGATGGACGGCAATGGCCAGGTGGAGCGAGCAGACCAGCGACGAGACGCTGTGCCGGGCGGTGGCCCGGGGCGACGAAGCTGCGCTCGCCTGCCTGGTCGAGCGGCACCGCCGCAGGGTCTACGCGCTGCTGCTGCGCTCGACCGGGAGCAGCGCCGACGCCGACGACCTCTTCCAGGAACTCTGGATTCGGGTGGTGCGGGCGGCGGGCTCCTTCGACCCGACGCAGCGCTTCTCTCCCTGGCTCTACCGGATCGCGGTCAACCTGGTCCGGGACGCTGCCCGGCGACGTATCGCCAGGCCCTGGGACGTGACCGGGGACGGCGAGCTGCCGGAGTCGGGGGAGGCGGGCCCCGCGCCCGACCTCCTCGCTGCTGCGGGGCAGGAGGCGCAGGCGCTCCACGAGGCGATCGCCGCGCTGCCGGCGGGACAGCGCGAGGTGCTGGTGCTGCGCTATCTGGAGGGATTGGGCGAGCGCGAGGTGGCGGAGGCGGCGGGGATCCCGCCGGGCACGGTGAAGAGCCGGCTCCACCACGCGATCAAGAATCTGCGCGCGCGGCTCGCGGGGCTGCGGGGCGCGTCGTCGTCTTCTTCGGAGGAGGTGGTGGGATGAGCCGGCTGCGCAAAGCCGAATGCGTGGTGGCCGAGGAGCGGCTGCTGGGCTGCACCGCGGCGGACGTCGCGCGAACGTGCGAGGAGGAGGCTATCGCCGCGCACCTCGCCGCTTGCGCCACGTGCAGGACGCTGGCGGCGGATCTCTCCACCCTGGCCTCGCTGCCACCTCTCCCTGGGGTCCGGGCGGAGGTGGTGGCCCGGACCCTCGCCGCCGCAGGGGCGGAATTGCGCCGGGTCGCTGCGGAGGGGCGCCGGACGGTCCGCCGGGCCGCGATGCAGATCGCCGCGATCGCCGCGGTCTGCCTGCCCCTCTCGGCAGCCTGGATCGCCGCCGTCTGGAAGCTCGGCTCCAGCTGGCTCGCCCCGGTGCTGCCCACGCCGATCGCCGCGGCCTTCGGCGTGGGCTTTGGCCTCTTCTGCCTGGCGGCGCTCTCCGCGCTCGCCTTCACCCTCACCCTGCTTGCAGGCGCCGCGGCCAGGCCGCCGCGCGCAGCCGCATCCGAGGTCTGACCATGGAAACCCGCACCTGTCCGTTCTGCGCCGAGACGATCAAGGCCGAGGCGATCAAATGCCGCTACTGCGGCTCGCGCCTCGAGCGCAGCGTCTTCGCCCGCTCCTGGTACCGGCAGCGCGAGGGGAAGATGATCGGCGGCGTCTGCGCCGGCCTCGCCAACGAGTGGGGGCTGTCGGTGACCCTGGTCCGGCTCGCCTTCGTGGTGGCCTTCCTGCTCGGGCTCTGGTCGCTGCCCATCTACATCGCCCTCTGGATCATCATGCCGGAGGCGCCGCGGCAGCTGCCCGTGCCCTTCGAGGCGGCACAGGGCCGCGAGACGATCCCGCCCGAGGGGCGGCGGCCCTATCTCTGACCGCTGGGGCGACGGGGCCACCTTCGGGGGCTGATCTCCGTGGGGGCAATGGCCAACCTTCCCGCTGCGGGGGGTCGCCGTGGTCCTGCCTGGACGCGACATCAAGTGGAAGGCCTTCCTGCTCGAGCTCAAGGAGGAGTTCGAGCGGGACGACCTCATGGACGTGGCGGGCTCGCTCACCTTCTTCGGCATCCTCGCGATCTTTCCCTTCCTGCTCTTCCTCGTCTCCCTCGCCGCGCTGGTGATCGATCCCACCCAGGCGCAGCTGCTCATCGACGAGCTGGGCAGGGTCGCCCCACCGGCGGTCGTCGAGATCCTCGGCGGGCGGCTCGAGGCGCTGGGCGAGGGCGGCAGCCCCGAGCTCCTCACCTTCTCCGCCGTCGGCGCGATCTGGTCCGCATCCACCGGCATCGCCGCGCTGATGCGGGCGCTCAACCGTGCCTACGACGTGCGCGAATCGCGGCCGATCTGGAAGGTGCGCGGCATCGCCGTGGCCACCACGCTGGTGGCGGCGACGATCTCGGTCCTCGCCACCGCCGCTGCGGTGGCGGCGCCTGCGGTCGCGGGGGCGATCGGGGGCTGGCCGGAGCAGGTGATCCTCTGGCTGCGGCTGCCGGTGGCGGGCCTCCTGATCATGTTGGTCTGGGCGCTGCTCTACTACTTCCTGCCCGACGTGGAGCAGCGCTTCCGCTTCATCACCCCCGGCTCCGTGGTCGGGGTGATCATCTGGCTGCTCGCCTCCACCGGCTTCTCGATCTACGTGGCCAATTTCGGCAACTACGAGGTGAGCTACGGGGCGCTGGGCGGGGTGATCATCCTGCTCTTCTGGATGTGGATCTCGTCGATGGTCGTGTTGCTCGGCGCGGAGATCAACGCGGTGCTCGAGCACCTTTCGCCGGAGGGCAAGCGGGTGGGCGCGCGGCGGATGGACCAGACCGGCAGCGATCTGCCCAAGACCGAGCGCCACAAGGTGCGGGAGGCCCGGCGGCTGCCGGCGCCGTCGGCGGTGGGGCCCGCCTCCTGCGTGGACGAGAAGCCGGGTGCCGGGCTCGTGGTGCGGCGGCGCGAGCCGGTGGTGCGCCGGCGCTCCCTGGCGCTGCCCGGCGCGCTCTTCGTCGTCGGTTTCCTCCTAGGGCGACGCAGGCGGTAGCGCGAGGTCAGTGGCAGACCGGCCGGTATTCGATCGCGAGCTCGCTGCCCGGCGGTGGGATGTCGGCCTGCGTGAAGCGCACCTCGTTGGTCGATGGGTTCCAGAGCCAGCCCGAGGTTTCCGGGAGGCGTTCGCCGTCCACGCGCACCTCGATCTCGGTGCCGTCCTCGAGATGTCCGTCGGCGTCGGTGTCCTCCGGCACGCCGCGGAGCGGGAAGTCGGTCCGGCCCTCGTCGACGACGAAGAGGTCGACCGCGCGATCCGCCGTGGCGGTGGCGCCGACCGGGATGACGACGGGGCCTTCGGCGCCGCCCGCCTCGATCAGCACGGCCGCAGCGCGATCGCCCACCAGGGAGGCGACGCCGAATTGGTAGCCGACCTCGAGGAAGGCGCCGGGCTGCAGGTTGGCGGGAAGGAGCGAGCGGCTCCAGGCGCTGAGCTGCCCATCGCCGCCGCTGCCGGTGGTGACCGAATCGATGCGGAGGACGATGTCGCAGGTGTTGTGGACGCGGGTGGTGGCGCCGGCGGAGCGGCAGCCGGTGCGGAGGAAGCCGAGATCGCTGGTCTCGGGCTCGAGGGCGATGCAGCTCGGGTTGCCGCTGCCGGTGAGACGCACGGTGCGGTTGCCCTGGAGGGTGGCGAAGGTGAGATCCGCCTCCCGGGGCGCCGTGCCGGTGGGCGCGAAGGTGAGCGGGACGAGGCGGGTGCTACCCGGCGCGAGGAACTCACCTGCGGGCAGGTCGGTCGCGGCGAAGGGGCCGGCTTCCGGCAGGTGGGCGGGACCGATCCAGCAGGGCTGCTGGCCCGGGTTGCCGATCTGCAGCGCGAGCGCGCGCACGGTACCCGGCTCCACCAGGCCGAATGCGAGCGCGGTGGGGATCACGCAATCGCTGGCTGGCGTTCCCCCGCCGCGTACGGTGAGCGGCAGGCGGGGCGTGCGCAGGTCGTCGGTCTCGATGACCAGCCGTGCCTCCACCGCGCCTGCTCCCTGCGGGGTGAGGGTCGCTTCGATGGTGAAGGTCGAGCCCGCCGCGTATTCGCTCGGCGTTTCGTGGGTGACGCGGAGCGCCGGGTGCTCGCCGTAGACCTCGACGACGCGCAAGGGACCCTCGTTGCCGAGCCGCGCCTCTGCGGTGCAGGTGAAGCGCGCGGTGGCGGCCAGGCCGACGGGCATCGCGCCGAGATCGATCGATCCGGGGCTGCAGGTGAGCGATGGGCCGGCGCCGTTGCCGCGGAAGCAGAGCTCCACCGGCGGCACGCCGGCTGCGTCGGGGGTGAGGCGCAGCCACGCTTCGCTGGGGCCGAGTGCATCGGGAGCGAAGGCGATCACCAGGTTGGCCTGCTCGCCGGGCCCCAGGGTGAGGCTCGCCGGCTCCACGGTGAAGGCCGGGTTGGAGAAGGCGAGGTCGCCGAGGGTGAGGGGAGACGGCCCGATGTTCTCGACGGCGAAATTCGCCGTGCGCTGGAAGCCCGGCCCCACGTGGCCGAGGAAGTGCCCGCCGGTGTCGCACGACGCTGGCGGCTCGACGGTGAGGAAGCTCGTCACCGAGGGGGCGCGCAGCGCGGCGGTTCCGAGAAGGCGGTCCTCGCCGTCGAGGAAGGGGAGCGCCGCCACGGCTTCGCCAGGGGCGCCGGCGCTGAAGGAGACCGGCCAGGTGAAGGTGGAGAAGGCTTCGATGTCGCGCGAGCCAGCAGCGGCGCGGAAGCTGGTTGCGCCGCTTCCCTCCGCGTCGCCGGCGCGCACGGTGAGCTCACGATCGAGGCGGCTCTCGCAGACCACCTCGGCGCTGCTGCCGGTGCCGGCGATGGCCGGGGGGAAGGTCACCTGGCCGCAGCGCAGCGCGCTCGCCACCGCCTCGCCCGTGAGCTGGACGGTGGCGTCGCCTGCGGCGGTGCGCACGGTGAGGGGCTGTGCGTAGCTGCCCGCCTCGTGGGGGACGAAGGCGATCGGCAGGGTGGCGATGCCGCCGGGGGCGATGCGGCTCGGCATCGCGCCGTCGAGCCGGAAGGGCTCGTCGAGCCGGACGGTGACGATGTCGAGGGGGGCGCCGCCGCCGTTGCGGAGCTCGAGGGTGGCGACGGTGCGGGTGCCGCTGGCGGTGATCGGGAACGCGATCGCTTCGCTGCCGAGCTCGAGGGCGGCGCCTCCCTTCGTGGCGGGATCGCTGGAGGAGGTGCAGGCGGCGAGCACCAGCGGTGCGGCGAGGAGGAGGCGGCGCATGGGCTCCAGCATAGCGGGGGTGGGGGCGTTCGGCCTATCGGCCTTCGCAGCCGCTGCCGTCGGCGGCGGTGATGCAGGCGCGGACGCGAATGGCGACCGGCTCGGTTCCGTACTCGTTCTCGTACGGCACGAAGCGGAGGTGGTCGTAGAAGCTGCCGGGGGACTCCGCTTCGAAACGGATGTTGACCTCCAGGCGGGCCCTGCCGAGGAGCATCTCGTCGTACGTCGCATCGAATCCGTTTCCACCGACCGCCCACGTGCTCGAGAGGCGGATGGCGAGCTCGCTCGTCGAATCGCAGGCGAGCCGGGCCTCGAGCGTCTCGCCCACCGCGCCGGTACCCAGGTCCAGCGCGGCGGTCTCGCAGACGAGAAACGGCTCGACACCCCAGCCGGCCAGCTGGAGCTTCAGCCCGGCAACCTCGACGTCGACCGCGTACTCGCCGAGGGAAGTGGGTGCGAAGGCGAAGATCACCCGGGTGGAGGAGCCCGGCGTAACCTCCTCGCCGTCAGGGAGCCTGGCGGAGAATGGGGGCGGAATGGAGAGGAGAGAGCGCAGGGAGACGGCTTCCTCGACGCTGCCGATTTCGAGTGCAAGCTCGCGACGGGCGCCCACGACGACGGAGCCGAACGGCACGAGATGGGCGGCCTGCGGCGCCACGCATACCGCCATCGCCGTGTCGTTGCAGACGTCTTCCTCGGCAGCAGGAGGAAGGGCGAGCGGTTCGGCGGTCCCGCCGCAGGCGGCGAGGAGGAGCAGGGCAGCGATTCGGCGCATGCGGAAGCGATGTGCGTTACGCCGCCGCCGGATCACCGCCGCCTGGGATCGAGTCGATCCCGGAGCCCGTCGCCGAGCAGGTTGAAGCCCAGCACCGACACCGCGATCATCAGCCCCGGCACCAGGGCCACGTGCGGCGCGATCATCAGGTATTGCGTGCCCTGATCCACCAGCGCGCCCCAGGACGGCGTGCCCGGCGGAACGCCGAGGCCGAGGAAGGAGAGCGAGGCCTCCGCCAGCACCGCCGCCGGCACGCCGAAGGTGGCCTGCACCACCACCGGTCCCAGCAGGTTGGGCAGCAGGTGGCGCACCACGATCCGCGCATCCGAGGCGCCGAGCGCCCGGGCCGCGTGGACGAATTCGCGATCCCGCAGGCCCAGCACCTGGGCCCTGGCGAGTCGCGCGTAGCCCGTCCAGCCGGTGGCGCAGAGGGCGATGATCACGTTCCAGAGCGAGGGGCCCAGCACCGCCGTGATGAAGATCGCGAGCAGGATGCCGGGGAAGGCGAGGAGCACGTCGACGACGCGCATGAGCACGTCCTCGACCCAGCCGCCAGCGTAGCCGGCGCCCGCGCCCAGGAGCGTGCCCACGGTGGCGGAGATGATCGTGGCGAGGAGCCCCACCACCATCGAGACGCGGGCGCCGTGGATCACGTGCGAGAGCACGTCGATCCCGTTCTCGGCGGTGCCGAGGAGGTGCTTCGCGCTGGGCCCGAGCAATTCGTCGGGCAGCGAGATGGTGCGCGGGTCGTGGGGGCTGAGCAGCGGCGCGAAGATCGCGAGCAGGGTGAGCGCGCAGACGATCCCGGCGCCGAGCCAGGGGCCCACTCCCTTCAGGATCGGGCGGCGGCGCCGCGGCGGCAGCGGCTCCGGCGAAGCGGCGATGGTGGCAGGCGCCGGTGGCGGCGCTGCGAGCTTCCTCATCGCCGCGCCCTCACCCGCGGATCGGCGGAGGCGTAGGCGATGTCGGTGAGCAGGTTCACCAGCACGTAGGCCAGGGTGAAGGTGAGCACGCAGGCCCGCACCATGTTGTAGTCGCGCCGGTCGATCGCCTGGAGGAGCAGCGTCCCCATGCCGGGATAGTTGAAGACCTTCTCGGTGACCACCGCGCCGCCGAGGAGCGCGCCGAGCTGCAGGCCGAGCACGGTGAGCACCGGGAGCATCGCGTTGCGCAGCGCGTGCTTGAGCAGCACCACGTGGCCGGGGAGCCCCTTGGCCTTCGCGGTGCGCACGTAGTCCTCGCCCACCGCGTCGAGGACCGAGGCGCGGATCATCCGGGCGAGGAAGGCGGCGAGCGCCGTGCCCAGGGTGATCGAGGGGAGGATGAGCCCCGCCGGCTCCTCGAGCCCCGAGACCGGGAGCCAGTCGAGGGTGATCGCGAAGACGAGGATGAGGATCGGTCCCAGCCAGATCCGCGGCAGCGCCGCGCCGAGCACGGCGAAGCCGCTCGCCGCAGCGTCGACGCGCCCGCCCGGCTTGCTCGCGCCGAGCACGCCCAGGGGAAAGGCGAGGAGCAGCGCCACCACCAGCGAGGCGAAGGCGAGCAGGGCGGTGTTGGGCAGCGCGTCGGCGATGCGGGAGAAGACCTGGTCCTGGAAGGGCGGCACCGAGGTCCGCAGCTCGAGGGTCGCCGCGTCCCTGGCGAAGTACCAGAGGCGTGCGACGAGCGGCTCGTCGAGGTGCAGCGCCTCGCGGAGCGAGGCCCGGTCGGTCTCGCGGGCCTGCTCGCCGAGGATGGCGTCGATCGGATCGCCGGGGACCAGATCGAGGAAGACCGAGACGAGGATCACCGCGCCGAGGGCGGCGACGAGGGTTCCGAAGGCCTTGCGCAGCGCTTCCTTCACTCCACCCTCCGCGCTGCGGCCAGGCTGTGCAGGCTGCCCTGCGGATCGACGACGACGCCTTCCAGGTCGGTGGCGACGACGCCCACCGCATCCTCGTGGACGAGGGGCAGGGTGGGGAGGTCTCTGGCGAGGACCCGCTGCACCTGGGCGTAGGCCGCGCGGCGCGCCTCGGGATCGGTCGCCTCGCGTCCCTGCGTGAGCAGCGCGTCGACGGCGGCGTTCCGATAGCGCATCCGGTTCATGCCGCCCCACGCCGTCTCCTCGCTGGGGATCGACGCCGAGTGGGAGATGAGCCGGAAGAGATCGGGATCGATCACCGGCGTCACCTTGAGCGTGGCGAGCTGGAAGTTGCCGCGCTTCACGTCGCCCATGAACGTACCCCACTCGAGCGGAGCGACGTCCACGCCGATGCCTACCGCGGCGAGCTGCGCCGCCATCACCAGCGCCACGCTGCGGCGAAAGCGATCGGTGGAGGTCTTGAAGCTCAACCGGAACCGCGTGCCGGGGCCGTCGCCGTCCGGATCGGTGTAGCCCGCTGCGTCGAGCAGCGCCTTCGCGCGCGCCGGATCGTGGGGCCACTTCGCCGTCTCGTCCTCGTAGGCCCAATGTTCGGGGCGCAAGAACGTGTCGGCGATCCGCGCGGCGCCCTTGAATTTGTAGCGGGCGATCGCCTCGCGATCGAGGGCGAGGGCGATCGCCTCGCGCACCTCGCGCCGCCCGAGGAGCGGATCCTCGAGGTTGAACATGAGGTAGGAGACGCCGGCGCCGGGGCCGACGGTGACGGAGAGGTGCTGCTCTTCGCGGAGCGCCGGGAGGAGCGCGGCGCTCACCGCGTTGAGGAGCACGTCGACCCGGCCCTTGCGCAGCTCGAGGACGCGGGTGGTCTCGTCCCGCACGGTGCGGATCTCGAGGGGCAGCGCGGGCGCGCCGCCGTGGTAGCGCGGGTTGGGGGCGAGGAGGAGCTGCTCGTCGCGCTCCCACTTCTCCACCACGTAGGGACCTGCGCCGATGGGCCGGGCCCGGAGCGCTTCGCGGTGCTCGGGAGCGACGAGCCGCGACGGGAGGATCCCGAGGCTCGCGTCCACCGGGAAGGCGCCGAAGGGCGCGGCGAGCCGGAAGATCACCGTGCGCGGGTCCGGCGCCTCCACTGCCTCCAGGTAGCCGTAGCCGCCGCGGTGGGGCGAGCCGGTTGCCGGATCGAGGACCGAGCGCCAGGTCGCCACCACGTCGGCTGCGGTGAGCGGCGTGCCGTCGGAGAAGAGGAGGCCCTCGCGGAGGACGAAGCGCCAGCTGCGCGGGTCGTCGGCGGTGAAGGAGGCGGCGAGATCCGGAACGGCCCGGCCCGCAGCGTCGATCCGGGTGAGGCCGGGGGTGACGAGGTGGGCCACGCGCATGGCGGTCGCGCCGAGCGCCATGCGCCGGTCGAGGGTCTCGGGCGGCGACTCCACCGCGACCACGAGGCGGTTCTCGCCCCGCTCCGCACTGGTGCAGGCGGCGAGGAAGGCGAAGGCGATGGCGAGGAGAAGCGGGAGGCGAGTCATCGGCGAGGCGGCCACTGTAACGGCCCGGTGCCTCCGGTCCAACAGGCGAACGGGCGTGCCCCCACTTCTGGCGCGGTGCCCGGTGTGGGTTCAGCGCCAGACCGGTGGACCGAGCGCCGCCGAGATCTCGTCGAGGAACTCGTCGAGGTCGAGGGGCTTGCGGAGGAGCCGGACCCCCTGGTCGACCACCGGCTTCGGATGGGCGGTCATCAGGATCGCCGGCCCGGCGAGCCTGCCGCATTGCGCCGCGGCCCGGAGCATCGCCGTCCCGGTGCGGCCGGGCAGCGAATAGTCGCTCACCACCACGTCGAATTGCTCGTCCTGCAGCCGCCGCAGTCCCTCGTCGCCGCAGCCCGCTGCGACCACCTGGTAGCCTTCGTCGACCAGCAGCTCTCCCAGGACGTCCCGGATGTCGGGGTCGTCTTCCACCACGAGGATCCGCAACACGAGCTCCTCCCGCGTGGGTCGTGGGATGCGAACGCGGCGAAGGCTATGCACCGGCGCTCGTGGGGGCCACGGCAGGGGCAGCACCCACACAGGGCGTCGCTCGCCTGTCCGGGGGCGAAAATGTGCGGGTTTTCGCCAACTTGCTCCTCGAGCGGTCGACACCTACAATCGTCGCATGTGGGCACCCGGCAAGCGGGCAAGCCTGCGCCGAGGCTCCTCTTCGTCTCGCGCTCCGAGGTGAATTCCGTGACCGCCGCTCGTCTCTGCCGTCCCGCGGGTTGCGCCCGCTGGCTCGCCGCCGCTTTGCTGCTGTTCCTCCTCGTGGGGCAGCGACCCGCCCGGGCGGCGGTGCCCGAGGAGCGGGAGCTGCGGGAGGCCGTGGAACGGATCCTCGACTCCACCCCGCTGGGCAGGGCGCGGACCGGGGTGCTGATCTACGACCTCGAGACGAAACGGCCGGTCTACGAGCACAACGCCGACGAGCTGCTCAACCCCGCCTCGAACATGAAGATCCTCACCACCGTGGCGGCGCTGTCGCGGCTCGGGCCGGGGTTCCGCTACGCCACCGAGTTCTACGTGGACCAGGAGCCGGTGGGGGGCGTGGTGCAGGGCAACCTCTACGTGCGCGGCAAGGGCGATCCCTCCCTCGACACCGAGCGGCTCTATCGGATCGTGCGGCAGCTGCGGCTGCTCGGGCTGCTCGAGGTGAAGGGGAGCATCGTCGTCGACGATACCTGGTTCGACCCGCAATACGACGGCCCGGGTTGGGAGCAGGACGACTCCGACAGGCCCTACATGGCGGGGGCGGGAGCGGTCTCGCTCAACTTCAACGCGGTGGCCGTCCACGTCCACCCGGCGGAAAAGGTCGGCGCCAGGGCGCGGGTGGAGCTCGATCCCGCTTCCGACTACCTCGTGCTCGAGAACCACGGCGTGACCACGCCTGCCCGCTCGCGGCGGCGAATCGCGGTGCAATCCCTCGACGAGGGGAAGCGCCAGCGGATCGTGGTCGACGCGCGGATGCCCGCCGGCAGGCGCGGCGGCCCGGTGTGGCGGCGGGTCTCCAACCCGCCGATCTACGCCGGCGAGACCCTGAAGGCGATGCTCGGCGAGCAGGGGATCAAGGTCCGGGGCAAGGTGCGCCTCGGCAAGGTGCCCGACAGGCTGCGGACCTATTTCGTCGACTGGTCCGAGCCCCTCGCGGTGCTGGTCCACACCGTGAACAAATGGTCCCAGAACCACATGAGCGAGATGCTCCTCAAGACCCTCGGCGCCGAGGTCGAGGGGGCGCCGGGGACGTGGGCCAAGGGCGTCTCGGTGGTGGAGGACGTGCTCGCCGGCCAGGCGGGGATCCCGCGGGGATCCTTCGTGATGAAGAACGGCAGCGGCCTCAACGACACCAACCGCATCAGCGCCCGGCAGATCGTTCGGGTGCTGGCCTGGGCGCGGCAGGAGCTGCTCGTGGCGCCGGAGCTCCTCACCTCGCTGCCGGTGGCAGGTGTCGACGGCACCGTCCGCAACCGCATGGGCGGCACGCCGGCGCAGGGGCGGATCCGGGCCAAGACCGGCACCTTGCAGAACGTCACCGCGCTCTCGGGCTACGCCACCTCGGTGGGGGGCAGGGAGTTGGCCTTCGCCGTGCTCGTCAACGACTACCCGGGGCGGTTGTCGCGGGTGATCCCCGGGGTCGACGCCATCGGCGCAGCGGTGGCCACGGTGGACGTTCCCGGCGGCGGCGACGCCGCGGTGGCGCTGGCGCAGCCGCCGGCGTGGGAGCCGAAGACGCCCATCGACGTGCTCGGCGCGCGGATGGTGACCTACCACAACCTCGGTAAGGCTGCCGACGCGCGGAATGGCCTGATGCTGCGGACGGCGCTCCGCTCGGAGCCCGATCCGGCGGTGCGGGCGGTGGTGGCGGAGGCGCTCCACCTCTCGGAGCCCGAGGACGGCTCGGCGCGGGTGGCGGTGCTCGAGGCCTTCTCCGCTGCGCCGGAGGTCTACGGCAGGCTCCGGGAGGCTGCCGAGCGGGTTTCGCTGCCGCTGCCCCTGGTGAACACGCTGGTCGATCTCGCCGCGGACGGAAGCGCGGACGCGCTCGGCCTGCTGCTCGGGCTGGCTGCGCAGCGGCCGGAGGACGAGGTGCTCCTCGCCGAGGTGGCGGTGGGGCTCGCCGAGGTGGGCAGCGCCGCACCAGGCGACCTCCTCGCGGCGCTGAACGGGGCCAGCGGGGAGACGCAGGCCGTCGCCGTCCAGCTCCTCGGCAGGGCGCTGGCGTCGCCGGCGGCCGAGGAGGCGCCCACACCCGAGCCGAAGCGCGAGATCCATCCCTTCAAGACCGCCCTCGCCTCTGCTGCGGAGGGGCAGGACCCGGTGCTCGCGACCTTCGCCAGGAGCCTCGAGAGCCGGCTCACCGCCAGCATCGCCGCTGCGGCATCGACCGCTGGCGGCGCCCTGGACCCGGAGAAGAACGCCAACCCGTGAGACCGTTGACCGTTCGACTCTCGACGGGGCAATGTCAGCCCCCCGTGCTAGAGAGCCGGATGGTGGGGCGCGCGTGGTGTGCGCCTCTTCGATGGGAACGGGTGGTGTGTCATGGCCAGCGTCAATAAGGTGATTTTGCTCGGGAATCTCGGTGCGGATCCGGAGATCCGCTTCACGCCCGGCGGGCAGGCGGTCGCCAACTTCCGCATGGCGACGACCGACTCCTGGATGGACAAGAACGCGGGGCAGCGCCAGGAGCGCACCGAATGGCACCGGGTGGTGGTCTGGGGCAAGCTGGCCGAGCTCTGCGGCGAGTACCTCAAGAAGGGCCGCCAGTGCTACGTCGAGGGCCGGCTGCAGACCCGCGAGTGGCAGGACAAGGACGGCCAGAAGCGCTTCACCACCGAGATCGTGGCGAACCAGGTCGTCTTCCTCGGCGGCGGTGGCCGTGAGGGTGGCGGCGGCTTCGGTGGCGGTGGCGCCGGTGGTGGCGGCTTCGGCGGAGGCGGTGCCGGTGGTGCCGGTGGTGCCGGCGGTGGCGGCTTCGGCGGCGGGGGCTACGGCTCCGGCGGTGGGGGCGGCGGCTATGGGGGCGGCGGCGGTGGCTACGGTGGCGGTGGCGGCGGCAGCGGCTACGGCGGCGGTGGCGACTTCGGCGAGGGCGGCGGCCCGAACGACGACATCCCCTTCTAGCCGATAGCGTGGTGGCGCCCGCCGCTCGTCCCACGTGGGAGCGGCGGCGTCACTGCGACAGGATCGTCCCACGTGGGAGCGTGGGACGGAGCTGCGACAGGATCGTCCCACGTGGGACGACCGGCGGTCAGGGTTGGAGCGCAGCCTCGGTCGGCTCGGCGGCTTCCGCTGCGGGCTCCACCGGCAGCGGGCCCCCCTCGATCGAGTCGATGGTCCAGACGCCGTCCGTGGCGACGCCGCCGCCGATCCGCTTCCACTGGATGAAGACGTTCTCCGTCTTCACCACCGTGGAGGGGAGCTCGTACCAGGAGAGCCGCGTCACCATCCGGGCGCTCTCGCCTTCCGGCGCGATCTCCGTGCCGATGGTGGTGAACTCCAGCACCGAGAGGCTCTTCTCCATCCCGAAGGCACGGGCGAGGTAATCGGTGCGGGCGTCCGCGCGCAGGTAGCGCGCGATCACCTGGAAATCACCGTATTGCAGGGCGTCGTGGTAGTCGCGCGACGCGAGGGTGAGCTGCTCGGTGGTGCGGGCCGGGCCGGAGGCGCAGCCGGCGGCGGCGAGCACGAGCAGGGCGCAGAAATGGCGGGCGAAGCGCGTCATGCGGCGAACACTAGCAGAGCCTTGCGGGGAGCCTCAAGAAAGGCCCAATCATCCGGCAGGCTTAGCGATCGTTGCCCAGATTTTCACCTTTGATAGATTCGGCCGCCTGATTCGTGAGGGACGACGACGATGGCCGACTCGAGGCTCGAGCAGTACCAGCAGCTGCTGGAGGCGGATCCCGCTTCCATGGTCTTCGTCGATCTCGCCAGCGAGCTGCTGCAACGAGGCAAGGCCGCGCGGGCGGTGGAGGTCTGCACCGCGGGGCTCGCGCACCACCCCGAGCACGTCGAGGCGCGGATCCTCTGCGGACGGGCGCTCCTGCGCCTCGGGCGGGCGACCGACGCGCGGACGCATTTCGAGGCGGCCCTCGCTGCGCGCCCCCGGGATCCCGAGGTCCACGCCACGGTGGGCGAAGCGCTCCTCGACCGCGGCTTGCAGCGCTCGGCCCTGCAGCTCTTCAAGAAGGCCCGCGCGCTCGCGCCGGGGGACGAGCGGATCGAGGCGCTCCTCGCTCGCGCAGAGGGCGGCGCCGCTTCGTCGCCGTCTGCATCCAAAGCCACCGCAGCCGACCCCGCTGCGGCACCGACGACCGGTGCGGCAGAGGCCAGCGTTCCCGCGCCGGAGCGCGTCGCTGCAGCGGCGCCTGTTCCCGTCGAGGAGAGCGCCACGACGCCGCTCCGAGCGACGACGCCGCCGCCCCCCGCGTCCGACTTCGCCGAGGGCGTGCCGCCCCCCGAAACCACCGCCGTCGACGAGCTCTCGGGCTGGCCCAACGATCAGCAGCCGGTGCGCAAGGAGGCTGCCGCCGCTGGTGGCGACGACGCAGCGCCATCGGCAGAGCAGGCCGCAGCGGAAGACGACACCGCTCCCGCTGGCGCCAGCGAAACGCCGGCCCGTCCCGCCGGCCCGCCGCCCCTCACACGCGCCCCAGCGACGCCGCCTCCAATTCGTCGCGAGCCCACCGGCGAGCAGCCTGCCGACGATCTTCTCGGCGCGCTCCCCGCCCCGCCCCAGGAGCCGCCAGCGCCACCGCAGCCGGAGCCGAGCGTCGTCGCCGAGGAGGCCGCGAACGTCGCCGCCGTCTACGAGCGCGAGTTGCGCGAGCGCCTCGCCGCGGAGCAGGCCCGCCCGCCCTCCTGGCTCCGTCGCCACCGCCTCGGCATCAGCCTCGGCCTCCTCCTCGCCACCGGCGGCGGCGCCGCCTGGGCCGCCTACGAATACCGCCGTGCCGCCACGCACGCCGACGACGTGGCGCGCTACACCGCCGCCGCCCGCAACGGCCTGCTCCGCGACACCCGCGCCGCGTACGAGGCGAGCCTCACCGCCCTCGACGAGGTGCTCGATCGCGAGGAGCACAATCCGACCGCTCGTGCGCTGCGGGCGCAGGTGATCGCCACGCTGGCCAAGCGCTACGGCAGCGAGCGGGTCGATGCGGCGGAGGCCCCACGGCTCCTCGGCCCCGCCGAGGTGGCGGCGGAACCGGAGGTCGTCCTCGCCACGAGGCTCCTCCTCGCGGAGCCCGCAGAGCGGAAGTCGATCGAGGAGGCGATCCTCGCCGCCGATCCCGGCAAGGCGGGAGCCACCGTCCACAGCCTCGCGGGTGCGATCCTCCTCGAGCGGGGCGACTCCGCCGCCGCCATCGAGCGCTTCAACGCGGCGGTCGCCAGCGTTCCCGGCCACGTGCCCACTCTCGTCCACGTCGCCGACTACTACCGCGAGCGCCATGAGCACAGCGAAGCGCTCCGCTACGACCGCCTCGCCCTGGCGGTGGTGGAGGATCATCCCCTCGCGCTCCTCGGCGCCGCCGAGGCACAGCTCGCGCTGGCGAAGGAGCGGGCACCGCTGGAGGAGGCACTCGCCGGCCTTTCCCGGGTGGGCACCGACGCCGTTCCCGCAGCGGAGCGCAGCCGCTACGTGCAGGTGAAGGCGCGCCTGCTCGCATCGCTCGGACGGCGCGAGGAGGCGCTCGCGGTCCTCGAGCCGCTCCGCGCCGGCGCCGCCGGGGACGCCGAGCTGCTCCCCGCCCTCGCCGACACCTTCGTCGCGGTCGGTGCGCCCGATCGCGCCGAGGAGCTCTTCCGCGTCGACGCGGTCGGGAGCGATTCGCCGCTCCGCCACCGGGAAGCGTGGGCCCGGGCGCTCCTCGCCCGGGAGCGCTACAAGGCGGTGACGGCGGTTCCCGCCGGCAAAGGCGAGCGCAGCCTCCAGCTCCTCAAGGGGATCGCCTGGTACCGCTCGGGCTCCCTCGATCGCGCGCGCAGCACCCTGCGCCGCACCGCCACCAGGCAGGCGGGGAAGATGCCGGTGGAGGCCGTCGTCTATCTCGCGCTCGCCGATCTGCAGAGCGGTCGTCTCGACAAGGCGCGGCGCAACCTCGAGCGTCTCGGCACCGGCTCTCGGGCGAAGACCACCGGCCGCTGGGCGTACGCGGCGCTCCTCGTCCGCGAGGGCCGCCTCGACGAGGCGGAGGCAGCGCTCCGCGAAGCCGTCGGCCTCGACCGCGACTCGGTGGAGGCCCGCTGCGCCCTCGGTCGCCTCCTGCTCCGCAGGGGTGATGCCGCAGGCGCCCGGGCCGCGCTCGAGGAGGCGCTCGCCCGCAACCCCTTCCACGCCGAAGCCCGCACCGCCCTCGGCGCCGCGGCTCTCGCCGCAGGCGATCTCCCCGGCGCCCGCAAAGCCCTCGCCGCCGCCGTCGAACAGGCCCCCGACGACGCCGAGGCCCTCGCTGCGCTCGCGCTGCTCGAGGCACGGGAGGGGAAGGCCGAGGAGGCGCAGCGCCGCATCGCGCAGGCGAAGCGCCGTGGCCCCCGCGAGGCCGCCGTCCTCGCCGCCAGGGCAGAGCTCGCCCTGCGCGACGGGGAGAGCAGGGCGGCCATCGCGCTCCTCGAGCAGGCGACCAGGGCCGACGGCAGCGACCCGCGCCTCTGGATCCGGCTCGGCGAGCTCCGCCTCGCCGCCGGTGCAGCCCGCCCGGCCAGGCTCGCCTACGGCCGCGCCCTCGACCTCCAGCCGGCCTCTGCAGCGGCGCAGCTCGGCGCCGCCCGGGCACAGGTCGCCGACGGGCAGGCAGCTGCTGCTGCGAAGCGTCTCGAGGGCCAGGTGGCACGGCTCGGCGACGACGCGGCGCCCGCGCTGCGGGGCTCGCTCCTCGTCGCCCTCGCTGCGGTCGAGCGCTCCCTCGAGCGGTCCGGCGCAAGGGCCCACGCCGAGGAGGCGGTCGCGATCGCACCCGACTCGGCCACCGCCCACCTCGCCCTGGGCGAGATCCTCGCTGCGGCAGGTGATCAGGCAGGCGCCGAGACCCACCTGCGCAAGGCCCGGGAGCTCGACGGCGAGTCGCCCGAGATCCTTCGGGCCCTCGGCCTCCACCTCCTCGCGCACGGCGATCGGCCGGAGGGCGAGAAGCTTCTCGCCCGCTACCTCCGGGCCTCCCCCGACGGTCCCTCGGCGCGCGAGGTCCGCTCCCGTCTCGGCACGGGCAAATAGGGGGCTTTCGCAGGGGATCGCCCGGTTGACTTCGCCGGCATCGCAGGCCCATCGTCCCCGGCTTTCCCGGAATCGATCGGGCGCCGCCGCGCGTTGAAGCGCACCGGACCGCCGGCCCACCGCCCGCGGGGGCGGTCGCGAGAGAGCCCGGTACGCGACGAGGAGCGACGTGACGGACAGCCAGCGCAGCAAGCAGGTATTTCGAGCGATCCTGCTCCAGGGCTTCTACCTGGCGGTGCTTTACGCGAGCCTGGGCCTGGTCCTCGAGCTCCTGCACCAGCGGCTGCCCGGTCCTGTCTACGAGCGGGCAGCCGGGGCCATCTACGGGCTGCCGATGCGCCTCATCATCGAGCTCGGCCTGCAGGGGGAGCTGATCGGCGCCGTCGCCCAGGGCAGGCTGCCGGGCTGGCTCGCCGGCGCCGTGGTACCGGCGGTGGGCGTGGTGGTGATCCTCTGCGCCTCGGTGCTGATCGCCTCGGCGTTCCGTTTCACCGCCAGCGTCTTCGCCCTCCGCCAGAGCTGATTCGCCCGGAGCGATTCGACGGAGCCGGCGTCGCCTTACGCCGAGCGGCCCTGCGCCTGCGCCACCGCCGCGAGGACGTGGACGCCGTAGCGCTCCCACTTGGCCGGACCCGCACCCGCCACCGCGAGGAACGCCTCCTCCGTTTGCGGCAGCGCCCGGGCGAAGGCGCGCAGGGTGCGATCGTTGAAGACCACGTAGGGCGGAACGCCCTCCGCCTTCGCCAGCGTGGTCCGCATCTCCCGCAGCGCCTCGAAGACCGCCCCGTCGTAGGGACCGTCGTCGACGATGGGCGACGAGGCACCACCCCTGCGCCTGGTCCGCCGCTGTTCGAGCTCGTGGGGCGGCGGTGGATCCTTCGGGCCGGAACAGACGTCGCAGCCCGAGCAGGAGGTGCCCCTGTCGCCGAAGTAGGCGAGGAGGTAGGCGCGTCTGCAGCCCTGGTGGTAGGCGTAGTTGGTCATCCGGCGCAGCATCGAGAGCTCGCGCTCCCGCCGTGCCGACATCCCCTCGAAATCGACCCGCAGCTCCGCGCCGGGATCCTGCACCAGGAGCGAGCGCGGCGTTCGAACCACGTGACCCGCACGCTCGAGGTGCTTGAGCGCCGAGCCGACCTCGATCGGGCTCGCGCCGATGCTGCTCGCCAGCTCGCGCTCCGTCAGCCGCAGCTCGCCGCCACCGAGGTGGCCGAGCCGCTCCCAGAGATCCGCCAGCAGCTTCGGGCTGGGGTGGTTCCCCTCGATCATCCGCTCCTGGAGCCGGACGTCGGCGTGGTTGAAGAGGAGCAGCGCCCTGCCGGGCTTGCCGTCACGACCGGCGCGCCCCGCCTCCTGGTAGTAGGCCTCCATCGTCTTCGGCACCGCGAAATGGGCGACGAAGCGGATGGTCGGCTTGTCCACGCCCATGCCGAAGGCATTGGTGGCGCAGACCACGGCGTCGTCCCGCTCCATGAACGCGTCCTGCACCCGGTGCCGCTCCTCGTCGGTCATCCCGGCGTGGTAGGCGAGGGCGGGGACGCCCCGCTCGTCGAGCAGGCCCGCCACCTTCTCCACGTCGCGGCGGGTGGCGCAGTAGACGACGCCGCCGCCGTCCTTGCAGGCCCGCGCGATCCGCACGAGCTTCTCGTGCTCGTTGGCGACCTGCGCCACCTCGAAGAAGAGGTTCGGCCTGTCGAAGCCCGCCACCGAGACCTGCGGATCCTTGAGGCGCAGCACCCGGACGATGTCGTCCCGCACCTCCGGCGTCGCGGTGGCGGTGAGCGCCAGGGTCCGCGGCGGCCGCAGCACCCAGCGCACCTGCCCGAGCCTGGTGTAGTCGGGTCGGAAGTCGTGGCCCCACTGGGAGATGCAGTGGGCCTCGTCGACCGCGTAGAGGCCGAGCTGCACCTCGCGGATCGCGTCGAGGAACGCGCCGGAGCGGAAGCGCTCCGGTGCGACGTAGACCAGCTTGAACGCGCCGCGCCGGACGCCGTCGAGGCGCCGGGCCTTCTCCCCGTCGTCGATGGACGAGTTGATGAAGGTCGCCGGGATCCCGCGGGCCTGGAGCGAATCGACCTGGTCCTTCATCAGGGCGACCAGCGGGCTCACCACCAGCGCGGTGCCTGGCAGGAGCAGCGCCGGGAGCTGGTAGCAGAGGCTCTTCCCCGCGCCGGTGGGCATCACCGCCACGGTCGATCGCCCTTCGAGCACCGAGCGCACCACGGCTTCCTGGCCGGGCCGGAAGCCGTCGAAACCGAAGTGCTGCTGGAGCGAGGCGCGCAGGCCGTCGGGGGAGAGATCCATGAGCGGCGGCTCTTCTACCACGAGGGCCGTCATCGCCAACCCCCGTCCGCCGCTGGCGCCGCAGCGAGCCGAGGCGCGGCGCCCGCCCCAGGCTCGAAGCGATCGCCCACCAGCGCACCGGCGGGCAGCGCCGAGCGCGGCACCATGCCGAAGGTGCCGTCCCCGTAGGCGAGGAGCGCCGCGTGGGGGAGGATGCGGGCCACGCTCGCTTCGCCGCGTACCGCCTCCTGCCGGAGGAGAAGGCCGAGGAGGACGAGGAGGGCCGCCGCAGCCAGGGCCCCGATGGCGAGGAACCGGCTCATAGCTTCCCCATCTCCGCGAGGCTGGCGAAACCGCCGTCGGCGACGACCACGTGGTCGATGAGGGAGATGCCGAGGACCCGCGCCCCCTCGGCGAGGCGGCGGGTGAGCTCGATGTCGTCCCGGGAGGGTGTGGGATCGCCGCTCGGATGGTTGTGGAGGAAGACCAGCGCCGGCGCCGCCTCCCGGATGGCGGGCTCGAAGACGTCCCGTGGCGCGATCGCGCAGGAGGCGAGGCCACCTGCGGCGACCCGGCGATCGGCCACCAGCCGGTGCCGCGCGTCGAGCAGGAGCACGTGGAAGACCTCGTGGGTGAGGTGGCCCAGCCGCGGCCTCGCGTAGCGGTAGACGTCCTCGGGCCTGGTGAGCGAGAGCTCCCGGCTGCGAGGCTCGAGGGAGCGCCGCCCCAGCTCGAGCGCCGCGACGAGCCGGGCCGCCCGGACCCTGCCGACGCCGCCGGCCGCCAGCTCCCCCGGCGTGCACCGCGCCATCTCCGGCAGCGAGCCGTAGCGCCCCAGCAGCCCCTCCGCCGCCCGGACCGCCGGCACCGGCCCCGCCGCTCCCAGCACGATGGCGAGGAGCTCGACCTCCGAAAGCTGCGAGGCGCCTGCCTCGAGCAACCGCTCCCGCGGCCGCACCTCGAGGGGCAACCGCACCACCGAGAGCGCCGGCGCATCTTCCGTCGCTAGCGATCCCACCGTCGACGACGTTGCGAGGTCCTGCCGCATCCTTTCCTCCTCGTTCGGGCTCTCAGCGGGAGGAAGGAATCGGCTCCGCGAGGACGGGACCGTTTCCTTCACTCGCGCTCCGCGCGAGAGCGCCCATGCCTGCGCTTGCTCGCCTCCGGCTCGCAGAGCGGCGGGGTGCAGCGGCGGTGCCCCGAGGCCCGGCCCGTGATGACGGGGGGTTCTGCAACCGGGGGCCTGCAGTGGAGGCGGACCGGGCCCGAGCGCCGGACCGGCGGCCACGCGGACGGAGGCCGCGCTGCAGCGATGGGGAAGCGGGAAGAATCTCGCAACACGCCCGAAGGCAGCGCATCAGTGGCGCTTGGGGCGAGCATCGGACGGGCGGTGTGTTAGTCTCCGCCGCCACTGAAGCAGGGAGATGCACGGATGGCAGACAAGAAAGCGAGCGTGGTGATCATCGGTTCGGGGCCCGCGGGCTACACCGCCGCGATCTACGCGGCCCGCGCCAACCTCGAGCCGGTTCTCATCTCGGGCCCGCAGCCCGGCGGGCAGCTGACCATCACCAGCGACGTCGAGAACTTCCCCGGCTTCCCCAAGGGGATCATGGGGCCGGAGATGATGAACCTCTTCCGCGAGCAGGCGGAGCGCTTCGGCACCCGCTTCGTGGAGGGCATGGTCACCTCGGTCGACCTGAGCCGCCGCCCCTTCCTCGTCGAGGTGGACGAGGGGCGCGACTGTTGGAGCGCCGAGACGCTGATCGTCTCGACCGGCGCCTCGGCGCGCTGGCTGGGCATCCCCGGCGAGAAGGACTACTGGGGCCGCGGCGTCTCCGCCTGCGCCACCTGCGACGGCTTCTTCTTCAAGGGCCAGGAGGTCGTGGTGGTCGGCGGCGGCGACAGCGCGATGGAGGAGGCGACCTTCCTCACCAAATTCGCCTCCCGCGTCACCGTGATCCACCGCCGCGAGGAGCTGCGCGCGTCGAAGATCATGCAGGACAAGGCGAAGAACAACCCGAAGATCTCGTTCATCTGGAACAGCGCGGTGAGCCGCGTCCTCGGGAACGAGCAGGGCGTCACCGGCGTGGTGGTGAAGAACCTCCACACCGGCGACGAGGCCGAGGTCCACTGCACCGGCTTCTTCGTCGCCATCGGCCACGACCCCAACACCCAGATCGTGAAGGGGCAGCTCCCCCTCGACGAGGCGGGCTACATCAAGACCCACCTGGGCAGCACCAAGACCGACGTGGCCGGGGTCTTCGCCTGCGGAGACGCCATCGACTCGGTCTACCGCCAGGCGATCACCGCTGCGGGCACCGGCTGCATGGCGGCGCTCGACGCGGAGCGCTTCCTCGAGCATTGGGTGGACGACCGCCCGTGAAGATGATCGACGTGGGGAGCAAGGAGAGCACCCACCGCATCGCCCTGGCGAGCGGTGCGGTGCACCTCTCCCCTGCCACGCTGCGGAAGATCGCCGCCGGTGAAATCGAGAAGGGCGACGTGCTCGCCACCGCGCGCCTCGCGGCGATCATGGCCGCCAAGCGCACGCCGGACATCGTGCCCCTCTGCCACCCGATCGGCCTCACCGCCGTGGTGCCGGAGCTCACCCTCGACGAGGCGGCTTCCGCCGTGCGGGTGCAGGTGCGGGTGGAGACGCGGGATCGCACCGGCGTGGAGATGGAGGCGCTCACCGCCGTCTCCGCCGCCTGCCTCACGGTCTACGACATGTGCAAGTCGGTGGATCCCGGCATGACCATCGAGGCGGTGCGCCTCGAGGAGAAGCACGGCGGCAAGAACGGCAGCTGGATCCGCAGCACGCCGCAGCCCGGCACCTGAAGCATCCGTGGCGCGGCACCTCCCCGCCGCGCTACGATCCCGGACGAGCGGCAGACGCCGCCACCGAAGGGATCCCAAACATGACTGCCCGGTCGGGGACGAGCGCGTCGGTCTACGACAAGCCGCTGCTCTACGACATCGCCTTCAGCTACCGTGACTATCCCGCGGAGGTCGACGCCCTCTGCGCCTGGTTCGCACGGGTGAGCGGCACCGGCCGCCAACCCCGCTCCTTCCTCGAGCTGGCTGCGGGCCCGGCCGACCACGCCATCGAGCTCGCCCGGCGCGGCGCCAGCGCCACCGCCCTCGATCTGGCGCCTGCCATGTGCGACTACGCCAGGCAGAAGAGCGAGCTGCTCGGCGCCCCCGTCGACTCCGCCTGCGCCGACATGATCGACTTCGAGCTCCCCGCCCGCTTCGAGCTGGCGGCGCTGATGATCAACTCGGTCGCGCATCTCTACGATCTCGACGCCCTCGTCCAGCACCTGCAGGCCGTCGCCCGGCACCTCGAGCCCCACGGCGTCTACGTGCTCGAGGTGCAGCACCCCGCCGACTTCGTGGGCAGGGGACCCCGGCCCGCCGGTACCTCGCAGCCCTGGACGGTGGAGCGCTTCGGCCTCGAGGTGCGCACCCGCTGGGGCACGCCCGACGATCCCTACGATCCACTGCGGCAGATCTTCGAGGCCCACGTGGAGCTGCAGGTCCGCGGCCCGGAGGGCGAGGAGACGATCCACGAACGCGTGCCGATGCGCGATTGGACGCGCACCGAGCTCGAGGCCGGCGTGCGCCTCAGCGGCGCCTTCGAACTCGCCGAGATTCACGGCGCCCTCGAGGCGGACGCGCCCTTCGACAGCTCGCCGGAGAGCTGGCGGATGGTCCTCGTCCTGCGCAGGAAGGCTTAGGCGAAAGCCGCCGCCGGATCGATGCCGAAGAAGGCGAGGGCGTTCTCCCGCGCCACCCGCCGCACGATCTCCGGCGAGAGCCCCGCCTGGCCCAGCAGCCAGGCGGTGCGCGGCAGCGCGAGGAGATCGCCGGGCCCGGCGCCGACCTCGGAGGCGAGGACGAGGTCGCTCGAGCCCAGCTGTCGCACCAGCGCCACCGCATCCTCTGCACGGATCCGCAGCGGGCTCACCGAGATCGACGCGGCGTAGCCGCACGCCCGCACCAGCCGCACGGTCTGCGCGTTCACCTGCCCGACGAGCACCCGCGCAGGCTCGATGCCGCTCTCGCGGAGCAGCCCGAGGAGCCGACGCGTGTGCCGCGCCTTCTCCCGCGACGGCGTGCGCACGATCACCCTCGTCCCGAGGCTCTGCGCCAGCTCCAGCTGCCGGAGGAAGGCCTCCTCCTCCAGCGGCCCGCCCTCCTCGAGCCCCACCGGCCCCACCGCCACCACCCGCGCCTCGTCGAAGAGCGCGGGCAGCTCGGCGATCACCCGCTCGAGGCCGTGGGCGGGGATCCGGCGCGGGTGGATCCCCAGGGCGACGAAGGGCGTGATCCCCGCCCGCCGCAACCGCAGCGGTTCCTCCCGCACCAGCCGGGCGAAGGCGGCGAGCAGATCCTCGGGCTCCTGCCCTTCGATCTCGTCGCCGACCACGGCGACGGCGCCCCCCACGCCGAAGAAGGCGAGGTCCCGCAGATCCTGTTCGGGCAGGAAGAGCGGGTGGATGCTCGCATCGAAGATCGCGGGGCCGCGCTCCATGGTCGTTCTACTCGGCAACGGCCACGCCGATCCCGCGGGGATCGGCGGCGCCGGTGCGGACGCCGGTCTCCGGATCGACGGCGACGACGGTGGCGTTGCCCCAGGGCTCGCGCTCCTTCACCACGTGGCCGCGGAGCTCGAGGAGGTTCCTGGTGGTGACGTCGAGGCCCAGCGGCTCCACCCACGTCACGTCGGGCAGGTGCTGGTGGTGGACGCGCCCCAGGGCCACCGCCTTCTCCACGTCGGCGCCGAAGGTGAAGTGGTTGTGGATCGCCTGGAGCACCGTGGTCGGGATCGTCGGCCCGCCGGGCGCACCCACCACGAAGCGCACCGGCGTGTCGGTGGTGGCGCCGGCGAAGACGATGGTCGGCGCCATCGACGACACCGGCCGCTTGCCCGGCTGCACCGCGTTGGCCTCGGCGCCCACCACGCCGTAGACGTTGGGAACGCCGGGCGCGATCGCGAAGTCGTCCATCTCGTCGTTCCAGAGCACGCCGGTGCCCCGGGCCACGATGCCGGCGCCGAAGCCGTAGTTGACGGTGGTGGTCATCGACACGGCGTTGCCCTCCGCGTCGACGGCGCTGAGGTGGGTGGTGTCCGTGCCGGCGGAGGCGGGCTCGAGCCCCTTCGTCTCGATCCCCTCCACCGCCGTGGCGGGCTTCACCTCTGCTGCAGGCGTCGCGCGGTTCTTGATCCGCTCGCGCAGGCGACGGGCCCGATCCTTGGCCACCAGCTGCTGCATCGGCACGTCGACGAAGGCCGGATCGCCGAAGAGCGCCCGGTCGGCGTAGGCGTATTTGAGCGCCTCGACGTAGACGTGGAGCGCGGCCGGATCGCGCCACTTCGTCTCCTCGGGCAGCGTCTCCAGCACGTTGAGCACGGTGAGCACCACCTGGCCCCCGGCGGAAGGCGCGGGCGCCGTCGCCACCGCGTGGCCGCGGTAGCTGCCCACGAGGGGATCGCGGTTCACCACCTCGTAGCTCTTCAGGTCCTGCGCGGTGACGAGCCCCCCGCGCCGCTTCATGTCGGCGTCGAGCTTCTGCGCCACCTCGCCCTCGTAGAAGCCCTTCGCCCCCCGGGCGGCGATCGCCTGCAGCGTCGCCGCCAGATCCTTCTGCACGATCCGGTGCCCGAGCGGCGGCACCTCGGGGCCGTTCTTCCCCTGCACGAGGAAGATCCGCGTCGCCTCCTCGTCCGCAGCGAGCATCTCGAAGCGCCAGCGCGCGTAGCCCTGGTAGCGGTCGCTCACCGGGAAGCCCTCGGCGGCGATCCGGATCGCCGGCGCGAGCACCGTGCGCAGCGGCAGCTTCCCCCACCGCCGGTGGAGATCGAGATAGCCCTTCACCGCGCCGGGCACACCTGCTGCGAGGGCGCCGTCCCGGGAGAGCTCCGGCACCGGCTTGCCGTCCCGCAGGAACATGTCGCGGGTGGCTGCGGCGGGCGCGGTCTCGCGGAAGTCGACGAAGGCGAGCTCCTCGCCGAAGCGCACCAGGGCGAAGCCGCCGCCGCCGATCCCGGAGGAATAGGGTTCCGCCACCGCCAGGGCGAAGGCGGCCGCGACCGCTGCGTCGACGGCGTTGCCACCCTGGCGCAGCATCGCTGCGCCTGCTTCGGACGCAGCGGGGTGCGCGGTGGAGACCATGCCCTTGCGACCCGCCGCGGGCAGGGCCGCTGCGGGGAGGGCGAGGAGGAGGCCGAGGAGAAGGACGAGAGAGCGCATCCCCCCCGCATAGCGGGGCGAAGGTGCGCGGGCAACCACGAGGGAAGCCGATCCGTCCGCTTGCACGCCAAGCCGGCTGGTGCCGAGAGGCCGCTACGGCCCTACGGCCAGGTGAGCCCGCGCCGCACCGCTTCGGCAGCAGCCTCCGCCTTCGAGGAGACCTCGAGCTTGCGGTAGAGGCTCTTCACGTGGCTCTGCACGGTGCCGAGGCTGATCCCGAGGAGGCGGGCCGCGTCCTCGTAGGTGGCGCCCTTGGCCAGCAGCGCCAGCACCTCCCGCTCGCGGCGGGTGAGGGCGGGGCGCTCGTCGTTGCGATCGTTGGCATCGCCGCCTGCAGCCCTGCCGACGTCGCGCAGCGAGGCGTTGCCCTCCTGGCCCGGCACCCGGACCTCGTCGAGGAGGTAGCGGGCGATGGCGGGCGCGATGGTCGAGCCGCCACCGGCTGCGACGCGGACCGCGTCGACGACCTCGCTCGGCGAGCCCTTGAGCAGGTAGCCGGAGGCGCCGGACTTGAGCGCCTCGAGGGCCATGCCCCGCTCGCCGTGGGCGGTGAGCACCACCACCTCGGGCGGATCGGCGAGGGAGGTGAGCTGCCGCGCCACCTCGGCGCCGGCGAGGTCGGGCAGGCCGAGGTCGACCACGACCACGTCGACCTGGCGCGGGCCGGAGGTGAGCTCGGCGAGCGCACCGCGACCGGTCTCGTACGCGCCCACGACCATCATGTCGCCGGCTGCGCCCAGCACCTGGACACAGAGCGCGCGCTGCAGGGAGTCGTCCTCGATGACGGCCACACGAATGCGATTCGCCACGGCGTTGGTGCTCCAGTTGAAGAGGGCCAGACGGGTCTAGCAGAGAACGCGGCGCTGCTCCATGTAGTGTGTCACTTTGTACGCGATCGAGGGAGGATCGCCGCGGCAACGTTGCACGCGCCTCCCATGACCGAGGGAGACCGGCCGCCCGTTGACCACCTGCGGGACGGTCCCTATGGTGCCCGACCATGAAGAAGAGCGCACGAGCAGCGATCGTTCTGGCAGCTGGCAAGGGCACGCGGATGAAGAGCGGGCTCTCCAAGGTCCTCCACGAGGCGAACGGCAAGCCCCTGGCCTGGTATCCCGTCCGCCGCGCGCTGGAGCTCCGCTGCGACCCGGTGGTGGTCGTCGTCGGCCACCAGGGTGACGAGGTGCGCGCGCGACTCGAGGCGCTCTTCCCCGGGGCGCCGCTCAAATTCGCGGTGCAGAAGGAGCAGAAGGGCACGGCCCACGCGGTGCTCGCCGCCCGCCGCACCCTCGCCGGCTACGAGGGCCGCGTGCTCATCCTCTCGGGCGACGTGCCCCTCCTCACCGGCGAGACGATGCGCACGCTGACGCAGGCGGGCCGCAAGAATCCCGTCGCCTTCCTCTCCATGCGCCCTGCCGATCCCACCGGCTATGGCCGCGTCGTCCGCGACGAGCGGGGCCGGGTCGGCGCCATCGTCGAGCACAAGGACGCGAGCGCCGAGCAGCGCGCCATCGGCGAGTGCAACGCCGGCCTCTACGATTGCGATGCGGCGTTCCTCTGGAAGGCGCTCAAGGGCGTCGGCACCGCGAACGCGCAGGGCGAGTACTACCTCACCGATCTCGTCGCCGCTGCGGCCCGGACCGGCAAGCCCGCGGTGGCGGTGGAGGCGAAGGTCGAGGAGGTCTCCGGCGTCAACGACCGCGTCGAGCTCGCTGCTGCGGCGCAGGTGCTGCGGCGCCGCCTCGCCGAGCGCTGGATGCGCGAAGGCGTCACCATGCTCGATCCCGTGAGCACCTACATCGACGAAGAGGTCGAGCTCGGCGCCGACGTCACCCTCGAGCCGAACGTGCGCCTGGTCGGCGCCACCCGGATCGGCGCCGGCAGCCGCATCGGCTTCGGCTCGGTGATCGAGGCGAGCACGGTCGGCGCCTCCGTCACCGTGAAGCCCTACAGCGTCTTCGAGGATGCCGTGGTCGGGGATCGGGCGCAGATCGGCCCCTTCGCCAGGCTCCGTCCAGGCACCGTCCTCGCCGAAGAGGTGCACATCGGCAACTTCGTCGAAACGAAGAAGACGACGATGGGCAGGGGCTCGAAGGCCAACCACCTCGCCTACGTCGGCGACGCCACCGTCGGCGCGCGCTGCAACATCGGCGCGGGCACCATCACCTGCAACTACGACGGCGTGAACAAGCTCCCCACCGTGCTCGGCGACGGGGTCTTCATCGGCAGCGACACGCAGCTGGTGGCCCCGGTCACCGTCGGCGACGGCGCCTACGTGGGCGCCGGCTCCACGGTGGTGAAGGACGTGCCCGCAGGGGCCCTCGCCCTCTCGCGGGCGGAGCAGGTGGTGAAGGAAGGCTGGGTGGAGCGCCGCAAGGCCGGGCAGGGCAGGGCGAAGGGCCGCAAGACGGCGCAGCCCCGCAAGGCGGCGAACCGGCGCACCCGGCGCAGCTGAACCCACCCGAACGAACGAGTCGACGGCCCGGCCCTCCCCGCGCGTGCCGGGCCGTCTTGCGTCAGGTGTCGGACGCATTGCTTGCGACGAAGCGGCCTTCTCCTGCAAAGTCGCGGCGCAACGCCGCCTGCATGGCGGAGGGGAATTCGAAACATGTGCGGGATCGTCGGGTACGTCGGGGAGCAGGATGCAGCGGGCATCCTCGTGGAAGGGCTGCGCAAGCTCGAATACCGGGGCTACGACTCCGCCGGCGTCGCGGTGCTCGGCGCCCAGGGGCTGCAGATCGCCCGGGCCAAGGGCAAGCTGAAGAACCTCGAGAACCGCCTCGCGATCGAGCCCGTCGAGGGGAGCACCGGCATCGGCCACACCCGCTGGGCCACCCACGGCAAGCCCTCCGACGAGAATGCCCACCCGCATCGCTTCGAAGGCGTGGCGGTGGTCCACAACGGCATCATCGAGAACCACCTCGCCCTCCGGGAAGAGCTGCGCCAGCAGGGCCACACCTTCACCAGCGAGACCGATACCGAGATCTTCGCGCACCTGATCGCCCGCGAGCTCCGCGCCGCAGGTGATCTGCCCACCGCGGTGCGCAAGGCCCTCGCCGCGGTGCGCGGGGCCTTCGCGCTCCTCGTCACCTCCGAGGCCCATCCCGGCGAGCTCGTCGCCGCGAAGAACGCCTCGCCGATGGTGGTGGGCCTGGGCGAGGGCGAGAATTTCATCGCCTCCGACGTCCCCGCGCTCCTCGCCTACACCCGCAACGTCATCTTCCTCGAAGAGGGCGACTTCGCCGTGGTGACGAAGAGCGGCGTGACCCTCACCGACCTCGCCGGCCATCCCGTGGATCGCAAGGCGCAGCGGATCGACTGGTCGCCGGTGATGGCGGAGAAGGGCGGCCACCGCCACTTCATGCACAAGGAAATCCACGAGCAGCCCCGGGCCCTCGCGGACACCTTGCGCGGCCGCTGCCTCCTCGAGGAGGGCGACGTCCTCCTCGACGACGTCTCCATCGACGCGAAGGCGGCGCAGGCGATCGCGCGGGTGGTGATCCTCGGCTGCGGCACCAGCTGGCACGCGGGCCTCCTCGCCAAGCACCTCATCGAGCGTCTCGCCCGGCTCCCGGTGGAGGTCGACCTCGCCTCCGAGTTCCGCTACCGCGAGCCGGTGATCGACGGCTCGGTCCTCGCCGTGGCGATCTCGCAGTCCGGCGAGACCAGCGACACCCTCGCCGCGCTGCGCGAGGCCAAGCGCCTCGGCGCCCGCACCCTGGCGATCTGCAACGTCCTCGGCGCCGCGATCCCGCGGGAAGCAGACGACGTGCTCTACACCCACGCCGGCCCCGAGATCGGCGTCGCCTCCACCAAGGCCTTCACCACGCAGCTGGTCTCGCTGGCGCTCCTCGCGGTGCGCCTCGGCCGCCTGCGCGGCACCCTCGACGTGGAGAGCGGCCGCCGCTGGCTCGGCCAGCTGGTGGAGCTGCCCACCATCGTCGAGGAGGCGCTCCACACCGAGAAGCACGTCCTCGAGGTGGCGAAGTCGCTCGTCGACGCCCGCGACGTCCTCTTCCTCGGCCGCGGTCCCCAGGCAGCCAGCGCCCTCGAAGGCGCGCTGAAGCTCAAGGAGATCTCCTACATCCACGCGGAGGGCTACGCCGCAGGCGAGATGAAGCACGGCCCGATCGCGCTCATCGACAAGGATCTGCCGGTGGTGGTGATCGCCACCCTCGATCCCACCTACGAGAAGACCGTCGGCAACATCGAGGAGGTCCGCGCCCGCGGCGGCCACGTGATCGCGGTGGTGACGAAGGGCGACGAGCACGTCGCACGGATCGCCGACCACGTCCTCGAGGTGCCCGCCTGCGACCCGCTCCTCGCGCCGGTGGTGGTGAGCATCCCGCTCCAGCTCCTCGCCTACCACGTCGCCGATCTGCGCGGCACCGACGTGGACCAGCCGCGCAACCTGGCGAAGAGCGTGACGGTCGAGTAGCCAGAAGGGCGACGCCGATCCATTCGCTTGCGGCCCTTGCACCTGCAACTTCTTGCGGGTAGGGATGCCCGCAAGCGAATGGATCATTCTTCAGAACGAAGCTCCCGCCCCCCCTGGCTGCACCCGTCCACCTGGGCCCGTCTGCGCACGGCGTCCGACTGGAAGGTGCGCCTCGCGACCCCCGGCGAACCGACGCTGGTGCTGGTCGTCGCCGCGATCGTCGGCGTCTACGCCGGTCTGGCCACAGGCCTCTTCGCCAACGCCATCGCCTTCTTCCACCTGCTCTTCTTCCGGACGAGCACCTTCGCGGTGATCTTCTCCCTGGGCGAGCGGGGCGATCTGTGGCGGAGCCGTTTCCTCGAAGAGCTGCTGCGCGCGCGCTGGCACCTCGAATACCTGGTGGTCGGGGGCGCGGCGATCGCCTTCGCGCTGATTCTCGACCGGATCGCGCGGCTCACCCCGCTCACGCCTGGTGAGAAGGTCCCCGGCGGCGCCCACCCGTTCCGCACCATCGCCGAGCTCCTCGCGGTGGGCCTCGCCCTCTTCTACCCGCTGACGTTGCTCGCGGCCTTCAACCGCTCCTTCCCGCAGACCCACGTCGGCCTCGCCACGATCCTCGAGCAGGCGCCGTGGTTCCTCGTGCTGCTCATCCCCACCATCGGCGGCCTCGCCGTGGGGCTCCTCGTCCACCACCTCTCGCCGGAGTCGAAGGGTCACGGCGTCTCCGAGGTGATCGAGGCGGTGGCGGTGCACGGCGGCCGCATCCCCGCCTCGGTGGCGATCTGGAAGAGCCTCACCGCCGCGATCACCATCGGCAGCGGCGGCTCGGTGGGCCGCGAAGGGCCGGTGGTGCAGGTCGGCTCCGCGGTGGGCTCTGCCATCGGGCAGAAGCTCGAGTTCTCCCGCTCCAGCCTGCTGGTGCTGGTGGGCTCGGGGGCAGCAGCGGGCATCGCCGGCTCCTTCAACGCGCCCATCGCCGGCGCGATGTTCGCGGTCGAGATCATCCTCCTCGACTTCGGCGTGCGGACCTTCACGCCGATCGTGCTCGCCTCGGTGACCGCGGTGATCACCTCGCAATCGCTGATCGGCGGCGTGCAGGAGATCGTTCGCCCCACCTACGAGATGGTCTCCGGCCTCGAGATCTTCGCCTACGCGATCCTCGGCGTGCTCGCCGGGCTGGTCTGCCTCGGCTACGTGCGCGCGCTCCTCCTCGGCGAGGAGATCTTCGCCGGCGAGGCCTGGGGCCGCGTCGGCGCCTGGCTGGGCAAGCTCCCGCCGCCGGTGAAGCCCGCCGTCGGCGGCTTCCTCCTCGGTATCATCGGCCTCATCCTCCCCCGGGCCCTCGGCACCGGCTACGAGACGATGAACGCCGCGCTGATCGGCGAGCTCTCCTTCGGCGTGCTGGTGGCGATGCTCTTCGCCAAGACCGTCGCCACCTCGCTCACCCTCGGCTCCGGCGGGTCGGGCGGATCCTTCTTCCCCTCGATGGTCCTCGGCGCGATGCTCGGCGGCGCGTTCGGCACCGTGGTCCACTCGCTCGCGCCGGAGCACACCGCCGTCCCCGGCGCCTACGCGCTGGTGGGGATGGGCGCGCTCATCGCCGGCTCCACGCTGGCGCCCCTCACCGGCATCGTGATGCTCTTCGAGCTCACCGGAAACTACGAGATCATCCTGCCGCTGATGGTCACCTGCGTGATCGCCTCGACGATGGTGCACCGCATGCTCGGCGAGTCGATCTACACGGTGAAGCTCTCCGCCCGCGGGATCTCCGTGCGTTCCCACCGCGAGCAGGTGGTCCTGCGCTCGATGCACGTCGAACAGGCGATGACCCGCGAGCTCGCGACCATCGCCGAGTCGACGGCGCTCAAGGAGATCCTCACGATGCTCACCACCACGACCTACTCGACCTTCCCGGTGGTGAACGCGCGCAACGAGCTCTACGGTCTGATCACCGTGCAGGACGTCCGCGGCATCCTCTACGAGGAGGGGCTCTCCGATCTGGTGGTGGCCAAGGAGCTCGCCAGGCCGGCGACGGCGACCCTCACCCCGGACGACGATCTGGAGACGGCGCTCAAGAAGCTCGTCGCCTCGGACGTGGACATCCTTCCGGTGGTGTCGCGGGAGAACCCCAGGGAGCTGGTGGGGCTCCTCTCGCGGCGGGACGTGCTCCGGGCCTACGGCAGGGCGGTGGCGAAGAGCCCCGGCCACACCACGCTGCACGGGGCCTGAAGAACCGGGGTGGGCCGATGCGCCTCTTCGTTGCAGTGGATCCCTCGCAGGCGGTGGCGGACGGGCTCGCCCGGCTGATCGAGCAGGGCCGCAAGCTGGCGCCCGACGCCAAATGGGTCCGGCCGGAGAATACGCACCTCACCCTGGCCTTCCTCGGCAACGTCGAAGGCGAACTCGCCCCTGCCATCGCCGGCGCGTTGCGCACCGTGGCGCCGGCCCACCGACCGATCGAGCTTCGGGCCAGGGGCGTGGGCAGCTTCGGCGGCCAGCGCAGGCCCCGGGTCCTCTGGGTGGGGCTCGAGGGGGAGAGCGAGGCGCTGGCCTCGCTGCAGCGCGACGTGGAGGCGGCCCTCGTGCCCCTCGGCCACCGGCCGGAGGAGCGGGCCTTCCACCCGCACCTCACCCTGGCCAGGAGCCGCGAAGGGCGCGGCGATCCGGCCCTCGGCGCCTGCCTGGAGGGGCTGAAGGAAGCCGATCTCGGCGCGTTCACCGTCGGCGAGCTGGTCCTCTACCAGAGCCACCTCTCGCCCCACGGCGCGACCTACACGGCCCTCGCCCGCCTGCCTCTCGGTACTTGAAAAGACGATTCCCCGGAAAGGTTCGGCCTGCCGACCGGGTTGGAGGATGTCCCGGGGGCGTATGCTGCACGTGCGCCCGACCGACCGCCCGAAGCTAAAAGCTCTGGAGCCAAGCCACGATGCGCCGTCTGCTCGTCCTCGTCGCCGTCCTCACCGCCACCGCCTGCGCCAGCGGGCCCCGCGCCACCCTGGAGCCCCTGCGCGAGGCAGCCGCCAGCGTCGAGGGCGGCTCGCAGGAGGCCTCGGCCCTCGCGCTCGCAGGCTGGCACGCCCTCTTCGACGGCGGCGACGCGAAGCGCGCCGCGGCCCTCGCCGATCGCGCGGTGCAGGAGCAGCCCGGCGACCCCTGGGCCCGCTTCCTCCGCGCCGACCTCGCCCGCCGCCGCCTCGATCCGAAGGGGGAGGCGGAGGAGCTCCTCACCCTGGTGGAGCGCGCCCCCGGCCATCCTCTCGCGATGGTCGCCGCCGGCAGGCTCGCGGTCTTCGCCCGGCGCTCCCCCGCCATCGACGGCATGCTGGAGACGCGCCTCGGCGCGCTCCTCGAGAAGGACCGGGTCGCGGGCGAGGTGCGCGCCAGGGTCCGGGGCGCGCTCCGCGTCCTTCGCGGCGGCGACGGCGTCCAGGCCGCCGCATCGCTGATCGCCGACAGCGGGATGCTCACCGCTGGCTCGGTGGTCGGTCCCTTCTCCGATTGGCACACGCTCCAGGCCGACGAGCCTTTTCCGCCGGAGCGGCGCGCGCCGGTCGAGGCGTCGTACGGCGAGCGCGGCCTGCGCCCCTTCTCCTTCCCCGGCGGCGGCATCTCGCTGCGGGGCGAGGAGTCGACCGGCGACGTCTACTACGTGCTCGCGGTGGCCGACGTCCCCCGCGGGGGACGCTACGCCGTGCGCCTCGCCACCACCGACGCCACGACCGCCGCGGTGGTGATCGACGGCAAGGAGGTGGTGGAACGCATCGCCTTCGCGGGGCCGAAGAGCTCGCAGGTGGTGCAGGCGATCGACCTCGCTGCAGGCGAGCATCTCGTCGCCGTGCGAGTCGTCCGGGGCCGCGGCACCGGCGACGCCTGGGTGGCGCTGGCGCCGCTCGACGGCTCGCCCTCGCCGGTGCGCTTCCGCGCCGCCGGCCCCGGCGATCGTCCCGGCGCGGCCCCGGCGCTGGTAGACGCCGAGGCGCTGCGCCGCGGCAACGACGCCGCCGCGCTGGCCAGCGCCCTCGCCGGCGAGGGTGGCGTGGTCGGCCTCTACGCCGCAGCCCTCGATGCGGCGCGCCGCGACGGGCAGGGCGCCCGCGCGCTGGTCGACAGGGCCCTCGCCCACGCCCCCGCCGCGACGCCGCTCCTCACCCTGCGGGCGGAGCTCCTCGAATCCGACGACACGCTGCCCTCGAAGATCGCCGTGGCCCGCGCGGGCAGCGATTGGGAGGCGGTGCTCGCCCGGGATCCGGGGCACGGCATGGCGCTCCTCGCCGGCGCGCGCATCCTCGCCGACGCCGGCCGCCACGAGGAGGCGCTCGCGCGGATCGCCGAGGTGGCGGAGGCCGCCCCGGGCAGCACCGCCCCCGAGCTCGCCAGGGCCCGGGTGGCCCTCGCCCGCGGCTTCGACGCGCAGGCCCTGGGCCTCGCCCGCAAGCTCGCCGACTCCGAGAGCGATCGCTGCACCGGCCTCTCGATGATCCACGACCTCTCCCGCCGGGTGGACGCCGTGGCGGCGGTGGACGCAGCGGTGGAGGCCCTCGACGCCTGCGGTGACGGCCGCTCGCGCCTCGCCTCCCACCGCGCCGGCCGCGGCGATCTGGACGAGGCGATCCGCCTCTCCGCCGAGCTGCGCGCCGAGGATCCCCAGGACACGGGCACCGCGCTGCGCCTCGCCGACCTCCTCGTCGCCACCGGCAAGATCGACGACGCGGTGGCGATCCTCGAGAGGCAGGAGGCCTACTGGCCCCGCAACGCCTGGCTGCCCCGGCGCCGGGCGGAGCTCCTCGAGCGCAAGGGCGACGCAGCCGGCGCCGCTGCCGCGCGGGAGCGGGCGCTCTCGCTCTACGGCGGCGATCTCTCGCTGCGCCGCATGGCCGCCCTCGAGGCCGGCACCGATCTCCTCGCCGACGTCGATCGCGACGGCCTCGAGGTCATCCGCAGCTTCGAGAAGAACCCGCGCTCCTACGACAGCCCCGCGGTGCTGCTCCTCGACCTCGGCGCCGTGGAGGTCTACCCGGACGGTTCCTACGTCGAGAAGATCCACGTGGTCGCCAAGGTCCTCGACAAGCGCGGCATCGACGAATTCGGCGAGGTGCACCTGCCCCGCGGCGCGGAGGTGGTCCACCTTCGCACGATCAAGCCCGACGGCAGGATCCTCGTCCCCGAGGAGATCGACGGGAAAGAATCGATCTCGATGCCCGGCCTCGCGGTCGGCGACTACGTCGAGCAGTCCTATCTCGTCGCCCGCGGCGCGCCGTCGCCGGCGATGCAGGGCTGGAACGCCGATCCCTTCTACTTCCGCTCCGCCGGCATCCCGATGCTCGAGTCGATCTACGTCGTCCGGGCCCACGAGAAGGCGGGCCTCGAGCTCGACGTGCACAACGGCATGGAGGGGGCGGCGATCGAGAGCCGGGGCGGGTGGAAGACCCTGACCCTGCGCCGCACCGACGTGCCGGCGCTCCTGCCCGAGCCGGTGGCGCCGTCGCGGCGCGAGTACCTGCCCTGGGCGCAGGTCGGCGCCGGCGCCGACGAGAGCCGGCTCTTCCCCTTCTTCGCCGACAACCTCGCTGGCGCCGCCGCGCCCACCCTCGAGATCGAGCGCTGGGCGAAGGAGATCGCCGCCTCGGTGCCGCAGGGCGAGAAGCCGCAGGTGGTGCGGGCGGTCTACGACCGGGCGATGGCGGAGATCGAGGGGAGCGATCGCAACTTCTCCGGCTCCGCGGCGCAGGTCCTCGCCAGCAAGCGGGGCAACCGGCTCCTCCTGCTCAAGGCGGCCTTCGCCGCGCTGGGGATCGACGCGCGTTATGCGGCGGTCCGCACCTTCGACGTCGACCCCGATCCCTACCGCTTCCCCGACGCCAGCCGCTGGGGCCACCTGGCGCTGGTGGTGCGGCCCGGCCCCGAGGCCGACTGGATCTGGCTCGATCCCACCACCCGCTGGGCCCCCTTCGGCGCCGTCGCCCCGCAGGCGCAGGGTGCCACCGCCTGGATCCTGCCGGAGCCCGGGAGCACCGTGGCGCAGCGGACGACCACGCCGAAGCACGGCGGCAGGCAGGGGCGCGACACCGAGCTCCGGCTCGTTCTCGACGCGGAAGGTGCCCTCAGCGGCACCGGCGTCGAGCGCTACCTCGGTTTCGAGGGCGCCGCAGCGCGGGCGGGGCTCGAGCGGATGGATCCCGAGCGGCGCAAGCAGGTGATCGAGGCTTCGCTGGCGCGGATCTTCCCGGGCCTGACCCTCGAGTCGCTGGAGCTGGAGAACGAGGCGGACGGGGTGGCGGTGCGCTACGCCTTCCGGCTCCCCGGCTTCGCCCGCGACCTCGGCGAGGGCAGGCAGCGGCTGCAGCTCGAGATGTTCCAGGCGAACCTCGGCCGCCGCTTCCTCGCTCGCGGCAGCAGGGAGACGCCGCTCCTCGTGGCGTCGGCGGAGCAGGCCCGGATCTCGGTGCAGCTCGAGCTTCCCGAGGGGGCCACGCTCGTCGGCGGCGTCGAGGCGGCGCGGGAGCACGGGCCCTTCGGCGACTACAAGCGCGACGTCGCCGTGGACGGGAGGACGATCGCGATTCGCGAGGCGCTCGATCTCCACCGCAACCGGGTGGAGCCTGCGGCCTACGGCGACTTCGCCGCCTGGGTCTCGGCGGTGGATCGGGCGCAGTCGGTGGAGCTGGTGATCCAGCGCTGATCCGCGGCCTCGGGCGACGGGCCCCCGCACCAGCTGTGGCCCGCCCGCGCCTCGGTCAGCCCACCACCGGCAGCGCCACCGTCTCGTCCGGCAGCAGCTGCACCGCCACCTCGGTGTGGTAGTCGAGGCCGCGCTCGGTGCAGCGCAGGGAGCTGCCCTCGCGCACCACCAGCCCCTGCGCCACGAGCTTCGCCAGCCTGCGCTCCATCTCCGCGGGGAGCGCGCCCACCGTCTCCCGTGCAGCCGCTTCGAGATCGAAGCCCGCGGTGAGGCGCAGGCCGAGGAAGATCCGCTCCTCGAAGAGCTCCGCCGGCGAGATCGTGTCCCGCTCCACCTCCGGTGCGCCGCCAGCCTCCGCCGCCGCGAGATAGGCTTCGGGTTTGCGCGGGTTGCCGTAGCGGTAGCCGCCGCCGCCAGCGGTGCGGCGGAAGCCGTGGGCGCCGCATCCGGCGGCGACGTATTCGCGCCCGAGCCAATAGAGCGAGTTGTGCCGCGACTCGCGCCCCGCCTTGGCGTAATTCGAGATCTCGTAGCGCTCGTAGCCTGCTGCAGCGAGGGCCTCGCGCACCAGCTCGCCCATCTCCGCCTGCGCCGCGTCGTCGGGCACCTGCACCCTGCCGCGCTTCACGTCCTTGGCGAGGCGCACCTCCTCGGCCAGGCCCTCGAGGGTGAGGCCGTAGCAGGAGAGGTGCTCGGGCCCCAGGGCGATCGCCCGCTCCACGTCGGCGCGGGCCATCGCCGGGGTCTGCCCCGGGCCGCCGAAGATGAGGTCGAGGGAGAGGTTGTCGATCCCCGCCGCCCTGGCGCTCCGCAGCGCCGCCACCGCTTCCTCGGGCGAATGCTGCCGTCCGAGACCGGCGAGGATCGCCGGCTCGAACGATTGCACGCCGATCGAGAGGCGGTTCACGCCTGCGCTGCGCAAGGCGCCGAAGCGGGCCGCGTCCGAGGCGCCGGGGTTCGCCTCGAGGGTGATCTCGCAGCCGGGGGCGATGCCGAAGAGCCGGTCGACCGTCTCGATCGTCGAGGCCACGCAGGCCGGGTCCCAGAGCGAGGGTGTGCCGCCGCCGAAGTAGAGCGACTCGACGCCGCCTGCGGGCCTGCCGTGCTCGGACGCGCGGAGCGCGAGCTCTCTCGCCACCGCGTCGCGGTAGCGGGCGTGCGGCACCTCCGCCGCCACCACCGACGCGAAGTCGCAGTAGGGGCATTTGGAGAGGCAGTAGGGGAAGTGGACGTAGACGCCGAAGCGCGAAGCGAAGGAGACCAAGGCGTCCCTTTCAACACCCGGGTCGTGGTGGCCTTCCAGCTCGCAGCCCGGGGCGTTGCTTCTTCGCCTGCATCGGAGGCAGGCGCAAGCTCTGGTGATGCGCAAACGGTGGCGCGCTTCGTACGAAGAAGGGCGCGCCGCCTCTGGCAGCACGCCCTCGTCCAGCTGCTCGCTTTTCGCGCGCTCAGCGGCGGGTCGCCGCCACCTGCGCCGCGAGCCTGTCGATCTCCGCCTGGAGGAAGCCGTTCTCCGCCTCGAGGTCCTCGACCCGCGCTGCGAGGGCCTCGTCGCCTCCGGCCTGCGCGGGCCCGCCCGCCTTGCGCTGCACCGCAGCGAGCTCGGCGTCCCGGGCGGCGAGCTGTCCGGCGAGGTTGGCGATCTGCGCCGCGAGGTCGTCCTGGATCGCCTCGCGATCCGCCTCCACCTCGGCGAGCTGCGCTGCGAGACGCTCCCGATCCGACTGCGCCGCGGAGAGCTCGGCGTGGAGCATGGAGAGGAGCGTCGCGTTGCCGCCGCCCTCCGCCCGCGGGGCCTCGCGGCTGGCGAGCTGCGCCTGCAGCTCCTCGATCTCCTGCACGTGCAGCGCCTCGGTCTCGCGCAGCGCCTCGACCTCGCCCTCGAGCTCGGCGAGCCGCGCGCCGAGCTCGCCGCGGGTGTCGGCGAGCAGGGCCTCGAGCCGCGCGGTCACCTCCTCGACGGTCTCGCCACGGGGGCCTGCGGTGGTATCGCTCACGAGGACCACCTCGTTCGACTCGATCTCGGGCAGGGCCTCGTCCGCGTCGGCGAAGGGCAGGTGCTTCTCCATCGCTTGCATCTCCCGGAAAGAACAGGGGTTCGGAGAGTAGCACGCAAGCGCCTTCCCGATCACGGCAAGCCCCGCGGATGGCGTTGACAGCCCCGGCCGGGAACCGCACCTTCGGTCGGTTGCACGCCTGCCCGTCCCGCTACGCCCCGGACGGCCCGCGTCCCATCGCTTCTTCCCGCCGCAAAGGCTTCACCGCCCGTGTGGCAGACCCTCCGGAGGGCACCTTGCGCCACCAGCTCGACAACGGCCTCACCGTCATCCTCCACCCCAACCACGCGGCGCCCGTCGTGGCGCTCCAGGCCTGGGTGCAGGTCGGATCCGCCGACGAGACCGAACGGGAGGCGGGCCTCGCCCACCTCCACGAGCACATGCTCTTCAAGGGGACCGCGAAGCGAGGGCCCGGCGAGGTGGCGCGGGACATCGAGGCCCGGGGCGGCGAGGTCAACGCCTGGACCTCCTTCGATCAGACGGTCTACCACCTCACCATCGCCTCGCGCTTCTTCGAGCAGGGCCTCGACGTCCTCGCCGACCAGGTCCTCCACTCGGTCTTCGACGCAGGCGAGCTCTCCCGCGAGATCGAGGTGGTCCTCGAGGAGATCAAGCGGGCGAACGACATGCCCTCGCGCCGCGCCTCCCGCGAGATGTTCACCCTGGCCTACGGCGCCCATCCCTACCGGCGGCCGGTGATCGGCTACCCGGAGACGGTGCGTTCCTTCGAGCGCGACGACGTGCTCTCGTTCTACCGGCGCTATTACACGCCCGACAACATCTGCCTCGTCATCGCCGGCGACTTCGACGAGGGGAAGGCGCTGCGGCAGATCGAGTCGCTCTGGGGCTCGACCAAGGCGACGGTGGGCCAGCGGCCCGGCCGTGCTGCCGAGGCGCCGCAGGAGGCGATGCGGGCGAAGGTGACGAAGGAGCCGCTGCAGGAGACCCACCTCGCGCTCGCCTTCCCGATCCCCGACGTGCACCACGACGATCTCGCCGCCCTCGATCTCGCCGCCGCGCTCCTCGGCCACGGCGACAGCGCCCGGCTGGTGATGGAGGTCAAGCGCGAGCGGCGCCTCGTCAACGAGGTCTACGCCTACGCCTACACGCCGAAGGATCCCGGCCTCTTCGTGGTGGGCGGGATGCTCCGCCACGAGCAGGTGGAGCCCGCCACCGCGGAGATCCTCCGGCAGGTCTACCGGATGCGCCGGGAGCCGGTGGGCGCCCACGAGCTCGAGGTGGCCAAGCGCCTGCTCGAGTCGGAGTCGATCTGGCAGCGGGAGACGGTGCAGGGCACCGCCCGCAAGCTCGGCTTCTACGAGACGGTGACCGGCTCCCTCGACTTCGAGAAGCGCTACTACGAGCGGATCCGCCAGGCGACCGCCGAGGAGATCCGCGCCGCCTGCGATCGCTACCTCCGCTCCGAGCGGCTCAACGCCGTGGTGCTCACCGGCAGCGAGGGCCCCGCGAGCGAGGAGATGCTGCGCAAGGTCGCCGACGAGGCGGAGGCGGCGGTGCAGGGGCAGCAGCCTGCAGCTGCGGCGGAGGCGCCGCGGCAGCAGGAGGCGCCGCAGCCCGGCCGCCGGGCTTCCACGGTGCAGCGCCGCAAGCTCGGCGCGGGGATCGTGCAGGCCCAGCTCCCCTCCGGCGCCCGCGTGCTGGTGAAGCAGGAGCCCGCGGTGCCCATCGTCGCGGTCCGTGCAGCGTATCTGGGCGGCCTGCGCTACGAAGACGCGGCGGTCAACGGCATCCATCATCTGCTGGCGCGCTCCCTCACCAAGGGGACGAAGCGCCGCAGCGCCCGCGAGCTGGCCGCCTTGAGCGACGAGCTGGTCTGCTCCCTCGCCGGCAACTCCGGCCGCAACTCCTTCGGCCTGCGCGGCGACTTCCTCGCCAGGAATTTCGACGCCTCCTTCCGCCTCTTCGCCGAGTGCCTGCGGGAGCCCGCCTTCGATCCGAAGGAGGTGGAGCGGGAGCGGGCGCTGCAGCTCGAGGAGATCCGCGCCCGCGACGACAACCCGAGCGGCGTCGCCTTCGACCTCTTCTCCCAGACGCTCTACGAGACCCACCCCTATCGCCTCGATCCGATCGGCGAGCTCGACGTGGTCCAGCGCCTCGGCCCCGACGATCTGCAGCGCTGGTACGGAACCCACTACGGCGCGGACAACCTCGTCCTCACCCTGGTGGGCGACGTCGATCCCGACCACGCCTTCGCGCTGGCGGAGGAGCTCTTCGGCGAGAAGGGCGCCGCCAGCCACCCGCCGCCGCAGGTGGCGCCCGAGGCGCCGATCGAGGCCCCGCGCCGTGCAGAGCGGCACATGGAGAAGCAGCAGGCGCACCTCATCCTCGGCTTCGCGGGGGCGCGCTTCGCCGATCCCGATCGGCACGCCCTCGAGCTCCTCGCCAGCGTCCTCGCCGGGCAGGGCGGGCGGCTCTTCGTCGAGCTGCGCGACAAGCGGTCCATGGCCTATTCGGTCACCGCCTTCAACCTCGAGGGGATCGACCCGGGCTACTTCGCCGTCTACATGGGCACCTCGCCGGAGAAGCTCGACGACGCGGTGGCGGGGATTCGGGCGGAGCTCGACAAGGTGGTGCAGCAGCCGATCACCGAGGAGGAGCTGCAGCGGGCCCGCCGCTACCTGGTGGGCAGCCACGCCATCGGCCTGCAGAAGAACGCCGCCCGCGCAGCGGTGATCGCCCTCGACGAGACCTACGGCATGGGGGCGGAGAATTTCACCCGCTACCAGGAGCGGATCGAGAGCGTCACCCGCGAGCAGATCCTCGCGGCGGCGCGGCGCCATCTGGTCATGGACCGGAGCGTCCTCGCCATGGTAACGCCGGCTCGTTCGACCTGACGGCGGGGCCCTCGCGCTCCGCCAGAGAGCACCGGCATGCGCACCTACCTCGCCCTCACCTTCGACGTGCCCAACGAGCTGGCCGATCTGGCAGCGTGGCTCCTCCACGAGGAGGAGGCGGGCGGGGTCGAGCTCCGCGACCACGAGATCCTCCCGCCCCCCGGGATGAAGCCGCTGCCCGAGGGGCGCTCGCAGGTGATCGGCTTCTTCGAGGGTGAGGTGGACGGCGAGGCGATCGCCGACGCCGTCCGCTCCCGCCTCGAGGAGGAGGCGATGGGCCACGAAATCCGCGTCGGCGTCTCGCGGCTCAAGGACGAGGATTGGGCGGAGACCTGGAAGCTCCACTTCCAGCCGCTCCACGTCGCCGGGAAGATCTGGGTGCTGCCGCCCTGGGAGAAGGTGCCGGCGGGCTCGCTCGCCGTGGTGATCGAGCCGGGCATGGCCTTCGGCACCGGCGGCCACGCCACCACCTCGCTCTGCCTCGAGGGGCTGGTCGAGGTGCTGGAGCGGCGCCCCGGCGCTGCGGTCCTCGACGTGGGCTGCGGCAGCGGCATCCTCGGCATCGGCGCGAAGCTGCTCGGCGCCGGCCGGGTGGTGATGATCGACAACGATCCCGTGGCCGTGCAGGTCGCGAAGGAGAACGCCGCCAAGAACGGCGTGCCGGAGATCGAGACCTCGGGCACTGGCATCGAGGCCGTCGCCGAGCGCTTCCCGGTGGTGGTGGCGAACATCCTCGCGGTGACGCTCATCGACCTGGTGCGGCCCATCGTCGCCACGGTGGAGGCGGGCGGTGAGCTGCTCCTCTCCGGCATCCTCGTGGGACAGGCCGACGACGTGATCGCCGCCTACGAGAAGAACGGGATGCGCCTGCGGGATCGCCGCACCCGCGGCGACTGGGCGCTGGTCTGGATGGAGCGGGCGTAGGGCCGATGCGCAGGCTCCTCGTCCCACCGGAGCAGATCGCCGCTGGCAGCGCGGTGGTGCAGGGCGATGCGCTGCACTACCTGCTGCGTGTCCTGCGCCTCGGGGTTGGCGACGAGCTCGAGGTCTTCGACGGCAGCGGCAAGGTCTATCCCGCGCGGATCGTGCAGGTCGGCGACGACGCGGCGACGCTCTCCCTCGGCGAGGGGCACGAGCGCGCCCGCGCGCCGCGGATCACGCTGGCGCAGGGACTGGCCAAGGGCGACAAGCTCGACCTCGTGGTGCAGAAGGCCACCGAGCTGGGCGCCGCGCGGATCGCGCCGCTGCAGCTCGAGCGCTGCGTCGTCCGCCTCGACGCGGTGAAGGGGGCCGACCGCGCGAAGCGCTGGCGCCGGATCGCCGAAGAAGCAGCCCGGCAGTGCGGCCGCGCCGACGTGCCGGCGGTCGACGAGCCTTCCGGCCTGCAGGCCTTCCTCGCCGCTGCCGCCTCGCGCGGCGAAAAGGTCGCCGTGCTCTGGGAGGAGGAGGGGATCGTGCGCCTCGGCGCCTGGTCTGCCGCCCACCTGGGCGAGCCGCTGGCGCTGGTGATCGGGCCGGAGGGTGGGCTCACCGCCGCCGAGGTCGAGACCGTGCGCGCTGCCGGCGGGGCGGTGGTGGGGCTCGGCCCCCGCATCCTTCGCACCGAGACCGCGGGGCTTGCTGCGCTCGCCGTGGTGCTCCACCTGGCCGGTGAGCTGGGCTGAAGACCCGCGTGCCGGCGGAACGCGCGGGGGCGCCCGCCGGTTGGATCGCCGCATCGGGAGGACGGATGGACGAGCTGAACGAGTACCGAGCCGCCGTGGCGCGGGTGGAAGCCTTCGCTGCCGGGATCGCCGGGCGCCGGTCGGCCGACATGGCATGCCGCGCCGGATGCGACGCCTGCTGTCAGGTGGAGCTCGAGGTGGCGCCGGTGGAGGCTGCAGCGGTGGCTGCCCATCTGGCCAGCCTGCCTGCGGCGCAGCGCGACGCCATCGCCGCCACGGCGGAGGCCCGCCAGGCAGGGCGCTGCGTGATGCTCGGAGACGACGGGCGCTGCCGCATCTACGAAGCGCGGCCCCTCGTCTGCAGGACCCAGGGGCTCCCGCTCCGCTACCCGCCGGGCTTCGTGCCTGCAGGCGCCGTGGGGCTGGACCTGGGCGAGAAGGGCCAGGCGACCTGGTGCCCCCTGAACTTCACGGAGCGCCTCCCTGAGGGCGCGGACGTTCTCGACGCCGAGCTGGTGGACCGGCTCCTCGCCGTGGTGAACCACCGCTGGTGTGCGCAGCGGGGATTGGACCCGCTGGCCCGCTTTGCCCTGGCGGAACTGGCCCGAAGCGAAGCGCCGGGCCCCGTTTGATCAAATCGCCGCTGCGTCGAACACACGGAAGTTGACAGACCACGGACCCGAACCTACTGTTCGCAAACCTTCGCTGCTGCGCTTTGCGCCGTGACGGAGGAACTCCCCTCGGATCGAGGTCGGGCAACCCCGCAGAAAAACTGCGGCAACGCTCGCGCGTTCGCCCGGCGGGAGGCGGTGGAAGGCGGGGCCTCGGCCTACCAGCTGCCGTGCCGATCGCAAGATCGGCAACCGGAGAGCCTTTCGAAACGAAACGCTTGACGGTGACGGGACGCGGATCGTAAAAGCCGCGCCCACCTCGACGGACGGCATCGCCGGCACGCCGAGAGAGGAACCCGAATCGGCGAATAGCCGAATGGTTCCGACCGGTTGGAAGCAGCCGGAGCCGAACGGTGGTTGAAAGAAACCGCTTGACGGCAAACGGCGCGGCGGGATAGAAGCCGCGCCCACCTCGACGAACCGGCGCTGCCGGCAAGGTGAGGGCGGGGCTCCGAAGTTGGGGCGTCCGCGGGATCGGACTCGGCAAATAGCCGAGAGGTTCCAGCCGGTTGAAGAAGCCGGCGCCGAAAGGCGGCTGAAAAAAGCCGCTTGACGGAAAAGCGGCGGCGAGCTAAAAGCGCCGCCCACCTCGACGGACGGCCTGGCCGGCCGGCGGGGAAGCGGAACAGGTTGGTCTCTGAAAACTGAATAGCAAGCCAGTAACGTCGAATTGCGGAGCAATCGCAATTCCATCGAGCCAGCGACTCCCCCCGGGAGCGCAGCT